>JAIXZV010000078.1 GCA_027489365.1 Sphingomonadales bacterium
CACCAATTTCGAGCTGCAACGCCATACGATGGCTCACCCACCCTTTGAACCGGTCCACTTCGCCTTCAGCCATCGACGCCCGACACGACATCGCGACCTCCGCGGCTTTTGGGCACGGGGTCCTGCCAGACGGTGGTCGTGCCCAGCGCGCGCCTACAGAGCCAACAGGGTGCAACCTTTGCCGGACGCTCCTCCTCTTCGCTGAGCGACTCCTCATACGTGCCATGTCTGGGATGTTTGGGGGCTATCCGACTGTGCAATCTGTCAGCCAATGATTGCGGGTCCGCTACCCCTGCACCGTCCGCAAGCACGACTTCCATATTTACGATGACAAGCGTGTGGAGCGTATCGGAGCCGCATTGAATGGCCGGATGTGCTGCCACCCGAAATAGAAGCTGCCCGACGGCTTCCCGCCCAGCCACGTACGTCCAGATGCCGCTTAACGCCTCGACGTCTGCATTCCACTAACTTTCGCCATTCATCGGTCGCCTGCGCAGTCACCATGTGAAGACAGGCCCAAAGCGATCGTGCCGAAAAGCCACCGGGTTGACAGCGCCTAATTGCGGACATCGAAAATTACGCTAGGGTAGCTTATGTTGCCTCAGGATGAATGCCATGACTGATATTTTTAGCGCCACGTCGCAGTTTGTCTTATGGTCTGGTATTTATCTATCAACTAGATTTTCTTGGAGCGGCGCGATTACCCTCGCGATATTCGGCCCGATCACCGCTTTGATCGCTTGGAATTTATTTTTTCCGATTAAAGTTACTGTTCGAACCTCAATCGGGCATCCACTTAACATGACATTGCGACTTGCCACGTTACTAGTGATATCGCTTTATCTGTTCGACAGTATTCGCAAGTCGTGGTCGACGCAGGCATCGAATCACGGCAGCTAACCACCAATCACGGACAGTCGCGAAATTGCGCCACGCAAGTGAAGCAAGCGCCGCTTCGCCTTGATGATTGCATCGGCGGGGGCTCGGGTGGCGCCCCGCCGAACAATACCTCGGCTCAACTCTCAGCGTAAATGCCTTGCCCAATCCGTGCTAGCTTGGTCCTCAGAGCCGGACCGAGGCCTGGATCGTGAACGAGCGCCCGCGCGGATCGGCGACGCGCGGTTCCCACGAGCTGCCAGCGCCGGTGTTCGAATCATAGGTGATCGCGAACGGTGGATCTGTGTCGAAGATGTTGCGGACGCCGGCCGTGAGCGTCAGCCCCTGGGTGAACTGTTTCGACACCGACATGTTGTAGAGGATGTACGGCTTAACACGCGGATTGTAATCGGGCCGCGTCGCACTGAGCGGCAACGCGAAGTTGTTGTACCCGCTACGGTAGATTTGCGAGAAGGTCAGGCCGAAGCCGTCGCGTTGATAGGTGACGAAGGCGTTGTATTTGAATTTCAGGCCCAGATCGCCCGCCAGCGTGAACACACCGAGCGTGTTGGTGTAGGCCAGATTAGGCAACAGTTTCTCGCGCTTGACGAGCAGGAGCGTCCCGTCGAACCCGGCGGCAAAGGTACCGCCCAACGCATCGACATCCCCGCGTGCGGTAAAATCGATGCCCTGCGTGCGGCGCGAGCCGAAATTGCCGGTGCGCAGATCGACCAGCGTAATGATGCCGGCGGTACGCGTGATGCGGTCCGGGAAGGCGTTGATGTTGGCGAGCAATTGCGGGAGCGTGATCGTGCCGATGACATTGTCCACTGCGATGTTCCAATAATCGGCCGATGCGCTGAAGTGGCGCGAAGGCTGGAACACCGCGCCGAGGCTGAACTGCTTCGACGTTTCGGGGCGAAGCGTAAGATTGCCGCCGCTGAGCGAATCCGGCGTAATCGCGGCGCAGCCGGGCGACGAGCCGACAACCGATCCCGCCGGGCACGTTGTCGGGTCGGTCAGCGTGTTACCCGGATTGGGCGTTTGCGTCACGCCGTTGAAGATCTGGTTGAAGGTCGGCACGCGGAAGCCGGTGTTGTACGATCCACGGAACATCATCCAGGAGATCGGGCGAAACTTGGCGGTGAACTTGGGATTAAAGGTCGATCCAAAGCCCGTGTAATCATCGACACGCGCCGCCGCACTCAACTCCAAGAGGCTGAAGATCGGCAGCGAAACCTCGCCATAAGCCGCCTTCACATCGCGCGTCACCTTGGTCAGCGCGTTGATATTGTCGAATGCCACGTTGAAGATATCGGGCGACGACAGCGCCCCTGCGGTCGATCCGTCGAACTTGTAGCTCTCGTGCCGGTAATCGACGCCGACCGCCACCTTCGCCATGCCGCCGGGCAGACGGAACAGGCTGCCGGAAACCGACGCGTCGAACTGGCGCACTTCATATTTGCCGCCATAGAGCCGGACGCCCTTGGCCGAAATCGCGTCGAGCCCGGCCAGCGCGGCTGGCGACTGCGCGACCGAGAAGGGGTTGAGAATGCCGCTGTTGAACAGCCCGACGATGCCGGGCGCGGTCGCACCAGGCGCGGTCGGCGCGCGCGGATCGGCACCACCGACAACCGCGCCCGCAACACCCGATGCAGCGGCGGACGCCGCGCTCGCGAAGACACCGCGATAATGATAGCCCGAGCCGAGCACCGAGCTTGCCGTGCTGCTCGCATAGGAACCGCCAGCGCGATAATCCCAACCTGGGAAGAGCGGGCCGTCGACACCGATCGCGGCGCGGAACGTCTTGGTTTCGGTTTGATATTCGCGCGGGCCGCACGCCTCGCAACGGAACCGGAACGCGATCGGCTTCCCATAATTGGCCGCAACCGCCGGCAGCGTGCCGACGATGCTGTTATAGACCGCGTTATAGGTCGACGCGGTCAAGGCATTGAGCGGATAGGCGATCGGCAGCGACGTGTTGTTCGCAGTGTATTGGTTGTTCGAGAAGATCTTGCTCGACTTCGCGTCCGACCCGGTCACCTCGGCGTAGATTTGATGCCCGCCGAACTTCGCGGTGGCGCGACCGTAATAGGTCAGCGTCTGGATCGGCTGCTGCAGCGTCGCCGCGCGGCCCGTATCCCACGCGCAGGCCAGCGCAGCATTGGGCGTATTGTACAGCACCGAATCGTAGTTCAGCCCGCCATCGACCGAGTCGCAACCCGCGCCGCCGGGCAGACGCAGCGGGTTGACGCCGCCGAGCGCCGGAACGGTGGTGCCGGGAATGAAGAAGCCGGGATTGGCGGCCAGCGACGTCGCACCACTCGCGCCGCCGAGCAGCGTGCCGCCCTGCGTGATGCCAACGTTGGCTGCGGTCGGGTTGATCGCAAAGGCAGTCGCGATCGGCGTGCCGCGCGTGTCGATCGACAGCCCGCGATTGGGCTGGTTACCGTTCACGAAATCGCGGTCCTGGCCGAACAGCGCGCCGTTCCAGCTCTTGCTGACCGAGCCCATGATGTTGAAGCCCTGCTCGTCGAGCTTGCCGTAACCGACCGTCCCCGAAAGACGATAGATTTGGCTGTCGCCCTGCTCGGTCGTGTCGGTGAAGCCGGTCACGTCGATGCCGGTGAAATTGGTCTTGGTGATGAAGTTGATCACGCCGCCGACCGCGTCGGTGCCGTAGATCGCCGATGCGCCGTCCTTGAGCACTTCGACCCGCTCGATCGCCGCGAACGGGATCTGGTTCACGTCGACTGCCGACCCCTGCAGGCCGTGCGCCGCGACGCGCCGCCCGTTGAGCAGGACCAGCGTCGATGCACTCCCCTGCCCGCGCAAATTCGCTGCGGACAGACCATTCGTACCGCGCGCGGCACCGCTGACGACGTCGGAATTCGATGCGAGATTGTCCGCGCCATTGCCGTTGACGGCGAGGAACGAAATCAGCTGTTCGGGGCTGTTGATGCCTTCGCGGCTGAAATCCTTGGTGGTGATGATTTGCAGCGGCAACGCGCTGTTGTTCGGGTCCTGCTTGATGCGTGAACCGGTGACGAGAATGTCGCGTGAATCGTCGTCCGGTGCCTTTTCGGATTTTGCGATGGACGGCGTACCGCCGGTCTGCGCCGACGCGAGGCCAGGCGTCAGACACAGCAGCGCGGCCAAAGCCGTGCCGGAAACCAAAGCCGACTTGTACGACATCGCGTTACGCATTTTCAAAAACCCCCCTGTCGCACCCCGCCGTGCGGCCCCGCAACATTAAGTAACAGGAATGTTGCATCGCGCCATAGTTTCTGTTGCATGAGCCATAGCCGGACGGCATCCGTCGTCGCCAATCCGCCTCGACGCGCCCGCCCAGCCGCCATCGCCCGATTGACGTGACGGCCAAGGCAGAACAGCATAACCCAGCAGGATCGGCGGCGGGGGGAACAGTATCAATGTCGGCCGTTTCGCCCGCCTTGCCGTCCGAGGCCGTGCCACTGACCGACGCTGCGGATCATAGCCGCAGTCGGTTCGCGCTCTACCTGTTGCTCGGCTTTTCGGCCGGCCTGCCCTATTACATGTTCTCGACGATCCTGTCGGCTCGGCTGGCCAAGCATGACGTCGATCTCGTCCTGATCGGTTTCTTCGGCTGGGTGCAATTGCTGCCGACGTTCAAGTTCGTCTGGGCGCCTTTGCTCGATCGCTTTTCGGTGCCGGGCTTCGGGCGCTTTTTCGGCAAGCGGCTCGGCTGGATCATGCTGTCGCAGCT
This sequence comes from Sphingomonadales bacterium, assembly GCA_027489365.1. GTDB lineage: Bacteria > Pseudomonadota > Alphaproteobacteria > Sphingomonadales > Sphingomonadaceae > Sphingomonas. The sequence continues at coordinate 4,622 of JAIXZV010000078.1, forward strand.
CGGCATCTTCGCCGCGATGGTGGCGATGGCGTTCACCTCGGCCGACACCAGCCTGCCGCTGACCGCCTTGTTCGCGGTGTTGCTCGCCTTCTGGACGACCACGCTGGAGGTATCCGCCGATGCGTGGCGGATCGAGCTGGCGCCCACGCCCGAAACCCAAGGGCCGCTCGCCGCCGCGAACCTGTGGGGCTATCGCAGCGCGATGGTTGCTGCGGGCAGCGGAGCGCTGATCGTTGCCGATCATGCGAACTGGACCGCCGCGTATCTGGTGATCGCGGCGGGAGCGTTCGCACCGCTGCCGATCCTGGCGATGATGCGCCCGCAGCGGCTGCGCAGCGACTACCAGCCCGCGTCCGATGACACCGCCCCATATCGCGGGGAGCGTGCCGCCGCACTCGCGACAGGCCTCGGCGCGAGCGCGGCGATCCTCGGCGCGTCGCTGCTGATTGTCGCCACCGTCGGAGCGGGCGTGTTGCGCGCCGCCGCCGCCATCGGGATCAGCGCGAAGACCGACGCCACGACGACGGTGCTCGTGCTGTGCCTGCTCCCGTTCGTCATCATGGCGGTGATGCTCCCGCGGATCGTCAATCTGCCCGCGAACGCCTGGGCACGACGCTCGACGATGCTGGGGCCGTATGTCGATATCTTCTGGCGCTACCGCTATCGGGTATTGCCGCTACTCGCCTTCGTAACCTTCTACCGGATGGGCGACGTGCTGACGCTGGCGCTGTCCAAGCCGCTGCAGATCGCCAAGCAGTATGACCTGACCACGATGGGGATCGCCGACGGGTTCGTCGCGCTGCCGAGCAGCATGGCGGGCGTCGCGATCGGCGCGGCGCTGGCGGTGCGGATGAAGCTGGTGCGGGCGCTCGCGCTCGGTGCGATC
>JAIXZV010000366.1 GCA_027489365.1 Sphingomonadales bacterium
CGCGCACCTTGTAGCCCGGCCAGCCGGACGGATAGGCCGAGCCGCTCGCATTGGTGATGCGGAAGGTCAGCGTCCGCCCGCGCGCACCGGCCACCCGGAAGTGGAACCACTGATAGAAATCCGACAGGTGATCCTGCCGGATATTCAAGGTGATGCGGTCGTCCTTGACCGCGATCACCGTGATATTGCCACTGTCGAAGGCGGCGTTGATGCTGAGCGCTTGGGGCTGGGTCATTTCACCGTGATAGTGCGACCCGATTCTCCGGGGAAGCCCTGGAACAGCGCGCGCGCCAATTTCGCGGCGGTCGGGTCGGTCTGTGCATCGGGTGCGGCGCTGTCGGCACTGGTTTCGGCGCGGCCTTCCCAGATCACCGTGCCGTCGCGGCGGCGGCGGATCTGGACCGTCTCCTGCGTGACGACGATCTCGCGATAGCGCTGCTTGCCGACCGGGAACGAGACGCCGCCGCCGAGACCGACGCCGCCACCATTACCGCCGCTGAAGCCGCCGCCGCCCAGGCCGATCGTCAGCCCGCTGCTCCTGGGCGGACCCTGCCGCGCGGTGCGGCTGAAGCCGACCACCGCGACATATTGCGCGGTCGTGCCGCTCGCCGGAATGGTGAAGCCGTTCTTGAGCGCCTCGGTTTCGACCGCAGCGGCATAGGACCGAAATTCCAGCCCCGGCGCGCCGGCCCCCGGCATCGGTTCGGTCGTCAGCGTGCCCGTCTCCAGCGGCGCACCCAGATGGAAGCGCGCTACCTCGACCGGGGCGACCCGCGGCGTCGTCGCGCACGCGCCCAGAGCGGTGGTTGCTGCCAATGCCAATGCCAAACTGCGCTTCATGACTCTATCCCTTGATCGCGGAACCGTTGCACGCGTGTAACGCTTGGAACCCGGCTGCGGGTTCCGCGCCTTTTCACGGGTGCTTCGGCTTGACTTAGCCGGAAGCCGACCATATGCGCAGCCCCTCTTTTCCACATTCCAGAATTTGCAAAGCGAATCGATCATGAAGATCCGCAATTCCCTGAAGTCGCTCAAGGGCCGTCACCGCGATAACCGCGTGATCCGTCGTCGCGGGCGTACGTACATCATCAACAAGACCAATCGTCGGTTTAAGGCACGTCAGGGCTGAGGCCAGCGGATTAGCGCAGCTAATCCGCGACTAGGGCCCAGCCCGGCCGGCGGGCGCGTAAGCGACCCGACCGACGACACGGAATTCACTTCCGTGTCGGGCCCAAGCGGAGACGGCGGTATGACTCCCTCACCCCGCGCCGTCGTCTTCGACGTCGGCAACGTCCTGTACGACTGGAATCCCAGGTTCCTGTACGAGCGCCTGACCCCACCGGGTCCGGCGCTCGATGCGTTCCTGCGCGATGTCGCGACCAAGGAATGGCATTTCCAGCATGACGCCGGTCGTCCGTTCGCGGAGACCTCGGCCGAGCTGATCGCCGCCTATCCCGAACACACCGAGTTGATCGCCGCCTGGGGGCCGCGTTTTACCGAACAGCTTGGCGACATGCTGCCGGGGATGCGCGATCTGGTGCTGGAGCTCGATGCGGCGGGCGTGCCGCTCTACGCGATCACCAATTTCTCGGGCGAATTCTGGTCGCCGTTCCGCGCACGCGAGGCGGATCTGTTCGATCGCTTCCGCGGCATCATCGTCTCGGGCGACGAACTGCTGACCAAACCCGACCCCGCCATCTACCACCTCGCGCTCGACCGCTTCGGTCTAGCGGCGGCGGAGTGCGTGTTCATCGACGACCGCGAGGACAATGTCGCGGGCGCGCAGGGTGTGGGGATGCACGCGGTGCTGTTCACCGATGCGGCGGCGTTGCGCGGCGACTTCGAACGGCTGGGCATCTTCGGCTAGGTCAAGCTGGCGGAGGAGATGTCTGCTTTGCGATATGTTCTAGCTACCCGTCAGGAGGGGCCTAACTCAGTACCACCGAGCATTCTAAATTCGGTGGGACGTGGCGTCTTCTCGGTACACTCCATTTCAGACTCGATGATTACCGGTCGGTTCCACGGGCGCTTCATCGAGGTGGCAGCGATTGAGATAGCTTCATCGCGCTTTTGTTTGTCACATTTCATTCGACTGTCCCGAACTTTGGATCGCAGGGTGGTGTGGTCGCTTTGACGTGGGGCAGCTCTGCGGGCCCATCGTTTGGGCCGTGCTGCTCCCCCCATGTCCCGCGATCGAACTGCAAGATTACCTAGCGGCACCGGACGGAAGTCGTTTGCATGCGCATCCCAACCGACGGGATGCAGGTACAAATCGCCTAGCTTTTTTTGTGCCCTCGGCGGACGTCGTTGGGGGAAAGACCATAGGCATCGCGGAAGGCGCGGCTGAGGTGGGAGGTGTCGCTGAAATGCCAGCGCACCGCCAGATCGCCGACGCGGGCTTGATTGGCTGGATTCGCGAGGGCCGCGTAGACCTGTTCCAGTCGCACCTGACGGATGTACGCGTGGACCCCGCCGTCCTGCGCGAACAACCGATAAAGGGCGGTACGGGAGAGTTTTAGCCGCCCGCAAAGATAGTCCGCGTCTAGCCCTGCCCAGTCCAAGCGTCGCTGAATCTCATCAATGGCGGCCAGTTTCAGCGCAGCGACGCGGGCCTGGGCCGAGGCATTTTCCACCCGCTTCGCCATCACAAGCGTGACTTCAAGGAGGTGCAACACGGACTCGCCCAAGGGTCGACTTACCGTCGGCTCCAACCCGTGCCCAGCCTCGCGGTGAAGCGCGTTTAGATGGGTGCGGAGGAGGCGTGTCGATCCGCCGTCTGCCACCGCACCGTGGAGGTTTTGTAGGCAACCGAAACGGGTCAGGGCTAAAGCGCGGGGCAGGGTGATCATGACCGTGCGGCTCGCCGTGGAGTGATGCCGCGCCGCCTTGGCCAGATCGATAACACCAAGGGCGCCCGGACCGACGATGAAATCTCTATCTCCGGCCTCGCCGCGCATCTCGCCTTCCAGCATCAGGCATATCGAGATCATGTCCACCTGGTCGCGGCGGCAGCGCTCGGCGGTCCGTTCATAATGCTGCGCGGACATTTCCCCGAAGTTCAGATTGACGGTACCGAGCGCCAGATGCTCGCTCCACATACCGAAGACCCCGACGGGGCGCGTATCGACCAGACGGCCTATGCCCGGGCCGCCCCGGTTGAGCCAAGCCTCATGTCGCTGCGCCGGAGCCAGCCTCCCCGTACTAAATCGCGTTAGCTTCATTCCTCGTTCGGTGAACCTCTGTTCAAGCATTGCAGGATTTAGCGCGGCGGACCAACCCGTGCCACGACAGAGTCTGCAAAGATGGCCCATGGAGACCCAAGAGCGCCCATTTTTCTGGTGCGTCGGGCGCACCCGAGTATGAATTGCCCCTCAAGCCGGCGCTAGGCGATCAACGATAGACCTCACCGGCTTGTGGTGCGCTCCCCGGATTCCGCCGATTTACCCCGTTCTGGTTCGGGGTCGGGTGCATGTTAGCGAACTTGTGAGCGAGTGGGCGGAAGCACGCCGCCCCTTCAGTGCGCATACCCCTTCAACTCATCCCCGACGATCCGCACGACGTGCAGCACGTTGGTCGATCCCGGCGTCTTGAACGGTACGCCCGCCATCAGGATCACGCGGTCGCCCGCTTTGGCGAGGCCGTGGCGCAGCGCCATGCGCTTGGCCTTGGCGACCATTTCCTCGAACGAATCGACGTCCTTGGTGTGGATCGCATAGGCACCCCATAGCAGTCCGGTGCGGCGCGCGGTCTCGATGCTGGGGGTCAGCACCATCAGCGGCACACCCGGCCGCTCGCGCGCGACGCGCCGCGCGGTCGAGCCGGAAGTGGTGAAGCACACGATCGCCACCGCATCGACCGTCTTGGCGATGTTCTTGGCCGCCTCGGACAGCGCATCCGCGGTGGTCGGGTCGGAGCGGATCACGGTGAAGTGGATGCGGTCGCCGTGCGAGGGGTCGCGTTCGACCGCTTCGCCGATCGCATTCATCATCGCGACCGATTCGCTCGGCCATGCACCCGCCGCGCTCTCCGCCGAGAGCATGATCGCATCCGCCCCGTCATAGATTGCGGTCGCCACGTCGGAGACCTCCGCGCGGGTGGGGGAGGGGCTGGTGATCATCGATTCGAGCATCTGCGTCGCCACCACCACCGGGCGGCCGAGACGGCGCGACACTTCGATGATGCGCTTCTGCAGCGGCGGCACGCTTTCCGGCGGCAGTTCGACGCCGAGATCGCCGCGCGCGACCATCACGCCATCGCACGCCTCGACGATTTCCTCGAGCCGGTCGATCGCCTGCGGTTTCTCGATCTTCGCGAGCAACGCCGCCTTGCCGCCGATCAGTTTCCGCGCCTCGGCCAGATCCTCCGGCCGCTGCACGAACGACAGAGCGATCCAATCGACCCCCTGGTCGACCGCGAAGGCGAGGTCGCTGCGGTCCTTGCTCGTCAGCGCCGCCATCGGCAGCACCACGTCGGGTACGTTCAGCCCCTTGCTGTTCGACAGCGCGCCGCCGACCACGACCTCGGTCACGATCGTCGTCGCGTCATGCGCGGTCACGCGCAGCACCAATTTGCCATCGTCGAGCAGCAGCCGCGCGCCGACTTCGATCGCCTCGAAAATCTCGCGGTGCGGCAATTCGACGCGGGTGGCGTCACCCGGCGTGGTGTCGCGGTCGAGCGTGAAGGTCGCACCCTTTTCGAGCACCGTCCGCCCGCCCTCGAACTTGCCGACGCGCAGCTTCGGCCCCTGCAGATCGGCCAGGATCGTGGTCGGGCGACGATAGATCGCCTCCAGGTCGCGGATCGCCTGAATCACCGCGACCTTCGATTGCTGGTCGCCGTGGCTCATATTGACGCGGAACGCATCGGCGCCCGCTTCGAACAGCGTGGCGATCATTTCGGGGCTGCTGCTGGCGGGGCCGAGTGTCGCCAACACCCGCACCTTGCGCGAGCGGGGGGCGAACGCCTTTGTCGGGGAAGCTTTGGTCATGGGGGAGGTCCTAGCTTGTACCTGCCCGCCTCTAACCCCTATCTCCGCGCGATCAACTGCGGAGCGATGACATGGCCGATTTGGATACTCTCGATGATGCGGTCGCCGCCGCCGCTTTCCGCCGGCTGGTGCGGCATTTGCGCCACCGCGATGACGCGCAGAATGTCGATCTGATGGGGCTGGCCGGCTTCTGCCGCAATTGCCTGTCGGATTGGGTGCAGGAGGCCGATGCCTCGCTATCGAAGGATGCCGCGCGCGAGATCGTCTACGGAATGCCCTATGCGCAGTGGAAGGCCGAGCACCAAAGCGAGGCCACGCCGGAGCAGCTCGCGAAAATGGCGGAGAGCGTCGCGAAGAATGCGTGACGGCGCGCCTTCGCTGTCCTAAAGCGCCCGCCTTTCACTGATTCATATGCGGGGAGCATTACCGTGAGCGAGATCATCGCCGCCGACCAATTACGCCTTCTGATCGAACGCATCGAGCGGCTCGAAGAGGAAAAGAAGGGCATCGCCGACGACATCAAGGACGTGTACGGCGAGGCCAAATCGACCGGTTTCGACGTCAAGACGATCCGCCAGATCGTTCGCCTGCGGAAGATGGAAAAGCATCACCGCGACGAAGCGGAAATGCTGCTGGAGACCTACAAGCAGGCGCTCGGGCTCGTCTGAGCGACGCCCTCCGTTCGTCCTGAGCTTGTCGAAGGACTGCACTTTCTTCTAACTGAGCCGCAGGAGAAGGGCAGGGCTTCGACAGGCTCAGCCCGAACGGCAGTTTTCAGGACCACACATGGCAGGCCATTCCAAATATAAGAACATCATGTACCGCAAGGGCGCTCAGGATAAGAAGCGCTCGGGCATGTTTTCCAAGCTCAGCCGCGAAATCACCGTCGCGGCGAAGATGGGCTTGCCCGATCCCGACATGAACCCGCGCCTGCGCATGGCGATCAATGCCGCCAAGGCGCAGTCGATGCCCAAGGACAATATCCAGCGCGCGGTCGACAAGGCGTCGAAGGGCGACACCGAGAATTACGAGGAAATCCGTTACGAGGGCTTCGGCCCCGGCGGCGTTTCGCTGATCATCGAGGCGCTCTCCGACAATCGCAACCGCACCGCCACCAACGTGCGCATCGCGATGACGCGCAATGGCGGC
>JAIXZV010000181.1 GCA_027489365.1 Sphingomonadales bacterium
TCCCGATCAAGTCGATCCTGATGGTGACGCACAACATCGAAGAGGCGGTGCTGATGTGCGACCGCATCCTGGTTTTCTCCTCCAACCCCGGTCGGGTGGCGGCGGAAATCCGGGTCGAGCTGCCCCACCCGCGCAACCGGCTGGAGCCGGATTTCCGCGCGCTGGTCGATGACATCTATGGCCTGATGACCGCGCGCAAGCCGCTGCCTGGGCGACACGCGCGGCGAGGCGGTCATTGTCGCCGAAACGGATTTCGGCGGTGGCGACGCTGTCATTCTCGTTGATGACGGGCACGACGCCGAGCGACAGCAAGCGCCCGAGCGTCGCCGAGGCGTTGAGATAGCGGCGGCGGTCCTCTAAATCGTCGAGCGTCACCAGCATTTGCGCGGCGGTGAGGCCCTCGGCGCCGAGCAGTTCGGCCCAGACTTGCGAGAGCGCGATCTGCCCGGTCGCGGCGGCGGCCTGCGCATCCTCCAGGCTGGCGCGCCCGCCCTTGGGGAGCTTCAAGCGGCGCGCACCCAACGCGATCGCGCCCGAGGAGACGATGGCGATTTCCTGGCCCGCGCGGACGCGATCGGCCAGGTCGGCGACGAGACTGGTCAGCCAGTCACGCCGGACCGTGCCATCGGCGGCGACGAGCAGCGACGATCCGACCTTGACGATCAGGCGCGGGCAGGCGGCACCGGAGAATGGGGGGGCGAAGACGGACATTGCGCCCGCGTTAGCGTGTGGGAGCGCTTGCGCCAATGACCGTTAATCGCGCGCGAAAATCTCGGCGTGGGGGATGGTGAGGTTTAGCGCGGGTATCGGAATGCCGCGTTCGCCGGAGAACATCTGATCGAACCAGCCTTTGTCGGCGCGCTCGACGGTGCGGCACATTTCGTTCGACGTATCGACGAAGGCGATCGTCCGCACGCTGGTGATCGCCTGATATTCTTCGAGTTTCGTGCCCTGGTCGAACATCGCGGTGGTCGGCGAGAGGATTTCGATCACGACGGTCGGGTTATCGAGCAATTTGGCCTGGGTCAGCGCATCGCGCGGCGGCTGGTCGCAATAGATGCTGATGTCGGGATAGCGGATGTCTACCTCGCTGATCCGCATTGCCATGTCCGGCCCGTAAGGGCGGCAGCCCGTTCCGCGCAATTTGCTGCGTAGCCAGCTCAAGATGTTGAGTTGTACCCAGGCGTGCGGCTCCGTGCCGCCGGCCATCATGTAGATGACGCCGCGATGCAGTTCGAATCGCTTGTCCGTCCCGAAATCCATTTCGAGGAATTCGTCGGCGGTGATCGGGCGATAAACGGGATCGTGGCGCATCCCGCGAGAATATCACCTTAGCGGCGACGCACCAAGGACGATCCTCAAACCGGCGACCATTCCCCCGGTGGCGTGTCGTCGTCGCGCGCGGGGGCACCTTCGGCCGGGCCGATCGCTTCGATCAGGCGGTCGACGACAGCCTCGATCCCTGCGCCGCCCGCGCCGGACATCGGCAGCACATCGGACTTGCTCGCGCGCTTCAGCTTGGTGACGAGCTTCTTCACGTCGGTGGGATCGAGCGCGTCGATCTTGTTGAGGCCGATCACTTGCGGCTTATCGACCAGGCCCGCGCCGTAAGCATCGAGCTCGTCGCGGACGATCCGGTAATTGCCGACCGGGTCCTCTTCGGTCGCGTCGACCAGATGCAGCAGCACCTTGCAGCGTTCGATATGGCCGAGGAAACGGTCGCCGATCCCGGCACCATCGGCTGCACCTTCGATCAGGCCGGGGATGTCGGCGACGACGAATTCGCGATTGTGACGGCTCACCACGCCCAATTGCGGGCGCACGGTGGTGAAGGGGTACGCGCCGACCTTGGCCTGCGCATTGGTCACGGCGTTGATGAAGGTCGATTTACCGGCATTGGGTAGACCGACCAGCCCGGCATCGGCGAGCAGTTTCAAGCGCAGCCACACCCACATTTCCTGATACGGCCAGCCGGTGCCGTGCTGGCGCGGCGCGCGGTTGGTCGAGGTCTTGTAGGTCGCATTGCCGCGTCCGCCATCGCCGCCGCGCAGGAACACGACGCGTTCGCCGGGGACGGTGAAATCGGCGAGGACTTCTTCCTTGTCCTCGCTCAGCACTTGCGTGCCGACGGGGACGCGGATGATGAGGTCGTCGCCGCCCGCACCCGTGCGGTTCGAGCCCGACCCGCCATGCCCGCGTGGCGCGCGGAAATGCTGGGTGTAGCGAAAGTCGATCAGTGTGTTGAGGCCGGGAACGGCTTCGAAGATGATGTCGCCACCCTTGCCGCCATTGCCGCCGTCGGGGCCGCCATATTCGATGAACTTTTCGCGCCGGAAGCTGACGGCACCGGGGCCGCCTGCGCCCGATCGGACGAAGATCTTTGCTTGGTCGAGGAAGTGCATGGCGCGCGTGTAACGCTTTAGCGCAGCTAAAGCGAGCCTAGAGCGCGCCCGGCCACCGTCGCACCAATCCCCGTTCGTGCTGAGCCTGTCGAAGCACTGTTCCTTCTGCCGAGGGAAGAAGGACAGCCCTTCGACAAGCTCAGGGCGAACGGTGGGAGGTCAGCGCCTCACACCGGCAGGATCGCCTTCGAGGCCATCAGCGACCGCGTCGCGATCGTCCGCGCGGCTTCGGGCGGCAAGCCCAGCCCCTTGGCCATCGCGCCGCCGAGCAAGGCGTCGCCCATCGCCATCAGCACGAGCTGCAGCGTGTCTTCGTGTATCTGCTTGCCGGTTTCCTCATCCTCGGCAAGATCGTCGACCAGGCGGAGGATCGCGCTGAGCACGGGATCGAGCGCGTCGTTATTGCCCGACAAGATCATCCACGCCGCCATCGCGCCCGCGCCGTTGACGAAGGCGTCGAAGGTGAGATCGACCACTTCGCGCGGATCGGCGTCGCCCAGCCGCGCGCGCTTCGCCGCCGCGCCGATTTCCGCCGTGATCGCGTCGGCGAGATGCGTGATCAGCGCCTTCTGCAAATCCGCCGCCGAGCCGAAATGGTGGAGCAGATTGGCGTGCGTCCGCCCGATCCGCGCCGCGACCGCCTTGAGCGTGACCGCCTGCGGACCAGCTTCCACCAGCAGGGCGCGCGCCGCTTCGATTGCGGCATCGCGTGATTCTTCCGGGCTGAGTCGTTTGCGTACTATTGACATTGATGTAAGTAAAACATAGTTCTGTGCCTGTTATTCCGATCTGTTTGGAGCTTTTCATGGCGAAAGCAACCACTCCCGCCGATTTGACGATCGTCCCGCGTGATCTGCGCTTTGGGCGCGGCACGCAGATGCGCCGTTGGTGGCTCAACAATGATCCGTTCGCGA
>JAIXZV010000251.1 GCA_027489365.1 Sphingomonadales bacterium
CGGATGTTTCCATCGTGGAAATGCTCCCGCGCATCCTGCCGGTCGAGGATGAAGAGGTCAGCGCGTTCATGGACAAGGCGCTGACCAAGCAAGGCATCAAGCTACGCACCGCCACCGGCCTGGAAGCGCTGGAACCCACTGCAAAGGGCGTCACCGCCAAGATCAAGGGTAAGGACGGGACGGTCACCTCGGAAGAGTTCAGCCACGCCATCGTCGCGATCGGCATCGTGCCCAATACCGAGAATATCGGGCTTGAGGCTTTGGGTGTTGAAACCGACCGCGGTCACATCAAGACCGACGGCTACGGCGCGACCAACGTCCCCGGCATCTGGGCGATCGGCGACGTGACCGGCGCGCCGTGGCTCGCGCACAAGGCGAGCCATGAGGGCGTGATCGCGGTCGAGAAGATCGCTGGCGGCCATCCGCACGCGATGGACAAGGGCAACATCCCCGGCTGCACCTATTCGCGCCCGCAAGTCGCCAGCGTCGGCCTGACCGAAGCCAAGGCGAAGGAAGCCGGGTACGAGCTGAAGGTCGGCAAATTCCCCTTCATCGGCAATGGCAAGGCGATCGCGCTGGGCGAGGCCGAGGGCTTCGTGAAGACGGTGTTCGACGCCAAGACCGGCGAGTTGCTCGGCGCGCACATGGTCGGCGCCGAAGTGACCGAGCTGATCCAGGGTTATGTCGTCGCGCGCCAGCTCGAGACGACCGAGGCCGAGCTGATGGAAACCGTCTTCGCGCATCCGACGCTCAGCGAAATGATGCACGAGAGCGTGCTCGGCGCATACGGACGGGCGCTGCATATCTGATATGCGAAGCAGGGCTCCCCACCCGGTGCAGGTTGCCGGGGTGGCGGCGCTGCTGTTCCTGGCGTCCGTGGCGATCTTCTGGCCGGGGGTCGCGACGTACGACAGTGTCCGGCAGTTCGGGCAGGCATTGTCGGGCCATTACGAAGACTGGCATCCGCCGATCGTCGCGCGGGTGTGGGGCGCGTTGCACGCAGTGTTCGGCGGCGGCAGCGCGCCGATGCTGGTGCTACAGCTAGCGGCGTATTGGACCGGTTTCGGGCTGGTCGCGGGTGCGCTGGCGCGGCGCGGCAACCCGCGTGCGGCCGCCGTACTGCTCGCCATCGGGGTGCTGCCGGGGTTCCTCGGCTGGCAAGCGGTGGTGTTGAAGGACAGCCAGATGTTGGGCGCGCTGCTTGCGGCATTCGGGCTGATCGCATGGTGGCGCTTGCCCGGGCGGAGGCTGCCGTGGTGGGCGTTGGCGCTGGTGATCCTCCTGATCGGCTATGCGACGCTGGCTCGCGCCAACGCGGTGTTTGCGACGGTCCCGCTGCTGGTCATGCTGTTCGGCCCGCAGCAGCCGTGGCTGCGGGGGACCTGCGCGATGGCGGGAATCTTCGCGACACTGGCTGTGGCCCCGGTCATCAACCACCGGTTGCTCGGCGCGACGCCGACCGGGGTGGAGCGGACCGAAGCGATCTACGACCTGGCCGGGATCGCCGTGCGCGCGCCGCAGGATGCGGTCGGCTTGGCACCGGACGCCGTCCGGTCGATCGCGGAACGGCATTGCGTGAAGCCGCTGTTCTGGGATCCGTTGGGCGACGACTCGCGTTGCGGGACGATCGTGGCCCCGCTGCGCACGCTGTCCGCCGCAACGCTCTATGGCCTGCTCGCCCAAGCCGTGGCGCGTGCGCCGGTCGCCTATGCGACGCATCGGCTGGCGCATGTCAATTCGACCGAACGGTGGTTGGTCCCGGCGGGCTGGCCCGGTGGCGCGCCTCCGGCGAGAAGCGAGCCGAACCAGCTTGGGCTTGGAAGTCCCGGCGCGGCGGCCGCGGCGTGGCAAGCTCTGGCGCGGGGATTGGCCGAGACGCCGCTCGGCTGGCCCATCGCGTGGGTGGTGGTGGCGGTGACGGGCCTTGGCGTCGCACTGGGGCGTCGCGCGAGCCCGATCCGCGATCTGGCACTGGCGGTACTGGTTTCGGCGCTGATGCTGGAGGCGAGCTTTGCCTGTATCAGCATCGCGTCGGATGTGCGCTACCATCTATGGTCGATGGTGGCGACGGCGCTGGCGACCGTGCTGCTTACCGCCGAAGGGCGGTGGCCGAGGCGGTCACTGCTGATCGGCGGCGCGGCATTGGCGCTGGTGGTCGGCGCGGGCGTGGTTGCGCGGCTTATGCTACCCCCCGCACCGACAGGCTATCGCGCGCAGTTGCTGTAGCGGATCAAGCGGCTACGTCGCTCGCTGCGTTGATCGATACGGCATCGTCGCTGCGTGGCAGGGCGATCGGCACGGCGCGGCGGGCAACCGCATCGCCGCTGACATGCTTCAAACAGCCGTCGACCGCCGCACCGGTTTCGATCGAGATCGCCTCATATTCCACATCGCCGGTGATCCGCGCGGCGCGTTCGACGGTGAGTTGACGCACCGAGACCGATCCCTCGATCGATCCGGCGATCCGCGCCGTTTCGGCATGAACCGCGCCGTGAATGCGGCTCTCGCTGCCCTGGACCAGATTGCCGCAATGCACGTCGCCTTCGACACAGCCGTCGATGTGGAGATCGGCGGTGGCCGACAGGTTTCCGGTAATCACCACGTCCGGCCCGATCACCGAGAACATGCCGCGCTTGCCGCCCGCCGACGTGGGAGCTGCGGAGCCCGCCGATCCGGCATCCCGGCCGCCGCGCGCGTTGTTGAACATCGCCATAGTGACCGCTCCCCGCATCCCCGATTCGGCCGCCTCGATAGCATGTCGCGGTTGAGCACCGCAGCGCGTTTCGTCAGGCCGTGCGTGGCATGAGAGGATTGTCGTTGGCGGCGGGTTTGAGCACCGCCCGCGCCTGTAGCAGCGTCGCGATCAGCAAGGCGACGGCGGAGATCGGCGGAGCAGCGGGTTGGGGGAGCAAGGCGAGCGTGCTGGCGCCCAGGGCAAGCCCAGCCACGCGCCAGCGTGCCGGGTCGCTGCCTTTGGTCAGCGCCAGGGTCAGCGCGACGATGTCCGCGATCACCAGCGCGGTCGCGTCGGTCGCCGGCATCACCGTCGTCATGGCGAGCGCGCACAACAGTACCGCGTCCGGCATCATGTGCGAATACAGCCGCCGCGCGGAAAACCAGGCGGTATAGGCCCCGGCGGCACCCACGCTCGCGACCAACGCCAGGCCGATCAGCGGCAGCTCCCACATCCCCGGCACCGCCCGCAGCAGCACCCAGAGGTTCGGCGCACCGCGCGATAGCGGGAGATCGAGCAGGAAGGGGGCCATCGACAGGTCGCCGATATACCCGCGCGCCAGCAGGATCGCAGCGGCTGCGAGCCCCGCCAGCGCGACCCAGGCGGGTGCCGCGCGACGCTGGATCGCCAGCGCGGCGATGAACGGGCCGATCAGCAGCGCTTGCGGATCGAACCCCAGCGCCACGCCGTACCACAAAAGCATCAGCCGCAACTCGCCCCGGACGGCGGCCCGCAGCGCGACGAGGCAAACCAAGGGCCACGCCAGCGCCCCGCCGAGCACCAGCCCGAGCGGGATCAGCACAACGGCGAGGGCATCGCGCCGCAGCGGTCGCTCAAGGGGCAGGGTCACGATCATCGCGTCACCCTGCACCCGGCGGGGTTGCGGCGGCGTTAAGGTTGCTTGCGCCGCGCCGCTGTGGTCAAATCTTGGACAAGATAAAAACAGGAGGTGAGGATGGCGACATCGGCGATCGATCAGCCGACAATGCCCGGCGTGATTCCCGCGCCCAAGGGTCTCCCCGTTGTCGGCCACCTCCACCAGATCGCGCGTGGCGGGCTGGTCGGGCATTTGCTCACTGTTGCCCGAGATTTTCCCGACGGCATCTTCAAGCTGAAATTCGGCAGCCGCGTCGCGCTGTTCGTCACCGATCCCGATCTGGTCGCCGAATTGTGCGACGAAACGCGCTTCCGCAAGATGCCGGGGCCGGGCTTGCGCGTGGTGCGCAAATTCGCCGGTGACGGGCTGTTCACCGCGTTCAGCGAGGAGCCCAATTGGGGCAAGGCGCACCGCATCCTGCTCCCTGCCTTCAGCCAGCGCGCGATGAAGGGCTATTTCGAGATGATGCTCGAAGTGGCGGACCAGCTCGTCGCGAAATGGTCGCGGCTGTCGGGCACCGACGTGCTCGTCGCCGATGACATGACGCGTTTCACGCTCGATTCGATCGCGGTGGCGGGGTTCGGGCATCGCTTCGACAGTTTCGAGCGCGAGGAATTGGACTCTTTCCTCGAAGCGCTCGGTCGCGCGCTCGGTGAATCGCTCAACATGATCACGCGGATGCCGCTGCAGCAGCGTTTCGCCAAGAAGGCTGGCAAGCAGTTCGAGGCCGATATTGCCGAGATGAACGCGCTCGTTGACGGCATCATTGCCGAGCGCCGCGCACATCCGAACGATGGCAAGGATTTGCTCAACCTGATGCTCTCGGCGGTCGATCCCGAGACGGGGGAGGGGCTCGACGATCTCAACATCCGCTATCAGGTGCTGACCTTCCTGATCGCGGGACATGAGACGACCTCGGGCTTGCTGACCTTCGCGCAGCATTATCTGCTGCGCAATCCGCATATTCTGGCCCAGGCTTATGGCGAGGTCGATCGCGTCCTGCCCGGCGACAAGCGCCCCGATTATGCCGATGTCGCGCAACTCGATGTGATCGAACGCATCCTGAAAGAGGCGCTGCGGCTGTGGCCGACCGCGCCGGTGTTCAGCCTCGCGCCGTATGAGGATACGCTGGTTGGCGGCACGTGGATGATGCGAAAAGACCGTCCGATCAACGTCTTCTCGCCGGGTCTTCATCGCAACCCGAAGGTGTGGGATAACCCGGAGGAGTTCGACATCGACCGCTGGCTGCCCGATGCCGAGGCGGCGCGCCACCCCCATGCCTATAAGCCGTTCGGCAACGGGATGCGCGCGTGTATCGGGCGGCAATTCGCCACGGTCGAGGCGAAATTGGCGCTGGCGATGATCCTGCAGAAATTCGCGATCAGCGATCCGCACGGGTATCGCCTGCGGATCAAGGAGACACTGTCGATCAAGCCCGACGAGTTCACGATGCGGATCCGGCTGCGCGGTGAGCATGAACGGATGCGTTTTGAAAGTGCCGCGCCCGTGATCGAGGAGGCACCGGTGGCGGCGGTGTCCGGCACCGGGCAGCGCTTTACCGTGCTCTATGGATCGTCACTCGGCACGGCGCGCGACATTGCCGAGGAAATCGCCGAGCGTGCCAATCTCGACGGGTTCGAAACCGCGGTCAGGTCGATGGATGAGGCGCTGACCGGCGGCTATATGCCCGAGGACAAGGTGCTGGTGTTCGTCACCGCCACCTATAACGGGCGCGCGCCGGACAGCGCGCTGGCGGTCGAACGCGCGCTCGATGCCGATGTGTTCAAGGATTTCGACTGGAGCGGTGCGCGCTTCGCCGTGCTCGGCATCGGCAATTCGCAATGGCCGAATTATCAGCATTTTCCCAAGCGGATCGACGAAGCCCTGGCCGCGACCGGGGCGATGCGCTTGCTCCCACGTGCCGAAGCCGATGGCCTGGGCGATTTCGACGGGGCGGTGGTGCAGTTCGTGCGCGATCTGTGGAAATCGCTGGGCAGCGTTGCCGAGCCGAGCGTCACGAAATCCACGCTGTCGTTGCAAATGGTCGATACCGCCGAGGTCCGCGCGCAAGCGCTGCCCGAACATGCGCAGCAACTCGAAATCGTCGCCAATGACGAGATGGTGCAGCCCGCCGAGGGGCTGTGGGACTTCGCGATCGAACCGCCGCGCCCCTCGACGCGCTTCATCCGCATCCGCTTGCCCGAGGGGCAGCGCTATCACACCGGCGACCATATCGCGATCTATGCGCGCAACCGCCCCGAGCTGGTGACGCGCGCGATCGAGCGACTTGGGCTGGCAGGGGCTACGCAAGTGCGGATCGACGGGCAGGGCGGTCGCTTCCACCATTTGCCGCTCGGGGCGACGGTGACGGTGCGGCAGTTGCTGACCGATTTCGTCGAGCTGTCCGATACGCTCCCCAAACGCGCGCTGGCGGTAGTGGCGGCGCAGACGCGCTGCCCGGATACCAAGGCCAAGCTGGCGGCGCTGGAGGCGGGTTACGATGCCGAGGTGGCGGGCAAGCGGCTGTCGTTGCTAGATTTGCTCGAACAGCATCCCGCCGCCGAACTGTCGCTCGATTGCCTGGTCGAACTCTCCCCCGCCATCGCGCCGCGCTTCTATTCGATCGCGTCGAGCCCGCTCGATGATCCACACATCGCCGATCTCATCGTCGGCACGATGGCCGCGCCTGCCTGGTCGGGGCTGGGCGAGCATCGCGGTTTCGCCAGCGGCTATATGCAGCATGTAGCCCCCGGCGATCAGGTGTTCGGCTATATCCGCCGCCCGAACCCGCCCTTCGCGCCGCCCGCCGATCCGGGGGTGCCGATGATCCTGATCGGCCCCGGCACCGGCTTCGCACCGCTACGCGGCTTCCTCGCCGAACGCGCGGCGCAAGCCGCCGCGGGGGAAGAGGTCGCGAAGAGCCTGCTCTTCTTCGGCTGCCGCCACCCCGATCACGACTGGTTCTGCCGCGACGCGGTCGAGGGCTGGGCGGCGGCGGGGATCGTCGATCCGTTTCTCGCTTTCTCTGCGGTCCCGAGCCACCCGTGGAAATTCGTTCAGGACGCGCTGTGGGCCGAACAGGACCGCGTCTGGGCGGCGCTCCAGGCGGGTGCGCACATCTTCCTGTGCGGCGACGGCAAGTTCATGGCCCCCGCCGTCCGCGACACGCTGATCCGCATCCAGATGCAGCAAGTGGGGGATGAACATGCGCAGGGGTCGGACTGGCTCAACGCGATGATCGAGGACGGGCGCTTTCATCAGGATGTATTCGGGTTCGGGAAGTAGTGGCGGCTCCCGCCCAGAGCGGGTCATCTAGTTGGGATGCTGAGGCGCCTCGAAGTGGACTTTAGCAGCAAAACCTACTTGGCTATCACGGCAGGGTCACGGCTAGCAGCGGATCAGGAGAAGACTATCGCCGCTCCTGTTTCTAATGATCTTTCACAAGCTGCGATTAATCGGGTGACGACAAATGTTTCTATCGGGAGTCGCTGCCATGGTTCGCCATCCGTGGGCGGGCCTTCCAAATTCTCATATATTTCCTCGGCTTCAGGGTCGATACCCACCGGGATTGAAAGTGCAGCCGCAAGTTCGCGGGATTCTGTCAGTAGTTCCTTGGCTGATCCCACCATGCCCCCAATACCGTCACGTTGAGGTGAATGCTGATCGAAAATTACCTCGGATAGTGCTCGAGGAAGGTAAAAGCCTTCGGCGTCCGAATGTAACATCAAATGGGAAAACGGCGGCTTTCTCCGTTTGAAAAAGCCTAAGATACCCTCTTTGGGACCATGGCGCAGATACTCGTCGTGTTGACGATAAAATTGCATTAGAACAGGATCGTCTGTTGCCTTTTCGTAAGCACAAGGTGGCGGCAACTGGCACTTGATAGCTAACCAGCCCGCTAGCCTACGCACGTGGTGCAGGCCCGAATATCCATAGGATTCCCAGCTTTTGCTGCCGCCTAAAATTTCTTCTGGCTCACAATGCGGTGCTTCACCCGCCTCTGACAGAATCAAATTGAGATCCCCGAGTACCTCTCGATGCCAGGATGTGCCTTCCTCATCGTACTCAATTTGATCTGCTAAATAACCGACAACGATATTCAGACCCATATTCATCCCCCTATCACGATTGGGCTATCGATAGGATACAATGTCTGCAACCCTGCTATGCAGTCCCAATAGCTGCCAGTCTCCTTCCCACCACTTCCGACACAGCCCTGTCCTACAGTGCCGGCACGTGGCATCGTGTCCACCGCTCTTTCCCATCACAGCATCTCGCCATCCTCAAGGATCGAACGCGGTGCATTTTGCCCTAACTTTCGCCGAACCTTCCGACCCCCACCGCTTGCCTTGCTCGCGTCTCCGGTCCACCATCTCCCCAGCGGCGCGCCAAAGACGCCCGAGCAGGAGAGAGCCGGATGCTGCAACTCAGCGGGCAGGACGCGTCGTTCGTCTATCTCGAGACGCCGCACACCCCGATGCATATCGGCTCGGTTGGCATCTATGATCCCGCCACCGCGCCCGGTGGGTTCGTTCGCTTCAAGGATATCCTGAGCTTCATACAGAGCCGCCTCGGAGGCGCGCGGAGTTTCCGGCAGCGGCTGGTGCGCGTGCCGTTCGATCTCGATCATCCGTACTGGATCGAGGACCCGGAGTTCGACATCGAATTTCACGTCCGCCACATCGCGCTCCCCAAGCCGGGTGACTGGCGGCAGCTCTGCATCCAGGTCGCACGGCTCCACGCGCGCCCGATGGACCTCAGCAAGCCGCTGTGGGAATTCACCATTCTCGAAGGGCTCGACAATGTCGAAGGCTTGCCGCCGGGCTGTTTCGCGCTGATCGCCAAGGTGCATCACGCTGCGATCGACGGCATGTCGGGGGTGGAGATGTCGGCTGCACTCCACGATATCGACGCCAACATGACGCCGCCGACCGCGAGCGATGACTGGCAGCCCGAACATATGCCGGGCGTCGCCGATCTGCTGACGCGCAGCTATTTCAACTCGCTGCTGCAACCGATGCGCGTGGTCGAGACGATCGGCCGCTCGCTCCCCGGCATGGCCAAACTCACCGCCAGCGTCTCCAAGGGCGACGTCAGCATCGCGGGCGCAAAGCTCGCGCCGAAAACGCGCTTCAACGCCAAGGTCTCGGCGCACCGCGTGTTCGATGCCGCCGCGTTCAAACTGGCCGACATCCGCGCGATCAAGGATGCGGTGCCGGGTGCCACGGTCAACGATGTGATCCTGGCGATCGTCGGCGGGGGCTTGCGCTTCTATCTCGAGGCCAAGGGCGAACTGCCCAAGGACACGCTGACCGCAATGGCGCCGATCTCGGTGCGCGGCGAGGGGGAGAAGGCCGCGCTCGGCAATCTCGTCTCGGCGATGGTGGTGGGCCTCGGCACGCATATCGCCGACCCGTTCGAGCGGCTGCGCTTCGTGCATGGCGAAGCGGCCAATTCCAAGGCGATGACCGGCGCCGTCGGCGCGCGCACGCTGACCGATTACAGCCAGTTGATCCCCTCAGGGTTAGCCGGGCTCGCCGCACGGCTCTACACCCGCGTCGGCGCGGCCAACGCCCACGCGCCGGTGTTCAATTGCGTCGTCACGAACGTGCCGGGCAGCCGCATCCCGCTCTATTTTGGGGGTGCGAAGATGGTCGCGATGTACGGCACCGGGCCGGTGTTCGATGGCATGGGCCTGATCAACACGATCTATTCCTATACCGACACGATCGCGATCAGCTTCACCAGCGACCGCAAAATGATGCCCGATCCGCAAGGCTATGCCGCCGCGCTGAAAGTGGCGTTTGAGGCGTTGAAGGCGGCGGCCGCGGCACCACAGGCCGCACCGATCGTTTCACCAAAGCCGGCCGCGAAGAAGCCGGTCCCCGCCGCCAAAAAAGCGGCCCCGCAGAGGAAGAAGGAAGTCACGGCATGACCGACAAGATCCGCGATACGTTCGAAAAAATCGCCGAACCCGCCAAGAAGGCCGGTGAAGCGCTGCGCGACGCTGGCAGCAAGATGGCGGAATCGAGCTCGACCGTCGGGCTAAAGATGCTCGATCAGGCCGAGACCAATACGCGCGAGGCGTTCCAGGCGATGCGCGCCGCCGCGACCGCCAAGGATTTGTCCGAAGTGATGAAGATCCAGGGCGATTTCATCCGCGAACAAGGCACCCGCAGCATGGGCCAGGCGCGCGAGATCGGCGAGCTGATCCTGCAATTCGGCCGCGATGCGGTGAGTAGCGTGCGCGGCGAGAAATAGCCGGGCCGGGGCCTCCAGCCGAACGAGGCCACATCGTAAAAGGAGGCCCCGATGTCCACCACACCGCCACCCCCCGAACCGGTGCCGCCGCCGAACGAGATGATCAACGACAGCGCGTTCAAACCGACCGTCAGCGGCACCGAACACGCCGTCGCGGCGGCGGGTTTCCATTTGGTCGAACGCGTCCTGCTGATCCTCGTCGCGCTGATGACGATCGGCGGCGCGCTGACCGAGATCGTCGGCATCTACCAGACCCGCTCGATCAGCCTCGCCGATATCCTGCAGATGTTTCTGTATACCGAGGTGATCGGCATGGTCAGCGTGTTCTACACCGGCAAGGGCGCGACCTTCATATACCCGATCTTCATCGCGATGACCGCACTCGCCCGCCTGATCGTCCTGCAAAGCAAGGAAATGGCGCCGGAGAATATCGTGTTCGAGGCGAGCGCGATTTTATTGCTCGCGGTGGCGGCGGTGGTGATTACGCGGATCAGCCGGCCGGGGGCTGTGGGGGAGAGGGGGTGAGGGGATAATGTCTGAGGTTTGGTGGGAGGCCGACACGCAGCTATCAAGACGCTCGTAGCAATCGCCGCCGTCCCGAAGCCGATGGCCTTGCGGGAATCGCGCAGCGGTGCTCACATCTGTCACGTCGATGGAAAATACGATCCAGCTTGCAGCCAAACTTCGACGCCGCTAACTGTTGTGTATGAGTAATACAGTCAATTTGCTGAACCGGACAGTGCACGGCGGTTTGGTCGCGCTGCTGGCTTGCGCCTCGATGGCGGACGCCAGAACCAACGCCGCTCCGCCGGACATGACGGCAACCCTCCATGAACAGCGCGTGGAGAGCGCGTCGGTCGCAGTGATCCGCAACGGACGGATCGTCTCGACCGGAGCCTGGGGCATGGCGGGACCGAACCGCGCGGCGACCGTCTCTACGCCCTACAATCTCGCCTCGCTGACAAAGCCGCTGACGGCGGAGGTCGTCTTGCGCCTGGTGTCGGCCGGTAAGCTGTCGCTCGATGAGTCGATGGATCGCTACTGGAGTGACCCCGATCTATCGCGCGATCCACGGCGGATGAAGCTGACGGTTCGCATGGCACTGAGCCATCGCACCGGGTTGCCGAACTGGCGCACTGCGAACGGGCTGGCCTTCGATCGTGATCCCGACACGGCGACCGGCTATTCGGGCGAGGGGTATCAATATGCAGCGCGCTACGCCGAGCACCGCACCGGGCAATCGTTCGAGACGCTTGCCGCGCGCTGGCTGTTCGCCCCGGCCCATATGCGCGCCTCGGGTTATGTGTCGGCGCAAGGCAAGACGGTGCCGATCGCCGTGCCTTATGACGCGGCGGGCAAGCCGCTGCCGGTTGAGCAGGTGACACGGTACAACGCGGCCGATCTGGCTCATGCGACGGCGCGTGATTATGCGCGCTTCGTGATTGAAGCCCGCAACGACCGGGGCCTGGTCGCGTCTGTCGCGGCGGAGCGCAGCACATCGCAAGCCGACCTGACATCCGAGGTCTGTGCCGGAACGAAAGCGAGTACCTGTCCACCCTGGACAGGCTTCGGACTGGGCTGGCAGCTTCTCGGCTTTCCCAGGGGCACGACGATGCTCCACACCGGCAAGGATGCCGGGGCCTTTACCTTCGCCGCGATCGATCGCGCGAGCGGCGACGGCATCGTCATCCTGACCAACAGCGACAACGGATGGCGCGTGATCCTGCCCGTCCTTGAACGCACGGGCAGCGATCCAAAGCTGATCGCGTTCCTTCGTGGCCAGATGAACTGACGGGACCAAGAGAATGATGACTGCCATCGCCGTTGCCGCAGCGCTGCTTGCGACACCCGCGCCATCTTTGGCCGATCCGCTGACGACGGAGATTGGCGCGCTCGATGCCACGGTGTTCGACGCCTACAACCGCTGCGATCTGCCGATCTTCGCCGGCTATTTCGATCCGAAGGTCGCCTTCTACCACGACACGGGCGGCGCGACGTTCGAGCGGGACGCGATGGTGGATGGCGTTCGCAAATACATTTGCGGGAAGGTGAAGCGGGAGCTGATCCCGGCGACGTTCCGTGTCTATCCGATCAAGGACTATGGCGCGATTGAGGAAGGTGAGCACCGCTTCTGCGAAGTGGCGACGGGGCGATGCGAAGGGATTGCCAAGTTCGTGATGGTCTGGGCTAAGCAGGGCGGCACTTGGCGGATCACCAGCGTGCTCAGCTACGGCCATCGCACAGCGACGCCCGCCGAGCAGCAGGGCACCGCTGGCAAATAACGCGCAAAGTCCGCTTCCGGATTGAGAACGCGCAATGAGTCGGCGGGGCCGCTGAGGCGAAATTGCCGCACACGCCCCACCGCTTTGTCAAACCTGTTCCCAAAACTCCAATTTGAGGACGGAAAAATCGGAACGATCGCGCTGAATAAACGGCCGCTTTTTGGCACTCAGATTGATCACTTGAACGTTCATGTTTGGGCGATTTCAGCCATCTGCAACCGCTGTCCTACAAGCTTCCAGCCTGCGATACTGAGCGAACACCGCGCTCTTTCCACCGTCGATTCCACCCCTCGCAAACGACAACGACCGACCGCTGAACGTCAGCGGGCGGCCCTGCACATAGGCGTCGATGTCGTGACTCGTGTGACTTTAAGCGCCCCTCAGGCGTGCCCCGCAAACGGATAGACCAGCGCGCGCAACCCGTTCCGCTTGAACGGATGCCAATCCCCCTCGGCCTGCGCCAGCCGGTCGGCGACCGCATAGAGCACCGCCGGGTTTACGCCCAGGCCGCAATGGCTGCCATGAACCTCGATATTGTCGGTCTCGGCCGAGCGCGGTTCGACGCAATTCTGCCAGGCGACTACGCCGTCCTCGCGCGTGTAGATCGAGGTCGAGGGTACCGGCGGCGGGCTGGCGCTTTCGCGCAGTTGCTCGGTCACGTCGGCGTCATCGATCTTCTGGCCGGTCAGCATTTCATAGGCGCGCCAGACGTTGGTCGCCTTGGGCGTGCCGGTGAAGGGCGATCCGAGCGAGATGACCTGCCGCACTGCTTCCGGCGCGCGGCGCGAAAGCTGGCGGGCCATAACGCCGCCAAGGCTCCAGCCGATCAGACTTACTTTCTGGCCAGTCGCTTCGTGGATTGCCTTGAGCCGCGCGATCAATTTCTCGCCCTGCCTTCCGATCGCCTTGGGGCCGAGATTGCGGCCCAGGTCCCAGGCGTGCGCATCATAGCCGATCTGCGTCAGATACCGGCGCAGCACGGTGGTCGAAATGTCGCTCGTCACGAAGCCGGGCAGGACCATCACCGGATGCCCGTCGCCGCGCGGGGCACTCGCCAGGAAGGGGGCCGCCATGCCAAGGCTCGACAATTCCGCCAGCGCGCGCGGCAGTTCGGTCAACGCCAGCAGCGCAGAGGGCGGGGCGACCTTATTGGTCGCATGTGGCGTAGACATCGGGCATTCCTTCCTTGGACGTGCAGTCTAAACGTGCTGCATTGCAATATAGTTCAATCTTCCACGCCGAACGCACGGTGATGGGCCGCGACGCGCGCGACATCATGACTTAATATAGCGAGATCGAAGGCGTTTCCGGCGCGATCGCGCACCTGATCTTTCAGCAGCGCTTCGGCGCGGAAGCCGAGGCTTTCGAACAGCATGACCGACCCGATCTGATCCGGCGTCATTTGCGCGGTCAGCTTGGCAAGACCGCGCTCCATCGCGATCGAATAGATCCCCTCAAGCAGATCGCGCCCGAGGCCCGCGCCGCGCTTGGACGGCGAGACGAGCAGTCGCACTTCGCCGACATGCGCGCTCCACCCGAGCGGATCGCGCACCAACGCGGCGGTGCCGACGAACTTGCCATTCTCCTCGGCGATCAGGCTGTCGATCCAGCCTTCGGCGATCGCCTCGACCCAGGCGGCGATCACGCGCGGATGCTTCAGGTCGCGGCCGAGGAACAGCAGGTCATGCTCCGGCAATGCTTCCGCAAAAGCGAGCATCGCGTCCGCATCCTTTGCATCGAACCGACGTATATGATGGCTCATTCCGAACGCTCCCCGAGCCAATCGACCAGTTTCGGCCACAAACGCTTGATTGCATTGCCGCCCGCGACGAGGCTGACATGCCCGCCCTTCAATGTCACCTGTTCCTTGTCCGCGCTGCCGACCAATTCGATCAGGGGCGCGGAGGCGGCGGCGGGGACGATATGGTCGTGCTCGGCGGTGACGTGCAGAAACGGCGCGGTGATCGCGCTCAGATCGACGCGGCGTCTGCCGACGTGCATCGTGCCTGCGTGGAGTTCGTTGCCCCACAGGAGTTGCTTCACCGTCTGGCGGAAATATTCGCCGGGCAGCGGCAGGATATCGCTGGTCCAGCGGTCGAACATGCGGAAGGAGCGAACATAGTCGTCGTTCCACAGATTGTCGGCGAGCCGGATGTTCCCCGCGATCCGCCCGCCCGGCCGCAGCATGTCGAACGCGGTGTAGAGATAATCGCCCGGGCAATTGCCGAACGTGTCGACCAGCCGATCGACATCGAAGAAGCGCCGGTCGGCCCACGCCTGGAACATGTCCATCTTCGAGAAATCGATCGGGGTGGTGAAGCACACGAGGTTCTTCATCGGCGCGTCCGGGTGGAGCCCGGCCCACAGCGTCGAGAGCACACCCCCAAAGCAATAGCCGACGACCGTAAAATCCGCCTCGCCCGTCTCGGCCTGCACGCGGGCGATCGCTTGCGGCAGGAAATCGAGGACGTAATCCTCGATCCCCAGCACTTTCTCGTCGGCGCGCGGCGGGGTCCAGTCGAGCATGAACACGTCGAACCCGGCCTTGAGCAGATATTCGACCAGGCTCTGCCCCGGCACCATGTCGAAGATATAGCCGCGGTTGGTCGTCGCCATCACCAGCAGCAGCGGCACGCGGTACACGTCGTCGACCAGCGGGCGATAATGATAGAGGTTCATCGTGCCGCGCTGGATCAGCAGATCCTTGGCGCACGCCCCGAGTTGGGGGGCGGAAGAGGTGAAATAGCCGAGGCCCTTGATATTGCGCTGGAGCGCCCGGTCGAACGCAGTGCGCGCTTGCGTCAGGAGGTCGGGCGCGTCGCTCATCGAGCGTTCCTGCTGTCATCCCCGCGAAAGCGGGGACCCACCTCCCACCGTTCGAGATGGGTCCCCGCTTTCGCGGGGATGACAACGGGGGCAGGCGTGGCGCTCAACTTTTCGTCGGCGCCTTGCGCGTGCGTTTCGGCTTGGGCCGTTCCGGTGGCGCAACCCCGGCTTGCGCCATCACCACCGCTTCGATCCGGGCGACTGCCTCTTCGATCCGGGCGAGGCGGGCCGAAATGTCGGCGACTTCGCTGCGGCTCGGCATGTTGGCGGCGGCGAGCGCGCGGTCCATCACTTGATTTGCCGCCCCCTGCGCCTGCATCGCCGCGGCGTTGGCACCTTGCATGACGCGGGCGAATTCCCCGGTCTTCAGCGCCTCACCGCCGAACTGGTTGGTCATCTGCTCCCATTGGCCGAGCATGTCGCGGAACAGAGCGCCGGGGTCGGTTGAGTTTGCCATCGAGCGCAGTCTTCACCGCCCGCGCGAAGCCGTCAAGCGGCGATGCTGCACCTTGCAGTGCAGCATGATCGCAGCATCAATTGGCCGGGGCGACCGGCTGCGGCCCCGCCGGGGTCGCGTCGAGCGTCGCGTCACCACCGAGCGTCCGGTACAAGGTGACGAGATTGGTCGCCCCGGTAAGCTGCGTCGTCACCAGCGAGCGGCGTGCCGAGTAAAGCGAGCGCTGTGCGTCGAGGCTTTGCAGGAAGGTTTCGATCCCGCCGCGATAGCGCGCGTCGGACAGCCGGTAATTGTCGCTCGCCGCCGCAGTCAGTGCAGTCTGGGCGGCAAGCTGATTGCCGATCGTGCCGCGTCGGGCGAGTGCATCGGCGACTTCGCTGAACGCGGTCTGGATCGTCTTTTCGTAGGTGGCGAGCGCAATGTCGCGCTGCGCCTTCGACTGCGCAACGCCCGCGCGCACCGCCCCCGCGTTAAAGATTGGATAACTGGCGGTCGGTGCCAGCGAATAATTGAACGCGCCGCCGGTGAACAAGCTGCCCAGCGTATTGCTGGCAAGCCCCGCCAGCGCGGTGAGCGAAATGCGCGGGAACAGCGCCGCGCGCGCTGCGCCGATCTGGGCATTGGCCGCGCGCAATTGATATTCGGCCTGCACCACGTCTGGTCGGCGCAGCAGGACGCCCGAATCCACGCCAGCGGGCAGGGCGGCGACAGTTGC
Source organism: Sphingomonadales bacterium (assembly GCA_027489365.1). Lineage (GTDB taxonomy): Bacteria > Pseudomonadota > Alphaproteobacteria > Sphingomonadales > Sphingomonadaceae > Sphingomonas. The sequence continues at coordinate 16,153 of JAIXZV010000251.1, forward strand.
GGCAGCTTCTTCGATCGACTTGGGCAGCAACGCAGGGTCGACCGGCGCGCCGACCAGCAATTGTAGCGCGTTGACGTCCTGCGCCACCGCTGTCGTCTGCGTGGCGAGGTCGGATTGCGCGGTCTGCAACACGATCTGCGCCTGCGCGAGATCGGTGCGCGGCGCGATTCCGCCGTCGAGCCGCAGCTTGGTCAGCGCGACGCTGCGTTCGGCGCTGGCGGCGGTATCGCGCGCAATCTGGAGCAGGCTCTGGTCGGCGGCATAAGTCAGCCAGGCGGTGGCGATATCGCCGACCAGCGTCAGCCGCGTCGCGCGCGCGGCGGCTTCGGTGCTGAAATAGCGGTTCTGTGCCGCGCTGCTGAGCGACCGGACGCGCCCGAACAGGTCGATCTCGAACGCGGTGATGCCGAGGCTCGCTGAGAAATTCTCGCGCACGCCGCCGGTGACGGGCGCGCCGCCGTTGAACGCGCGGCCGGTGCCTGCGTCGCTGCGGGTGTAGTTGGTCGAGGCATCCACCGCGGGGAGCAATTCGGCGCGTTGAATGCGATATTGCGCGCGCGCCACCGCGATGTTGCCTGCGGCGATCCGCAAGTCGCGATTGTTGACCAGCGCCTGCGCGACGATCTGCTGCAAGCGCGGATCGCGGAAGATGTCGCGATAGCTGATGCTCGGCAGCGCGGCTTCGTTCTGGCGCAGATAGGCGTTACCGACCGGCCAGCTCGGCGGGACGGGGAGCTCGGGGCGGACGTACTTCGGCGCGAAGGAACAGGCTGACAAAGCAGCGGCGAGCGCTAGCACGGCAATCCCCGTTCGCCCTGAGCCTGTCGAAGGGCGGCTTGTCAGACGCAGGGCAGTAGGTGGGGAGGGCAGGGCTTCGACAAGCTCAGCCCGAACGGGGTTGCGCGAGAAGATCATGCCGTCGCCTCCGCATCCGGCGCGGGCTTGTGCCGGAATTTCTTCAACGCATCGCGCGTGCCGCGGCGGACCAGCACGAAGAACAAGGGGATGTAGAACACCGCCAGGATCGTCGCGGTCAGCATCCCGCCGATCACCGCCGTGCCGATCGCGACGCGGCTGTTTGCGCCGGCCCCGGTCGAGATCGCCAGCGGCAACACGCCGAAGATGAAGGCGAGGCTGGTCATCAGGATCGGGCGCAAGCGCAGCCGTGCGGCTTCGATCGCCGCATCGATCACGCGCTTGCCCGATTTCTCGGCTTGTTCGGCGAATTCGATCATCAGGATCGCGTTCTTCGCAGCAAGACCCATCGTCGTGAGCAAGCCGATCTGCAGGTACACGTCGTTCTGCAGCCCGCGCAGCGTGACCGCGAAGATCGCGCCGACCAGGCCGAGCGGGATGATCATCAGTACCGCAATCGGGATCGACCAGCTTTCATACAGCGCCGCGAGGCACAGGAACACGACCAGCAGCGAAATGCCGTAGAGGAACGGCGCTTGTCCCGAGGACAGCCGCTCCTGATACGACAGCCCGGCCCACGCGACCGAGGTCCCGGGATATTTCGCGGCGAGTTCGGCCATCGTGTTCATCGCCGTGCCCGAGCTTTGCCCCGGCGCCGCCTGACCCGAAATCTCGTAGGACGAGATGCCGGAGAAGCGCGCGAGCGTCGGCGGCGTCTTGCTCCATGCGATCGTCGAGAACGCCGAGAAGGGAGCCATCGCGCCGTTCGATCCGCGCACGAACCATTTCGACAAATCCTCGGGTGCGGCGCGGTACGGCGCATCGCCCTGGACATAGACGCGCTTCACGCGGCCACGATCGTTGAAATCGTTGACGTAGCGGCCACCCCAGGCGGTCGACAGCGTGTTGTTGACGTCCGCTTGGGTGAGGCCAAGCGTGCTGAGCTTTTGCGGATCGAGGTCGATGCGTAGCGTCGGCTGGTCTTCCAGATCGGTCGGGCGGACCGCAGCGAGCGTCGGGTCGGCGCGGGCGGCGGCAAGCAGCCCGTCGCGCGCGGCCTTGAAGTCGGCACGGCTCAAACCACCGGTATTCTGCAGTTCCAGCGTGAAGCCGTTCGATTGGCCGAGCCCGCGTACCGCCGACGGCACCGTCGCGTAGAATTCGACATCGCGTAAGCCGCTCAGCGCCTTGGTGGCGCGCTGCGTGATCGCGTCGGCGCCGTTTTCGGTGCCCTTGCGGTCGGCCCAGTCCTTCAGCGCAATGAAGCCGCGACCGGCATTTTGCCCGCCCGCCGCGCCGCCGCCACCGGCCCCGGCGACGGTCAGGAAACCGGCGACATTCTTGCCCTCCGCTTGCGTGAAATACTTTTCGATCTGCAACTGCGCCTGACGCGTCTGGTTGATCGTCGATCCGGGTGCGAGATTATATTGGATCTGCGCGATACCCTGGTCCTCGGTCGGTAGGAAGCCGGTCGGCAAGCGCAGGAACAGGATCGCCAGGATCGCGACGACCCCCGCATAGATCAGCAGGAACAGCCATTTGCGGTCGACCACGCGCTCGACCGTCGCGACGTAGCGAGTGGTCGTGCGTTCGAAGCCACGGTTGAAGCGGTCCTTCAGCGGCTGCGTCTTCCGCGCGAGCCAGCCATCCTGTTTTGTATCCTGCTTGCGCTTGAGCAGCGTCGCGGTGAGCGCCGGGGTCAGGATCAACGCGACCACTACCGACAGCACCATTGCCGAGACGATCGTGATCGAGAATTGCCGGTAAATGACGCCGGTCGATCCGCCGAAGAACGCCATCGGCAGGAACACCGCCGACAGAACAAGGGCGATCGCGATCAGCGCGACGGTGATCTCGTCCATCGACTTGATCGTCGCCTCGCGCGGCGACATGTCGGGATTTTCCTCCATCAGCCGCTCGACATTCTCGACCACGACGATCGCGTCATCGACGAGCAGGCCGATCGCCAGCACCAGGCCGAACAGGGTCAGCGTGTTGATCGTGAACCCGGCCAGCGCGAAAATGCCGAAGGTGCCGAGCAGCACGACCGGCACCGCGATCGTCGGGATCAGCGTCGCGCGCCAGCTTTGCAGGAACACGAACATGACGATGACGACCAGCACGATCGCCTCGAGCAGCGTCTTTTCGACTTCCTCGACCGAGAGTTTGATGAACGCGGTCGAATCCTGCGGGAAGCTGTAGGTATAGCCTTGCGGGAAGTTTTTGGACGCGCGTTCGATCTCCGCCTTGACCAGTTCCGCGGTGCCCAGCGCGTCGGACCCCGGTGCGAGACTGACCGCGATGCCGGCGCCGGGATGGCCATTCACGCGGCTGGTGACACCGTAATTTTCCGAACCCAACTCGACGCGTGCGACATCGGACAGATGCACGGCGGAGCCATCGGGCTGCGTTTTCAACACGATGTTGCGGAACTGTTCGGGCGTCGAGAGGCGCGCCTGTGCCGTGACGGTCGCGTTGAGAACCTGCTCCGGCGCATTGGGCGTGCCGCCGATTTCACCTGCGGCGACTTCGGTATTCTGCGCAGTGATCGCGGTGACGACGTCGCCGGGGATCAGGCTGTAGCTGGCGAGCTTGTTCGGATCGAGCCAGATGCGCATCGCATATTGCGCGCCGAACACGTTGATGTCGCCCACGCCCTTGATGCGGCCGATCGTGTCTTGCAGGTTCGACACCAGATAGTCGGACACGTCCTGGTTGGTCGTGCGGTCGCTGGTGTCGTAAATCGCGGCGATCAGCAGGAAATCGGGGTTCGATTTGGTGACGGTCAGGCCCTGCTGCTGCACCTGTTGCGGCAAGCGCGGCAGGGCTTGCTGGACCTTGTTCTGCACCTGCACCTGCGCGATGTCGGGGTCGGTGCCCTTGGCGAAGGTGGCGGAGATCGACACCTGACCGCGCGAAGAGGAGGACGTGCTGAAATACAGCAGCCCGTCGATGCCGGTGAGTTGCTGTTCGATCACCTGCGCGACCGAATTTTCGAGCGTCTCGGCGGATGCGCCCGGATAGGTCGCGCGGATGTTGACGTTGGGTGGGGCGATGTCGGGGAATTGCTCGACCGGCAGCGTGTAGATCGCGCCGACGCCCGCCAGCATGATGATGATCGAAATGACCCAGGCGAAAATCGGCCGGTCGATGAAGATGCGCGAGATCACGGCGCGATCAGTTCTTGGGCTTGTCGGAGGGGGTCTTGATCGTCTGCGGCGTGTCGGCCGGCACCGGGCGGATCGTCGCGTCGGGCTTCACCTTGCCCACGCCCTGCACGATCACCTTGTCGCCGGGCTTGAGGCCGTCGGTTACCACCCAATTGGCACCCATCGTGCGGCCGGTCGTCACTTGCCGTTGCACCGCCTTGCTGCCGCCTTTGCCATCTGGCGCGACGACGAAGACCGTCGCATTGCCCTTGGGATCGCGCGACACCGCTTGCTGCGGGATGAGGAAGGCGTTGGTGTCGATCGACTGCGCGAAGCTCGCGCGCACGAACATGCCCGGCAGCAATAGCCCCTGCGGATTGGGGAAGCGCGCGCGCAGCGTGACCGTGCCGGTTGCGGCATCGACCATCACTTCGGAAAATTCGACCCGGCCGACTAAGCCGTAATCGCTGCCATCTTCCAGCTTCAGCCGGACATCGGCGCTCGCCGCAGCGGTGCCTTCGCCAGCCAGCGAGCGGCGCAAGCGCAGCAGATCGGCGCTGGCTTGCTGGATATCGACATAGATCGGGTCGAGCCGCTGGATCGTGGTCAGCGGATCGGCCTGGCTCGCGGTGACCAGCGCGCCTTCGGTGAAGAGCGACCGCCCGATCCGCCCGGTGATCGGCGCAGGGACAGTGGTGAAGCGCAGATTGATCCGCGCGGTCTCCAGCGCGGCCTTGCTCTGCGCAACGGCGGCGGCGGCCTGGCGTGCCTGCGCGGCGGCGTCGGTATAATCCTGCTTGGCGACGGCCTGCATGTCGGCGAGCGGCTTGTAGCGTTCGGCCTTGATCCGCGTCGCTTCGGCATTGGCGGCGGCGCTGTTCAGGCTGGCGCGCGCTTCGTTGGCGGACGCCTGGTAGAGGCTCGGGTCGATCTGATAGAGCGGCTCGCCCTTGCGGACGAGCGCCCCTTCGGTGAAGAAGCGGCGACGGATCAGCCCCGTCACCTGCGGCCGCACTTCGGAACTTTGGTAGGCTGCCGTGCGCCCGGCGAGTTCGGTGACGATCGGCACGCTGGTCGGCTGCACGACGACGAAGCCGACTTCCGCTGGACCCTTGGCGGCATTGCGGCCGCCCCTCGCCTTATCGCTGGAACCCGCGCTGCATCCGCCAAGGGCAAGCGCCGCGATGCCAAAAGCGCCGATCGTGCTCAGATAAAAATGCCGAACCGTCATTCCGTGTCCACCGCTCCGGGGCAGGATGCGAGGGGTGGATACCCCGCGCAATCGTCGCCCAACGCCATCTGTTAGGGATTGTTCCGGGTCCGGATCAACTGTCCCGGTTCGGTCCTATTGCAGTGCAGCAAAACTCAACGCAGTTTGGCGATGGTCAGCGAATCGGCTTTCGCGCGGTCCTTGGTCGATTCCTCGCTGCGCTTCAGCGCCTTTGCGATCGCCTTGAGCGCCATGCCTTTTTTGGCAAGCGTGTGCAGTTTCTGGATCTCATCGCTGGTCCAGGGCTGCCGGTGGCGTTCGAATCGATCTTCGCTCATTGGGGTACGCTACGCGCCTCGATCTCGATCCGCCAGCAATCCGACACACTCTTGCGACACTTGGCGGGTACCGCGCCGCCGACACGGAATACGGAATCAGAATGACACGCATCTCGACCTTGCTGACCCTGGCACTCGCCGCCACGCCGACCTTCGCCTTGGCGCAGCAGCAGAAAGCTCCCGCCAAGCCCGCGCAGCAGCAGCCGGCCATCTCCGACGAAGGCGAGGATGGGCCCGATATCGTCGTGCGCGGCGCAAAGCTGCCCGGATCGGTGGTCGGCGACATTCCGCCCGAACAGCAGCTCTCGCCCGCCGACATCCGCTCCTATGGCGTCAGTTCGGTGTCCGAACTGCTGGCCGAACTCGCGCCCCAGACGCGCAGCGACCGCGGTAGCGGCGGGGCACCGGTGGTGCTGCTCGACGGGCGGCGCATTTCGGGGTTCGCCGAAATCCGCGACTTGCCGACCGAGGCGATCGCCCGCGTCGACATTCTGCCCGAAGAGGTCGCGCTGAAATATGGCTATCGCGCCGATCAGCGCGTGGTGAATTTCGTGCTGCGGCGCCGTTTCCGTGCTGCGACGGTCGAACTGGCGGACCGGGTGCCGACCGAGGGCGGCCGCCACGCGCCGCAGGCCGAGCTCGATCTGCTCAAGATCGCGAACAAGGGGCGGGTCAACCTGCACCTGGAATATGCCAAGACCACCGCCCTCACTGAGGACGAGCGCGACATCGCGCCGAGCACGACGCCGGGCGCGATCGATCAGCGGCCGTTCCGCACGCTGCTTCCCTCGACCGAGACGTTCAACGCGAACTCAAGCTATGCGCGCACCTTCGGGACGATCTCGGGCACGCTGAACGGGACGCTGTCGGCGACCAACAGCAACGCGCTGCGCGGGCTGCCGACCAACGCACCGGGCGGCGATCTGTCGCCGCTCAATCAGCGCAATTCATCGATCGCGACCCATCTCGGCACCGCGTTCAACGGCGCGATCGGCAAGTGGCAATGGACGCTGACTGGCGGCTATGATCACAATGAATCGAAGACGCTGACCGATGTCGGGTTCGACACCAGCGTCACGCCGCCGGGGATGCTGCCCGCCAGCCGTGGGTATTCGATCTCGAACACCGGGCAGATCGATGCGCTGGTCAGCGGCGCGCTGTTCAAGCTGCCCGCTGGCGATGTCTCGACCACGCTGCGCGTCGGTGGCGATTTCAACAGCTATTCGAGCCGATCGTATCGCGGCGGCGTGTTCACGCCGGGGTCGGTGACCCGCAACAGCGGCAACGGCCAGCTCAACGTCGACGTGCCGATCACCAGCCGCGCAAAGGATGTGTTGGGGGCGATCGGGTCGTTGTCGCTCAACGGCAATTTTGCGCTCGATCAGCTCTCCGATTTCGGCACGCTCAAGACGGTCGGGTACGGGATCAATTGGTCGCCGATCGTGCCGCTGCGCATCATCGGGTCGGTCACCGATCAGGATGTGGCACCCACCCCGCAGCAGCTCGGCGATCCGCAGATCGTCACGCCCGCAGTGCCGGTGTTCGATTATGTGCTGGGCCAGAACGCGCTGGTCACCACCGTGAGCGGCGGCAACCCCGGCCTGACCGCGAGCAGCAGCCATGTGCGCAAGCTCGGCGTGACGCTGAAGCCGTGGAGCACCAAGGAGCTCTCGCTCACCGCCAATTATATCGATGCGCGCGTGGAAAATCCGGTCGCGAGCTTCCCGAGCCCGACGGCGGCGATCGAGGCGGCGTTCCCCGGGCGCTTCACGCGCGTCGGCGGTGCGCTGGTGCGGCTCGATAACCGCCCGATCAATTTCGCCGAGACCAGCCGGTCCGAACTGCGCTGGGGGATCAATTTCTCGACCGCGCTGAAATCGAAGCTGCAGAAGCAGATCGAGGCCTGGCGCGCGGGCAAGGGGCCGAACCCGTTCGCCGGGCTGAAAATCCCGGCGGGCGTGCAGCGGCAGATCGACCAGGCGCGCGCCGAGCGGCAGCGTAACGGTGGTGGCGAGGGCGGCCCTGGTGCCCCCGGCGGACCCGGTGGCGCTCCCGGCGCGGGTGGCCCTCCCGGCGCTGGCAGCGCGCCGGGCGGTGGCCGCGGCTTCGGCGGCTTTGGCGGTTTCGGCGGCGGTCGCGGTGGCGGCGCGGGCGGCGGGCGTCTGCAATTCGCGCTGTATCACACCTGGCACTTCACCGATCGCGTGCTGGTGCAGCAGGGCGGCCCCGCCCTCGATCTGCTGAACGGCGATGCGATCGGCGGCAGCGGTGGCCAGCCGCGTCATGAACTCGAAGGTCAGGCCGGTTACAGCAACAACGGCATCGGCGTGCGGCTGTCGACCAACTGGCAGAGCGCGACGCGGGTCAATGGCGGCACCGCCGCGAACCCGCAGACGCTGCGCTTCTCGGATCTCGGCACCGCCAATCTGCGGCTGTTCGCCGATCTCGGGCAGCGGCTCGATCTGCTGAAGAAATATCCGTGGCTGACGGGGACGCGCATCGCCATCTCGGTCGATAATATCTTCGATGCGCGCCAGAAGGTGACCGATGCGAACGGCACCGTGCCCGTCGCCTATCAGCCCGACTACCTCAATCCGCTTGGCCGGACGGTGCGGATTTCGGTACGCAAACTGTTCTTCTGATCGGTGCCGTCGGCGCGTCATGCGCTGGCGGCATAGCGTCTCAACCGGGAAGGGCGTTGACGGGCGCGGCGCGCCCCGTAAGTGGGACGCAACCCCCGTCGAGGAGCCTCCCATGAAGACCCGTGCCGCCGTTGCGTTCGAAGCCAAGAAACCGCTCGAGATCGTCGAACTCGATCTGGAAGGGCCGAAGGCGGGCGAAGTGCTGGTCGAGATCATGGCGACCGGGATTTGCCACACCGACGCCTACACGCTCGACGGGTTGGATTCGGAGGGCCTGTTCCCGAGCGTGCTGGGCCACGAAGGCGCGGGGATCGTCCGCGACGTCGGCGCTGGTGTCACCAGTGTGAAGCCCGGCGATCACGTCATCCCGCTCTACACCCCCGAATGTCGTCAGTGTAAATCGTGCCTCAGCGGCAAGACCAACCTCTGCACCGCGATCCGCGCGACGCAAGGCAAGGGCTTGATGCCCGACGGCACCTCGCGCTTTTCGTACAAG
>JAIXZV010000275.1 GCA_027489365.1 Sphingomonadales bacterium
CCCCATCCCCTCCCCTAAAGGGGAGGGGCGAAAGCCATTGGTCCCGCCGATCCACGCGCAAATCCCCACGGAACCCTTCCACCCGCCCAAAGCTTCAGGCACCATGCCCGCAATGTCCCCCGCCGATCGCCTCGCCCGCCCCTTGAAGGGCCTGATCGTCGGGCAAGTCCGCGCGTTGTTCAACGACAAGGCGCGCGGTGAAAAGCCGGTCGAGCGCCGCGACGACGCGCTCTTTCCGCCGAATTCGGTCGCGTGGCGCGTGCACGGCGACGTCACCTCGATGCTGGTCGGCGGGATCGCCGCGCTGCTGCTGCAAATGCTCCACCCCAAGGTGCTCGCCGGGGTATGGGATCATTCGGGCTTCCGCGATGACATGCAGGGTCGGCTCCGCCGCACCGCGCGCTTCATTGCCGTCACCACCTTCGGCGCGCCCGACGATGCGCAGGCGATCCTCGCCAAGGTCCGCCGCATCCACGATCATATCGGCGGCACACTGCCCGATGGCACCGAGTATCGCGCGAGCGACCCGGCGCTGCTCGCCTGGGTCCATGTCTGCGAAGTGCTGAGCTTCCTCGACGGCTGGATCCGCTATGGCGAGCCGGGCATGAGCCGCGCCGATCAGGACCGCTACGTCGCCGAAATGGCGCGCATCGCCGCGCCGCTCGGCGTCGATCCGATCCCGCATACCCGCGTCGAGGCCGAGGCGATCATGACCGCGATGCGCGGCGAACTCGTCGTGGACGCGCGGACCCGCGATGTCGCCCACGTCCTGCTCGATCAGCGCGCGCCGTCGCTGGTCGCCGGGCCGTTCCAGGCGATCACGCTGCAGGCCGGGGTCGATCTGCTCCCCGGCTGGGCACGCGCGATGCACGGCCTCAACCAGCCGAAAGTCGGATTGCCGCTCCTCCGCGCTGGCACCTATAGCGTCGCCAGCACCTTGCGCTGGGCCTTCCGGACATGACCGACACGATTGCCGAGGCGATTCCCGCCGCCACCTTGGTGCTGTTCCGCGAGGGCGGGGCGGTGCCCGAATTGCTGTTCGTCGAACGCTCCAAGGCGATGGTGTTCGCGGGTGGCGCTTTGGTCTTCCCCGGCGGGCGGATCGATCCGGGCGACCGCGCGCTTGCGCTAGACCTCGGCGGCGACCCCGACGACATGGCCGCCCGCATCGGCGCGATCCGCGAGACGATCGAGGAAGTCGGCGTTGGCGTCGGCCTGTCGGATCTGTCGCCCGAAACCTTGGCGAAGCTCCGCGCCGGGCTCCACCGCGGCGAGGCGATCGGCGCCGTGCTCCACGCGCTCGGGCTGACGCTCGATCCCGCCGCGCTCACCCCCTTTGCCCGCTGGCTCCCCGCGCACGCGAACATGCGCATCTTCGACACGCGCTTCTATCTCGCGCGCCTCCCCGCCGACGCGCCCGCGCCGGTGGTCGATGACACCGAAAACGTCCGCGTTTTCTGGGCGACTGCGCAGTCGGTGCTCGACGATGCCGATGCCGGGCGTGTGCGGATCATCTTCCCGACGCGCCGCAATCTCGAACGTCTCGCGCAATTCGGCAGCTTCATGGAGGCCGTCCAACATGCCGGCGATTTCGAAATTCGCCCCGTAACCCCCTGGATCGAAAGCCGCGATGGCGTCGATCACCTCTGTATCCCGCACGATCTCGGCTATCCCGTGACGTCGGAGGCGATGAGCGCGGCGCAGCGCGGTTGATGCGTACCGTCCGGCAAGCGATAGCGGCGATGCTCGTCGCGGCGATCGTGCTCGTGATCGTCCTCACCGCGATCGCCGGGGTGCGCCAGCATCCGCAGGACATGCCCTGGACCAAGCTCGATCTTGCCGATCCGGTCGGGATCTTCACCGCGCGCAAGCTCGCGGCGCTAACCAGCGATTTCGCGCAGTGTCGCGCGCTGCTCGGTCGCGCAGGCGTGCGCTACACCACGCTTCCCCCGGTGCGCGAGGGCCATTGCGGCTACACCGACGGCGTCGCGTTTGAACCCGGCGGCGCGCGCAGCATCGCCTACCGCCCGATGCTCGGCACCGCCTGTCCGGTCGCCGCCAGTCTGACGCTGTGGGAATGGCATTCGGTCCAGCCCGAAGCGCGCACCTTGCTCGGCAGCCCGGTCGTCGCGATCGAACAGCTCGGCAGCTATAATTGCCGCCGCATCGGCGGGAGCGAGAGCTGGAGCCAGCATTCCACCGCCGACGCGGTCGATATCGCCGCGTTCGTGCTCGCCGACGGTCGGCGGATCAGCGTGCTTGACGATTGGCGCGGCAATGGCCCGGAGGCGACCTTCCTCCACCGCGTCCGCAACGGCGCCTGCCGCCTGTTCGCGACGACGCTATCGCCCGATTACAACGCAGCGCACGCGAACCACCTTCACCTCGACCAGGCGGTGCGCGGCGGGATGGGGTGGACGGTGTGTCGGTAGTTTGCGCGGAGTTTTAAAACCCGTTCGTCCTGAGTAGCCATTGAGCGAAGTCGAAATGGCGTATCGAAGGACATCGCGCGCACCCTTCGATACGCGTCCCTTCGACTGCCTGCCAAGGCAGGCGCTCAGGACAGGCTTCGACAAGCTCAGCCGCTACTCAGGGCGAACGGGGGAGGGGCGAAAGTGCTCCCGCCTAGGCAAGAGCACCCCACCTAACCTCAGTTCGGCAAAGCCCCCGCCTCGACCTTCTCCACCCATTTCGGGAAGAACGCCGGCTGCCGGTTCGACCAGCCCGACGCCGTCGCCGCCGCTTCGCTGATCGACTGGAGCAGCTTGCGCCGCAGATCGGGGTGGAGATGCGGCAGTGCCGCCGCCGAGCAGAAGGCCGCGGGCAACCACGGCCGCACCTCCGCCCCGACCAGCCGCTCATACAGGAAGCGATAGGCCGAGAAGGTCGTCAGCCGCCCCTGGCCGAGATCGAACGCCGTGACGGTGGTCAGCGGTGCCAGAAACGGTTCGACCGCGTCCAGCCCGCTATCGTCGGGCACGCTCTCGCGAATAGCGGGAAGGCGCGAATAGAGCTTGGATTGCGCGCGGATGCTGGCGGCCTCGACCACATCGCGCGACCAGCGCGACATCGCGTCCTCGCGATCCAGCCCGATATCGAGCGAGCGGCGAACATAGCGTTGCGTGGCGGAGGGGAAGGTCGCGAATTCCTTCATTTCGGCCAGCGTCATCGCGCCATTGGCCGGTTTCTTCATCCGAGCAGCCATACCGTCACCTCGCCTTAAAGTGCCGACGGGGAAGATGCGCCACCAAGCGTTGCAGGATGGTTAACACTTCGTCGCCCGCCATTCACGAAGCGACCATAAATCGTGCTGCGACGCAATATGGGCTGCGTCAAAATCGGATGAAGGTCTGTAAAATTGCCGAAAAGTGCGGCGATTGCGCAACATTTCCATGCCCCGCAACCGCCGCGCTAAGGAGAAATCCTTACTTCCGATCGGCCTGAATCGCCGCTTCGGCATCGGCATCGAAGCCGGAGGATTTGCTCGGCGCACCGCTGTCGCCCGGTTGCGTCGAGGATGCCGGGTCGGACGCGTCCATCGATTCGTCGAGCGCATTGTCGAGTGCTGCGTCGGCGCTGCCGGGGTTGCGCTCCAGCCGCTTGGCGATCGATTCATCCTGCCCGGCATTCTGGCGCGGGTCGTGGATATCGCCGCCTTCGTCGGCCGGATCGCCCGGCGCGACCGACAGGCTGTCGAGGGCTTGTTCGTCGATCAATTTGTCCTGCTGCGTCACTGTCGCTCTCCTGTTCGTAACGCCGATAGAACGATGCGGGCAGGGGCCTGTTCCCTCAGAGCCGTTCGACCGAGACCGACTGATATTGCAGCGTCGCGCTGCCGAATACCGTCATGAAGGCGATGTCGGTCGCATCGCGCCCGACCGCGACCCGCGCAAGATTGCCGCACGATGCCATCCCCGTCGCGTCGACCAGATGCCACCCGCCGCCGATCCATAATTCCGCCACCGCATGAAAATCGGGCGGATCGACCCCGGGCGCATAGGCCGAGACGCACCGCGCCGGAATCCCGCCTGCGCGTGCGAGCGCCACCAGCAGATGCGCATAATCGCGGCACACCCCGCGTCGTTCGGCAAAGGTCATCATCGCCGTCGTCGTGCCGCTCGATATGCCCGACGCATAGGTCAGATGCTCGCCCACCCAAGCGGTCAGCGCGGTCGCCAGCGGCCCCGCCGACAGGCCACCGAATTCCTGCTCGACAAAGCCCTCCAGCCGGTCGGACTCGCAATAGCGGCTCGGCAGCAGATAGGGGATCGTCTCGGGCGGCATCTGCCGGATCGGCGTATCGCCGAGCGTGGAGAAATCAACGGGCTCGCGCAGGATCTCGACCACCGCTTTGTAATCCGCCCGGAACGCGCCCTTGCCGCGCGCCCAGCAGCGCTGGCCGATCCCGTCCTCGCCCGGCACCGCGCGCAGCGGCTCGGGCGAATGGACGCGCAAATCCTGCAATTCCAGCCGCTGGTCGGGGCCCTTCGCCGCTTCGATCAGCAACAGCACATCGGCCTCGCCATCGATCGTGTAGTCGAGCGTGACGTCGATCGAGAGGCGCATGGTTCATCCGTTGGCTTGGGGCGGGGGCTGGGGAGGGGCAGTAGGCAAAGAAAAAGGGCCCGACAGGTCTCCCCGTCGGGCCCCGAAGCCGGAGCGATCCGACCGCGTTTTAGTTCCGGCTGCTGCCGAAAAGACGCAGGATAAACAGGAACATGTTGATGAAGTCGAGGTACAGCGTGAGCGCCGACATCACGACCGTCCGCTGCTCGTCCTGCGTGCCAGCGACATAAGCGTACATGCTCTTCGTGCGCTGCGTGTCATACGCGGTGAGGCCCGCGAACAGCAGCACGCCGACGATGCTGATCACCAGCGTCATCACGCCCGACTGGAAGAACAGGTTGAGCAGGCTCGCGACGATCAGGCCGACCAGACCCATGATCAGGAAGGTGCCGAACGCCGAGAGGTCGCGCTTGGTGGTGTAGCCATAGAGGCTCAGACCGCCGAACGCCGCTGCCGTTGCGAAGAACGCCTGTGCGACCGATTCACCCGTGTAGCGCAGAAACACCGTCGACAGCGACAGGCCCATCGCCACCGCAAAGCCCCAAAACATTGCCTGCAGCGTCGCGGGCGACATGCGCATCTGGCCGAAGCTCATCGCGAAGACGAAGCCCATCGGCGCCAGCATGATCACCCAGGCGAGCGGACCGCCGCCGATCAGGATGCGTGCGGCCGGCGAATCCATCCCGCCCCACGAAAAGCCGAGCGCGACGATGCCCGTCAGCAAGATGCCCGACAGCATGTAATTATAGACCGACAGCATGTAGCTCCGCAGTCCGGCGTCGAACGTGTCGGTACCGATTGCCCCGGCCGTCTGGAATGCCGTGGCATTCGGACGTGGATCAGACCAGTTTGCCATTGTAAAAAGCTCCTCAACACCGGCGCGATGCCGGTTAAACCGGAATATCGGCCCTTCGCTGGCGCTTTTCAAGCGAATCCGGTCGAGACACAATTGCGAAACACGGTAATCTGGCCGCCATGCCCCGCTTGTTCGTCGCATTGCGCCCACCCCCGCAAATTCGCGCGCGCCTGCGCACGCTGATGGCAGACGTGCCGGGCGCGCGCTGGCAGTCCGATGCGCAACTCCATCTGACGCTGCGCTATATCGGCGATGTCGATGCAAGCGTAGCCGATCGCATCGCCGCCGCGCTGGCGGGTGTCCGCGCCCCGCCGGTCGAGCTGCAGCTTGTGGGCGTCGGGACGTTCGACCGGCGCGGCCGCGTCCACACGCTATGGGCCGGGGTGGCACCGCATGACGCGCTCGCCGCCCTGCAGGACACGGTCGACCGGGCGCTCGTCGGGATCGCCCCGCCGCCCGATCCGCGCCCGTTCGTGCCGCACATCACGCTCGCGCGCGGCGCGCTCGGCCCCGATGCCGCCGCCGCGATTACGCACTGGCAGCAATGCCATGCCGCGCTCGCCGCGCCGCCGCTCGGTGTTTCGATGCTATCCTTGTATGACAGTATCTTGAGCGATGCAGGTGCTGCGTATCGCGAAATCCAGGCTTGGCGATTGTGTGTTTGAATCGGCTCAATGACGCGGATTTCATTCGCCATCTGATACGTTTTGCTGCATAGCGATATAACCGCGCAGACCCAGGGTAGATGCCATGATGAATGTCGCGATTGTGATCGCCATGCTGTTGGCCGTGGGTGCTGCGCTCGTCGCGCGCAGACGCCACCTGCAGCGCCGCATCCGCCCCAAATCGCGCTATTTCTCGGTCAGCCTGGCGGAGCCCGGTGCGGTCGATCCGATCGACAAGCGCCCGCACTGACGCCTTCGCCCCGCGCGGCGAAATCGCTTTCGTAATCTCGGTATGCTCTGCTAGGCCTCTCGGAAGAACAGAAACTTCCCGAGAGGAATGACTGATGGCGATCGAACCGGCCCCACAACCGGCCATCCCGCAAACCCGCGCCAGCGGCTATGCGTGGTATGTGCTCGGCATCCTGTTCGTGGTGTACGTGCTCAATTTCGTCGATCGCCAGATCATTTCGATCCTCGCCGAGGACATCAAACGCGACCTGCATTTGAAGGATGAGGATCTCGGTTTCCTCTATGGCACCGCGTTCGGCGTATTCTATTCGCTGTTCGGCATCCCGCTCGGTCGCCTCGCCGATCATTGGAGCCGCGTCCGCCTGATGACGCTCGGCCTCGTGCTGTGGTCGAGCATGACCGCACTGTCGGGCTTCGCGCGCAGCGGCGGCGCGCTGGTCGGCGCGCGAATCGGCGTCGGCATCGGCGAGGCGACCGCCAGCCCCTCGGCCTATTCGCTCATCTCCGATTATTTCCCGAAGAAACTGCGCGCCACCGCGCTCGCCATCTATTCCTCCGGCCTCTACGTCGGCGGCGGTGTGTCGCTCAGCATCGCCGGGTTGATCGTCCACCGCTGGAACAGCGCGTATCCGGGGGGCGGGCCGCTCGGCCTGCACGGCTGGCAAGCGGCGTTCATCGCGGTCGGGCTGCCCGGCCTGCTGATCGCCTTGCTCGTCGCCACCTTGCGCGAACCCAAGCGTGGCGCGGTCGAGGGGCTGCCCGAACCCGAACGCCACCCCGCGCCGTTCAAGGCGCTGCTCGCCGATCTGATCACGATCGTCCCGCCCTTCACGCTGATCGGCGCGGCACGCGGCGGCGCGCGCACCTTCGCCATCAACCTGCTCGCGCTCGGCATCGTCGCGGGGGCGATCGCCGTGCTGCGCGCCTATGGTGAGCCGTGGCCGCAATGGACCGCGGTGGGCCTCGGCGCCTACGCCGTCTTCTCTTGGGCCAGCGCGCTGAAACGCCGCGATTTGCCGACCTATACGCTGGTCATCGCCAATCCCGCCTTCATCGCGGTCGTGATCGCCTACGGCCTCAATGCCTTCGTCGCCTACGGGGTCAGCCTGTGGTCTGCGCCGTTCGCGATGCGCAACTTGGGCGTCACGATCCAGCAGGCCGGCGGCACGATCGGCGGCACGCTCGCGTTCGGCGGCTTCGTCGGCGTGACGGTCGGCGGCGTGATCGCCGATCGCTTGCGCCGCTGGCACCCCTCGGGCCGGATCATGGTGATCCTGTTCGGCGCGATCGTGCCGGTGCCGTTCATCATCCTCGCCTTCCGTAGCACCGATGTCGCGACGTTCGTGCCGTGCCTGCTGGTCGCCGCGACCTGCGCCAGCACCGCGCTGGGTGCGGCGGGCGCGACGATGCAGGATCTGGTGCTCCCGCGGATGCGCGGCACCGCGACCGGCGCCTTCTTCATCGGCACGACGTTGCTCGGGCTGGCAATGGGACCCTATCTCGCCGGCCGCGTCTCGACGCTAACCGGGAGCCTCTCGACCGGCGTGCTCTCGCTCCTCCTGACCGCCCCGATCACGATCGCGGCCGGCATCGCGGCCTATCGCCTCGTCCCCAAAGCCGAAGCCAATCGCGAAGCCCGCGCACGGGCGGCTGGGGAGGCGATCTAACGCGACTTGCTTGTGCCCCTGCGCAAGCAGGGGCCCAGGGTTTCAGTAGCAAGCCCTCGTAACCCTGGGCTCCTGCTTGCGCAGGAGCACGATTCCGAAAAGCCTCAGTTCGCCCCGAACACCCCGCACGCAATCCGCGCACCGCTGTTGCCCGACGGGTCGGTCATCAGATCGTCGGCCTTGTCATGCACCACGATCGCCGATCCATCGGTATCGAGCAGCCCCGCCATCGTCGCGCCAGGCACGACCATGCCGAGCGTGCCGTGCCCGCTCGAGGTGATCACCAGATTGGGCAGATCGCCCTCATGCGGACCCGCCGGGTTCATCGACCCGTGCTTCGCGCCGAGCGGGTTCCAATGCCCGCCCGCAGTCTGGAAATCGGGCGCATCGCAATGGCCGGTGGTGTGAATATGCGCGCCGTGCGTCCCCGGCGTCAGGCCGTGCACGTCGAGCGTGAAGCGCAGCCCACCCGCCACCTCGGACGCCGTCGCGCGCCCGACATCGGCGCCATCGGGCGTGCGCAGCATCGCGACCGCCTGCGCACCCTTGGCGATCGGCGCGCCGGTCGCGACGGATTCCTTGTCACAGGCCGAAAGCATGAGGGCCGTCGTCAGAACGGTCGTTGCGAGAGCGAATCGACGCATGGGGATCTCCTGTGGTCGTGAACGGGTGCCGTGCTGGCCGTATCGCGTCGAACGCGC
>JAIXZV010000361.1 GCA_027489365.1 Sphingomonadales bacterium
AGGAGTGTTGCCATCGCTGTCAGATGGGCTGGACCAAGCGCTGCCGCAATTCAAGGATGCTTTGCGGGTGGGTAGGGAAACTTTGCGCGTCTCCCTTGCGCGTCATCCCCGCGAACGCGGGGACCCATCACCCGCCGCCCGAGATGGGTCCCCGCTTTCGCGGGGATGACAGAGGGTCGGCATCCTTGCGAATGGCGACGCTGGTCGCCTACGCGTCGCGCAAGCCCACCCCGATGCTCGCGCGCGCCTGTTCGGCTTCGCTCGATACGACCGGATAGGCGCAGTAATCGGCGGCGTAGTACGCGCTCGGGCGGTGGTTGCCCGACCAGCCGATGCCGCCGAATGGTGCGGCGGAGGAGGCGCCGTTGGTTGGCTTGTTCCAATTGACGATGCCCGCACGCGCATTCGCCCAGAAGCGATCGTACAGCGCCGGATTCTGGCTGAGCAGCGAGGCGGAGAGGCCGTAGCGCGTGTTGTTCGCCTCCTCGATCGCATCGTCGAAGCTCGCTTTGCGGATCACTTGCAGGATCGGGCCGAACAATTCGATGTCGGGCCGGTCGTTCATGTCGGTCGTGTCGATCAGCGCCGGGCGCAGGAACGGGCGGTCGGGCAGGGGGCGTTCGAGGTGTCGGATCGCGCGCCCGCCGCGCATCATCAGTTCGAGGAAGCTCTCGGTCAGCAGGTCGGCGCTTTCATTGTCGATCACCGGGCCCATGAACGGGGCAGGGGTGGCGTGCGGTTCATCGACGATGATGCGGCTGAGCAATTTGGTCACTTCCGTCATCAGCGGATCGTAGAGTTTCTCATCGACGATCAGGCGGCGCGCGGCGGTGCAGCGCTGGCCTGCGCTGGTGAAGGCGGACTGCACGATGACGATCGCGGCGGAGGGCAGATCGGGCGAATCCCACACCACGATCGGGTTGTTGCCGCCCATTTCGAGCGCGAGGATCTTCTCGGGGCGCGTCGCGAACTGGCGGTTGAGCGCGATGCCGGTGTGCGCGGAGCCGGTGAAGAGCAGCCCGTCGATGCCGTCATGCCCGGCCAGCGCCTTGCCCTCGGCCGCACCACCGATGACCAGCCGGACGCAGCCTTCTGGGATGCCGCTGGCGTGGAAGCACTCGACCAGAAACGCCCCGACCGCAGGGGTCTTTTCGGACGGTTTGAACACCACGGCGGTCCCGGCGAGGAGCGCGGGGACGATGTGGCCGTTCGGCAAATGCGCCGGGAAATTATATGGCCCCAGCACCGCCAGCACGCCGTGCGGCTTGTGGCGTAGCGCCATGCGCCCACCGAGTTGCGTGTCGAGCCGGCGCTGCGGCGTGCGTTCGGCGTAGGCGGTGACCGAGATGTCGACCTTGGCGATGACGGTTTCGACTTCGGTCCGCGCTTCCCACAGCGGCTTGCCGGTTTCGCGCGCGATCAGATCGGCGAACGCATCGGCGCGCGCGCGCACGACATTGGCGAAACGGCGCAGCGCCTCGATCCGATAGGCGAGCGGTTGTGCGGCCCAGCCGGCCCAGGAGGCGCGCGCGGTGGCGACCTCGGCATCGACGTCGCCGATCTGGCCACGCCACAAGGTTGCACCGGTTGCGGGTTCGTAGGAAAGGAGCTCGGAAGACATTGCCGGGGTGTTTGCCTTAGTTTTGGCGGGGAATCCATCCTCCCCGGGACGGGGAGGGGGACCACTCGGCTTCTTCAGCCGAGTGGTGGAGGGGGTTCTCCACGAACGTAGTGCTCGCGGAGAGCCCCCTCCACCGTTCGCTGAATGCTCACGGTCCCCCTCCCCGTGCCGGGGAGGATTTAGGTGAGGGCTTCGCCCATTTCTCGGATTGCGGCGATCTTGGCTTCGAACGGGGCCCAATCATCGCTCTGGTCGACCGCGGCCCAGATTGCTTCGACCTCGTCGATCAGCATCGAACAGGGTTCGCCCCGCCAATAGGCGTGATCGCGGGGTTTGCGGGGAGCGTAAGCCGCCAGCGCAGAGCGCGCTTCGTCGAACGCGGGATTGGCGGGCGCGGTGCCGCCGAACGCCTCGAAGAAGAAGCGGTCGAGGCCGAGTTTACTCGCCACCAGCCCGCGCTCGACCGCTTGCACGAGCGCACGGTCGCTGACCGGGTCCTGCGGCACGACGCCGAGCCGCCACAGGATCGCCTTCGAAACCGCGCGCTGATAGCGTTCGGGAAAGGTGTCGAGCACCGCGATCAGCGGTTCGGCCTCGCTCACCGTGCGCAGCGACACGGCGAGTTGCATCGCATTCCAATGAATCGCTTCGGGCTGGCGGCCGAAGGCGTAGAGGCCGTGATGATCGAAGTAAGCGGCGGTGAAGCCTGGCTCCCAGGTCGGGGCGAAGCGCCAGGGGCCGTAATCGAAGCTCTCGCCCGTCACATTGATATTGTCGGTGTTGAGCACGCCGTGGACGAAGCCTGCGGCCATGTAGCTGGCGGCGAGCGTTGCGGTGCGATCGACCACGAGATCGAGCAGGTGCGCCGCCGCGTCCTCGCCCGGTTCCTGATTGTAAAGGTGGCGCAGGACGTAGCCAATCAGCCGCTCCATATTCTCGGCGTCACGCAGATAGGCGAGGCGCTGGAAGGTGCCGATGCGGATATGGCCGTGGCTGAGCCGGACCAGCACCGCCGAGCGGGTGGGGGAGGGTTCGTCGCCGCGTTCGAGCGCTTCGCCGGTTTCGATAAGCGAGAAGCTGCGCGAGGTGTTAACCCCGAGCGCCTGCAGCATCTCGGTTGCCAGCACCTCGCGCACCCCGCCTTTCAGCGTCAAGCGGCCGTCGCCGAAGCGACTCCACGGGGTGGTGCCCGATCCCTTGGTGGCGAGGTCCATTTGTCGACCGCGATCGTCGCGCAATTGCGCGAACAGGAAGCCGCGGCCGTCGCCGATTTCCGGATTGTACTGGCGGAACTGGTGGCCGTGGTAACGGAGCGCAAGCGGCTGTTCGAGGCTGTTGGGGAGTGGTTCGAAACCGCCGAAATGCGCGCGCCACTCGGCATCGCTCAGGTTCGATAGGCCGACCTCCGCTGCGGCGCGATCGTTGCGGAAGCGCAACACCGTCTGCGGGAAGCGCGCGGCCTCGACGGGATCGTAAAAGGCGTCGCCCAGCTCCAGAATGCGGCGCTCGGGGACATAGGCTTGCGGGGGGATGCTCATGCGTGGATATGGAGGCTCCCGATCGCGGGACGCAACCCCATGCCCAAATCAGGGACCGATCAATGTCGCCTTATGAAAATCGATATTGGTGGTCGAACGACGGAATCCGGCTGCATTATCGCGATTATCCGGGCGATTCCGCCAAGCCGCCGATCCTGTGCCTGCCCGGCCTGACGCGCAATGCGCGCGATTTCGATGCGGTGGCGCGGCGGCTGTCGCCCGCGTGGCGCGTGATCGCGATCGATCTGCGCGGGCGCGGCGACAGCGGCTATGCCAAGGACCCGATGAGCTATGTCCCGCGCACCCATGTGCAGGATGTCCAGGCGCTGCTCGGTGCACTCGGCGTGGATCTCTACATCGCGTTCGGCA
>JAIXZV010000187.1 GCA_027489365.1 Sphingomonadales bacterium
ATGGCGATCTCATCGTGCTCAACGGCGTCGCGAGCGCCAGCTTGCAGGCGGGGGATTTCATCCTGACGCCGGGGCAAGCGACACGGGGCGAGCTCGACCTTGGCTACGGCGGCGACCATGCAGCGATCGCACTGCCCCACAGCGAACAGCATGATTGGCTGGAATCGGGCTTCGCCCGTTATACTCCCGATTTCAACCCAACCCTCAGCCACGGCGGCCCCCTTACCGTGCAACTCGATTTTGCCTCGTTTGCTTTGTCCTGATGGTCGGATTGTAGGGCTGGACCGTTTGCATTTTGCAACTAAGAGCGGTCATTGAAACGAGCACCGGCAACGCGTGCTTTGATCGGACGCGGGACGGTTCTGCCCGAAGATGGGGCCGCTATCGTCGTGCGCCCGGATCGTCGGCCGAGATCGAAAGCGTCGTCGCGGCGATGATGTCAGGAAAGCAGTGTGTATGACACCGAACTACCTCTACGATATCTGGCGTCTATTGTCGTACCCGCGCCACGAATGCGAGGCCGAGATCAGAGGGTTGTGTCGGAGTGCCTATCTTGGCGACGCGACTGCGCTCAGCCGCGTGCTTGGCCGTTATAAAATGTTTGTCGACACCCGCGATGTCGGGATCAGCAGCCATTTGATGCTGGAAGGCTTCTGGGAAATGTGGGTCACCGAGGCAATGATGCGATCGGTGCGACGCGGGTCGACGGTGATCGATGTCGGTGCCAATCTTGGCTATTTTACGTTGTTGCTTGCCGATCTTACCGGCCCCGACGGAAAGGTGCTCTCGTTCGAGCCTAATCCTCTGCTGGCCGGACGGCTGAAGAACAGCATTCATGTCAATGGGTTTGCGCCCTTCACGACATTGTGTCCGTTCGCTTTGGGCGAAACTGAGGGAAGCGTGACGCTTGACGTGACGGCCGATCAGCCTGGCGGCGGCCGTACCGTGGCGTATACCGGGGAAGACCAGTCGGTCGCGGTGCCCATGAAGCGGCTCGATTCCATCCCCGGTGCGCTCGACGCGGAATTCATCAAGATCGATGTCGAAGGGTTCGAGGAGCATGTCTGGCGCGGCATGGAAGGGATCTTGGCGCAAAAACGTCCGCTGACCATCTTCATGGAATTCACGATCGAGCGCTACGCCGATCCGCGCGGCTTTCTCGATGCCATTTTGTCCGAGGGATTCCCGCTCGAGATTATCGATTATTCCGGGCATATCTTACCGATCACGATCGAAGAGCTGTTCAATCGGCCGCATAGCATCGATCATATGCTGGCATTTCGCCGTTAATTTGGGCGCACTACGCACCTGAAACCTCTGCTGCCGCGTTCTGGCGCGAGAAAATCAACGTATCAGGTGAATCAATGTCCGACGCTGAACCGCGCATCCCCACCGCGCTTGAAGATGCCGGTCAGTTTTATGACATTTGGAATCTGCGAAATCCTCCCAGGTATTTGAATGAGGCGGCTATTCGAGCGCTATGCCGCAACGCCTATCTGGGCGGCGATTTGTCGGTCTGCCGGGTTTTGGGGCGCTACCGAATGTTTGTCGACACCAATGATGTCGGCCTGTCGACCTTCCTGTTGCTCGACGGGTATTGGGAGATGTGGACGACCGAGGCGATGCTGCAGTTCATTCGGCAGGGCATGACGGTCATCGACGTTGGTGCCAATCTGGGCTACTTTACCGTCTTGATGGCCGACCTGACCGGCCCGACCGGCAAGGTTCTGGCGATCGAGCCCAATCCGCAAATGGCATCGCGCCTTCGGCGCAGCGCCTTCGTCAACGGGTTCGGCACCACGACGGCAATTCACGAGATTGCCGCCGGTGATCTTGAAGGCACGTCCGGCCTCACGATTCCGATCGGCGAGCCCAAGAATGCCCATCTCTCGGCGACCGGGAGCGGCATCGCGGTGCCGCTTCGGCGGCTGGATGCGCTGCCCGACGCGCTGGATGCCGATTTTATCAAGATCGATGTTGAAGGGGCCGAAGAAGGCGTGTGGCGCGGCATGGCGGGAATTCTGGCGCGTAATCGACCACTGACGATCATGCTGGAATTCACGCCGGGGCGCTATGCCGATGCAGCGGGCTTTCTCGACAGCATCCTGGCCCATGGATTTGCCCTGATGACCATCGATTACGATGCCGGCGTGATGCCGACCACCCGCGCGGCAGTGCTGGCCGGGCATCCTGCGGAAGACCAGATGCTGGTGCTGAAACGATAAGAGCTGCCGCTTTCGCCGCAGGCTAGGGCACTCTGCGCTTATGCCAAGACGAAGTCGCGATGAAAAAAATGGTCGGTCCAAAGATCGCGATGCGCGTCTTCGACCGAGACGATCGCGGGAAGGGGAAGCGCCTCCGCTGCGGTTTGGACTTCGCCTGCGGCAGCGGTGCCCGAAAGGATAAAGTCCTCGGCCCGCAGGCTGGCGATCGGGACGCCATTGATCACGACCAGGTCGCCACCACCCAAATCGATCGCCGTCGTTCCTCCGACTTCGTGCATTGAACGCACGACCGCTGCAAAGCTCGTGAACCCGAGCGCGCTGAGGTCGATTTTGTCGATCCCCGCCGCGAAATCGCCGATCACGTCGCCCCCCGTGCCGCGTTCGAACACGAAGACATCCGCCCCGCTTTCGCCAAACAGCACGTCTCGGCCGCCTTTGCCGTTGAGCACGTCATTACCGGCACCACCCAACAGATAGTTTGCCGCCGAGTTTCCCGTCAGTTGATTGTCGAGTTCGTTGCCAACGCCGAACGGCGTGCCACCAAGCAGGATCAGGTTTTCGACATTGGCGTAAAGATAATAGCCTGCACCGACGATCCTGGCATAGACCGTATCGAGGCCACCGGATGCCGCCTCGAACGTCAGGTCGGCCGGCGTATCGACATAATAGATGTCGTCACCAGCGCCCCCGTCCATGAGATCATAATCGCCCAACTCGCTGTCGCCATGGAGCACATCGTTGCCGTTACCGCCGACCAGGATATCGGTCGCAAAATCCCCGCCGGGGTTGATCGTATCGTCGCCATCTTCGCCATAAAGCGCATCGGCGTCGTTACCACCAACCAGCGTGTCATGCCCTGCGCCACCGACAAGATAGTCAATGCCACCATAGCCAAAGAGCAAATCATTGCCCGCCTCTCCAAAGAGCGAGTCAACGCCAGCGCCACCTTCCAACTGATCGTCGCCACCGCCGCCAAGCAATAGGACACCCGAATCATTGCCGGACATCTGATTGGCAATATTGTTGCCGACGCCAAAGCGCGCATCCGCGCCTAGCCGCAATATTTCGATGTTCGCGTAAAGGTAGAATCCGACCGTCGAATTGACGGCATCAAACAAACCTTCGCCAGCATTTTCAAACACCAGGTCGTTTTGCGAATCGACATAATAAATGTCGCTTCCAAGGCCGCCGGATAGGCGATCGGTCCCGAGCCCTCCGTCCAGCGTATCGTTGGCGACACCGCCGAGCAAAAGATCGTTTCCGTCACCGCCATAGAGGGTCGAATCGCGCGTTGAAGCGGAGGCGTCGAGACGGTCGTTGCCGCTGTCACCATATAAGGTGTCCGCCCCAATCCCTCCTTCGATCCAGTCGTCGCCACTCATGCCGTGGATCACATCGTCCCCGCCATTCCCGATCAGCCTGTTGGCTGCATCATTGCCGGTGATGACATCGCGCTCGCTTCCGCCGATCACCGTGTCGATGCGCGTGCCAGCGGCAATATAGAGATTATTGGTCAATCCCCCCACGCTCGAGAATGTCCCGTCGGAAAGGTTGATCGTTTGACCTTTCGAAAAACCCGAAAGGTCCAGGCTGTTGCCAATGCCGGTGTTGAAAAGTGTCACAACCGGGGTCTTATTGATCCCGAAATCGAAGAACTTTCGGAGCGGGCCCGATATATTTGTATTGAAACCATAGACCTGCCCACCCGAAAGCGGGCCCGATACCGGCGCACCATAGAGTTGCTGGATCGCCACGATATCGAGGCCCATGACGGTGTGGGGGGCAGACCGAGTGCCAGAACGGGCTGAGCCATTGCCCAGTTCGTCCCGAAATTCACCCCAATTTGTGCCAACGACCGGATAGTCGCCGCGGAATTTCGCGTCGGTATCATCCCAGGCGATGTAGGACATCACCGTATACATGCGCTCGTCATAGATACTGAATTGCTCAGTCGACGGCGCTACCGTCCCATCATAATCGCCGCCATGGCCAAGGCCAAGCGCGTGGCCAAGTTCATGGATCAGTGTCGATAGGCCGTAGCCGCCCACAACATCGAACGATCCGCTCAAATCAAAGCCGGTAGTCGAGGTGTCGAGGCTGATCACCGCCTGGCCGACAATGCTCCCCAACCGCTTGCCCGACCCAAGCGTGGAAGACCCGTCAACGAAGGCCTCGCCGTCGCTGCCGCGTTGCAGGAGCAGATCGGCGCTGCCGGTCGTCGATGCCGCCACGAAAGTGATATTGGCGACGGATGACCACATGGCCAACCCCATCAAGAACGTCTGTTGTTCCTGCGGCGTGAAGGCAGATGCGGAATCGAAGGCATAGCTGATCGTGGCACCGGTTCCGGCTGTCGTTGGCCCGAACTTGAAGGCGGTGGTTCCGTTCGCACCCCAATAGGACGCATTGCTGATGCTGCCGTCGCGATTGAGGCCGTTGAGGAACGTCACTTCCTCGGCCTGGCCGGGGCTGGATCCGAAGGGAACCGCGTTCACGCTCGACAGTCGATTCCCAAACTCCCGCGCATCACCCCACGAACCGGCATTCTCGAACGAATCGACACGCGATTGGTTGTGTAGAAACACGATTCACTCTCCCGGTTTGGCAACGATTAGCGTTACTGGTTCGGCGAAGTCCAGCATTGCCGGGGCTAAGCCTGTCAGGTCACGTTTGCGATAATCCGGATGTGCGATTGACGAAAAGTGACACTGGCGCAGCCATCAGAGCCTCGCTTTTCGTATCTGCCGAACTTTTGAATCTTGTTGATGCGTGAGCGACAATGTTAGTGCTTACAGTGTTTGATTAAACCGGCGTGGAACGCTGCCTTCTGTCGGCTCGTCTGCCGACGGTCTGAAATAAGGCGGGGGGTAATGGCGACGCTGAACGGGACCGATGGTCCGGATCTCCGCCAATCGACAGGAGGCCGCGCTGATCAAGCCCGAACTGGCGGGGATCAGGGCGCTCTATGGACGCCAGCTGGTGACGATCAACCGGTTGAACCAGCTTGAGCGTACGGCCG
>JAIXZV010000034.1 GCA_027489365.1 Sphingomonadales bacterium
ACCGCCAAGGACGGCTTCGGCCTGGGCGTTTTCCTGTTCATCTTCGCGGCGCTGATCTTCTTCGCCCCGAACGCGCTCGGTCACCCGGATAACTATATTCCGGCGAACTCGCTTTCGACCCCGGCGCACATCGTTCCGGAATGGTATTTCTGGCCGTTCTACGCGATCCTGCGCGCCTTCACCGTCGACTTCCTGTTCATCCCCGCCAAGCTGCTCGGCGTGCTCGCGATGTTCGGGTCGATCCTGCTGCTGTTCTTCCTGCCTTGGCTCGACAGCTCGCCGGTGCGCTCGTCCAACTATCGCCCGACCTATCGCATCTTCTTCTGGGTGCTGGTCGCCGACGTTGCGGTGCTGGCATGGTGCGGCGGTTCGGCCGCGACGCCGGGCATCGTGATGGCGAGCCAGGTCACTGCGGCCTATTATTTCGCGCACTTCCTCATCATCCTGCCCATCGTTTCGCGGATGGAGCGTCCGCGGCCATTGCCCAACTCGATCACCGAGGCGGTTCTGGCGAAGAAGGGTGGCACGTCGCCGGCACATACCGCGCTCAGCGGTAGCCCGGTTCCGGCTGAATAAAGGGCTATACGAACAATGGTTCGCGCAATCGCAATCCTCATCGGGGCCGGCATCGTTGCCGTGCTCTCCTGGGCGCTGTTCTGGTCGGTTCAGGGGTTCATCACCGATCCCCCGGCGGAAACCGCAGCGGAGGAATATCACCTCCATCCGAAGGAAGTCGCTTTGGCTTCCAACGGCCTGCTCGGCACCTATGACAACCGTCAGCTGCAGCGCGGGTTGCAGGTGTACAAGGAAGTCTGCGCCAACTGCCATTCGCTCAAGCACGTCGCCTTCCGCGATCTGACGCAGATCGGTTATTCGGCGGCACAGGTGAAGAAGTTCGCCGCCGATTGGGGCACCAAGGCGAAGGATTTCGATCCGAAGACCGGCGACACGACCGAGCGGCCGAACACGCCCGCCGATTATTTCCCGACCGTCTATTATCCCGGCCAGGGCAATCCGCCAGATCTCTCGCTGATCACCAAGGCGCGGCATGACGGCCCGGCCTATGTCTATTCGTTGCTGACCGGCTATGGCGATCCGCCGGCCGAGATGCTGAAGAAGTATCCGGATGCGAAGACCCCCGACGGGCTCTATTTCAACCGCTACTTCCCGACGCTCAACCTCGCGATGCCGCCACCGCTGACGCAGGACGGCCAGGTGACCTATCTCGACGGCACGAAGCCGACGGTGAAGCAGATGTCGGCGGACGTTTCGGCGTTCCTGACCTGGGCAGCCGAGCCGAACCTGCCGACGCGGCATGGCTATGGTCTCGCGGTCCTCGCCTTCATCGCGTTCTTCACGCTGCTGGCATATGGCGCGTACCAGAACATCTGGCGCGACATTAAGCACTGAGACCTGAACGTCCTAAGCGACCCCATTGCCATCCCCGCGAAAGCGGGGGCCCACCTCCAGCCAGTCGAGATGGGTCCCCGCGTTCGCGGGGATGACACTTTGGGGGAGCCCGGTTGTCAACGTAGTGAGCGAGGGCATCGTGGCCGATACTGATCATCCGAATGCGGATCTTCGTGCGCTGATCCGCACCATCCCGGACTTTCCCAAGCCCGGCATCCAGTTTCGCGACATCACCACGCTGCTGCTCGATCCGGCAGGCTTCGCCGCCGCGATCGAACGGATGGCAGCCGCCACGCGCGGCCCGGTCGATCTGGTCGCGGGGATCGAGGCGCGCGGCTTTATCTTCGCCGCAGCGCTTGCCGCGCCGCTCAAGGCGGGCGTGCTGCTGATCCGCAAGGACGGCAAGCTCCCCGGCGCGACGATCGCCGAGGACTATGCGCTGGAATATGGCACCGACCGGATCGCGATGCACGAGGACGCGCTCGTCCCCGGCCAGCGCGTCTTGCTCGTCGATGATCTGATCGCTACCGGCGGCACCGCACGCGCCGCAGTACGGCTTCTACGCAAGGCCGGGGCGGTGGTGGAGCAAGTGCAGTTCCTGGTCGATCTGCCCGAACTGGGCGGCGCCGATGCGCTCCGCGCCGACGGCCTGACGGTCGATTCGCTGGTAGCGTTCGAGGGGCACTGATCGGCGCGGCGGAACGTGCGGCAGCGTTGATCGTTGGTTTTTTCGAAGCGCGCTCGGTCCGAGTGCCGAGGAACCGCTTATGTCGATCGCCAAACTTTCGCTCGCCGCCGCTGCCCTGCTTTCCGCTGGAGCCCTGTCCGCCTGTAACGACGGCTACGGCTATGGCGGCGTCTCGGCGGGCTATGGCGTCGCCAACACCTGGGATCCCTACTATGGCGGCTATCGCGCCGATCCCTATTGGGGCTGGAACAACGGCTATTATTATCCCGGCACCGGTGTGTACGTTTACGACCGCCAGAACATCCGCCGCCGCTGGAACCCGCAGCAGCGTGGGTATTGGCAGGGGCGCAACCAGACCTGGCGCGGTGCTGGCCGCGAAATCCGCCCGATGTGGCGCGATTATGGGGTGCAGGGCCGCCCCGGTCGCGGCCGTCGCCGCTAAGCGGTCGGCCGCGTCCGGATCAGCCCGATCGAAATGAAGGTCATCACCACGACATCGTCCTGGTTGATGACTTTCATGCGGCTGCGGTAACTGCCCATCGCCGGGCGGCTTTGCGACGCGCGCTTGTCGATGACCTCGGTCTCGCACCGCAGCGTGTCGCCGGGATAGACGGGTTTGAGCCAGCGCAGCTCATCGATGCCGGGGGAGCCCAGTCCCGCCTGCCGGTTCGCCTTCATATTCTCGACGACCATCGCCATCGTCATGCCGCAAGTGTGCCACCCGCTCGCCGATAGCCGCCCGAAATGCGTCTGCGCGGCGGCCTCGTCGGAGAGGTGAAAGGGTTGCGGATCAAACCGCTCGGCATAGGCGACGACCTCGTCGCGCGTGACCTGATAATGGCCGAACGACGCTTTCGTGCCGACTTCAATATCTTCGAAATACTGCATCCGGGGATTGTCGAGCGGCGCGCGCCCAAAGGCAAGCGCTACTTGCCGAGTGCGGCGCGAAACGGCGCATCGTCGCCATCCAGCCCCGTGCCCGCAGGTAGCCCCAGCAGATCGCGGAGCAAGGGCGCGACATCGACATTGTCGAACGGGGCGAGCGTGCCAAGCGGCCTGATCGCCGGGCCGCTGGCGATGAACAGCGCCGCCATGTCGGGTGCGGCATTGTCATATCCGTGATTGCCGCGATCACCGCCTTCCTTGGGGGCGGTTTTCGCCAGCAGCCACCCGGTCTCGGCCAGACAGAAATAGGGCGGAATGCGCGGGTTGGTGCCGTAGTGCAGCCGCGCTGGGATGTCCGCCTTGCGCCAGCATTCGAAATGCGCGTGCTTGCCCAGCAACGCCTTTTCCAGCGCGGCCTGATGGCCCTCGACCGGATAGAAAGTGGCGAATGGCCCGGATTCGAACTGCCGGTAATCCGCCGGGTTGGCGACGCTATCCATCGCGATGGTGCGCTCTGGGCTGGTCGGGGCCATCCCGTGATCCGCCACAATGACCAGATTGGCGGGCTGGCCCAATGTGCGAAGGCCAGCCACCAATTCCCCGATCCTGGCATCGACATCGGCGACCGCCGCAGTCGTCTCGGGCGCGTTGGGGCCGTAGGTGTGGCCTGCGCTGTCGATCGAGTCGAAATACAGCGTCAGAAATCTCGGCCGCGTCGCCGCCGGTCGGCGTAACCAGTCGAGCGCGCCCGCCACGCGCTGCGCGGCCGGCACTTCGATGTCATAGGGCCACCAATCCTCCGCCCGCACGCCGCCGACCGATTTCTTGTCCCTGGCCTTGGTGCCGCCCCACGCCACGTTCGACCCCGGCCAGAACATCGTCGCGCTGCGCACCCCGGCGCGCTCCGCCGTTACCCAGATCGGCTCGGCGGCATCCCACCAGAACGGGTCCTGCGAGTCCGCCATCGTGAATTTCACGCCGGGCCGGGCTGCGTCCTCCATCGAATTCGACACGATCCCGCTGCGATCGGGGCGCAGTCCGGTGACCAGCGTCCAATGGTTGGGGAAGGTCTTCGACGGAAAGCTCGGCCGCATCGCCGCGCTGATCCCGCGCGCGGCCAGCGCGTCGAGATTGGGGGTGACGCCGCGGTCGCGATAATCGGGCCGGAAGCCATCGATCGAGATCAGGATCGTGACCGGCGCGCGGAGCTCCGCCACTGCCGCGGCAGGCGGGGGCGGCGGACCGGCGAGCGGCGGCGTGACACAGGCTTGCAGGGCGGCGCACAGGGCCGCGGCGGCGATACGGGTGGTCCAGCGCATAGGCGGCCTCATGCTGGTAATCTGCGTCACGCTCATGACAGAGTCGGGGGCGTCCGGCGACGCCCCCGGCCCGGCCGCACGGTCAGACGTTGAAGCGGAACAGCATCACGTCGCCGTCATGGACGACGTACTCCTTGCCTTCCTGCCGCAGCTTGCCCGCATCGCGCGCGCCCGCTTCGCCCTTCAGCGTGACGTAATCGTCAAAGGCGATCGTCTCGGTGCGGATGAAGCCGCGTTCGAAATCGGTGTGGATCTCGCCTGCGGCCTGCGGGGCCTTGGCGCCGACATGCACCG
>JAIXZV010000401.1 GCA_027489365.1 Sphingomonadales bacterium
GACCAGCGGGATCATCACTTCGGGGATCGGCGCAGCACCCGATTTCGGCGCCACCAGCACCGCCGCCTCGAAGATCGCGCGTGCCTGCATCTCGTAGATTTCGGGGTAGGTCACACCTAACCGGCACCCGCGATGGCCGAGCATCGGGTTGAATTCGTGCAGTTCCTGCGCGCGGCGCTTGAGCACGTCGACCGCGATTCCCGCTGCCGCCGCGACATCGGCGAATTCGCTTTCCTCGTGCGGCAGGAATTCGTGTAGCGGCGGATCGAGCAAGCGGATCGTCACCGGCAAGCCCGCCATTACCTCGAACAATTGCACGAAATCACTGCGTTGTTCGGGGAGCAATTTCTCCAGCGCGACGCGGCGGCCGGCTTCATCCTCGGCCAGGATCATCTGGCGGACGTTTGTGATGCGTTCAGCATCGAAGAACATATGTTCGGTGCGGCACAGCCCGATTCCCTCGGCGCCGAATTCGCGCGCGACCTTGGCATCCAAGGGTGTCTCGGCATTGGCGCGGACCTTGAGGCGGCGCGCGCCGTCGGCCCACACCATCAGCGCGGCGAAATCGCCCGAGAGTTCGGGCTGCACGGTCGGCACTTCGCCCGCCATCACTTCGCCGGTGGTGCCGTCGATCGTGACCATGTCGCCCGCTTTGATCTCACGGGCACCGACGCGCATCACGCCCGCCTTGGCGTCGATCGAGATGCTGCCCGCGCCCGAGACGCACGGACGGCCCATGCCACGCGCGACCACCGCAGCGTGGCTGGTCATGCCGCCGCGCGCGGTCACGATGCCGCGCGCGGCGTGCATCCCGTGGATGTCCTCCGGCGAGGTTTCGGTGCGGATCAGGATCACCGATTCGCCCGCCGCCGCGCGCTTCTCGGCCGTATCGCTGTCGAACACTGCGAAGCCGCTCGCCGCGCCGGGCGAAGCGGGCAGGCCCTTGGTCAGCACGTGGCGCACCGCCTTGGGGTCGAGCGTCTGGTGGAGCAGTTGATCGAGCGCCATCGGATCGACGCGCGCCACCGCCTCGTCGCGGGTGATGAGCCCTTCCTCCGCCATGTCGACCGCGATCTTCAGCGCGGCCTTGGCGGTGCGCTTGCCCGAGCGGGTCTGCAGCATCCACAATTTACCCTGCTGCACGGTGAATTCGATGTCCTGCATGTCGCGGTAATGCGTCTCGAGCAGGTCGAACACCTTGGCGAGCTCGGCGAAGACGACCGGCATAGCCTCTTCCATCGACAGCGGTTTGGCGCCGGCTGCCTCACGTGCGGCGGTGGTGAGATATTGCGGGGTGCGGATGCCGGCGACGACGTCCTCGCCCTGTGCGTTGATCAGGAACTCGCCGTAATAAGCCTTGGTCCCGATCGCCGGATCGCGCGTAAAGGCGACGCCCGTCGCCGAGGTGTCGCCCATATTGCCGAACACCATCGCCTGGATATTGACCGCAGTGCCCCAGCTTGCCGGGATGTCGTTGAGGCGGCGATAGACCTTCGCGCGCTCCGACTGCCACGATCCGAACACCGCGCCGACCGCACCCCAGAGCTGATCGTGCACGTCTTGCGGGAAGGGCTTGCCCCATTGCGCCTCGACCAGCTTCTTATATTCGGCGACGAGCGCTTGCAGGTCGGCGGCGGTCAGGTCGGTGTCGAGGAAATAGCCATTGTCTTCCTTGGCAATTTCCAGCGCATCCTCGAACGCGGCGTGATCGAGTTCGAGCACGACATCGGCATACATCTGGATGAAGCGACGATAGCTGTCCCAGGCGAAGCGTGCGTCGCCCGAGGTGGCGGCGAGGCCCTCGACCGTCTGGTCATTGAGGCCGAGGTTGAGGACGGTGTCCATCATGCCGGGCATCGAGGCGCGTGCGCCGGAGCGGACCGAGACGAGCAGCGGGTCGGCGGCATCGCCGAAGCGCTTGCCGGTGACGCCTTCGATATGCGCGATGCCGGTCGCGACTTCGGCCTTCAGGCTGTCGGGGAATTGCCCGCCTTCGTCATAATAGACGGCGCAGAATTCGGTCGAGATGGTGAAGCCCGGCGGCACCGGCAGGCCGATCGACGCCATCTCCGCAAGGTTCGCGCCCTTGCCACCCAGCAAGTTGCGATCGCCCTTGCCCCCATCCGAAACGCCGCCGCCAAAGCGATAGACATAGTGTGTCATATCAATCCTCTAAGTGTCTAATTTCGCTGGGGACGCGATCTTAAAGTCACAGGTGAGTCGCACCATCGACGATGCTAACCTTCAATCTTCGAGAAGTCGGCGACGCTATGGACGGCGGTGCGGACGCGCGCGAGCAAGGCGAGCCGCGCGGCGCGCTTGTCCTCGACGGGGTCATTCACGATCACGGTTTCAAAGAACTGGTCAATCGGCGCGCGAAGCGTTGCGAGTGCCGCCATCGCGCGTTCGAAATCCTCGGCTTCGATCGCGGCGGCAGCGGCGGGTTCGGCTGAGTCGAGCGCGTGCGCGAGCGCAGTTTCGGCTGGTTCGGGCGTGTAGGACAGCGGATTTTGCGTGGCGATGCCGACATCCGTCACCCCAGCGAAGGCTGGGGCCTCGTGGTGCACCGGGTGCTCGCCACCCCCTGATACCCCAGCCTTCGCTGGGGTGACGGTTGGGGTGGGAGCGGCGTGGCCCTCCTTCTTCAAAATATTCGCCGCCCGCTTATACCCGGCGAGCAAATTCGCCCCGTCCGCGGTGCCGATGAACGCCTGCCACGCGTGCACGCGGGCGAGCAAGCGGACGAGATCATCCTCCCCCCCGAGCGCGAACACCGCGTCGATCAGGTCGTGCCGGACCCCGGCTTCGCGTTGCTGGACTTTGAGGCGGTCGGCGAAGAAGTCGAGGAGCCCAGTTTGCCATTCGGTCGAATTAGACCAGACAATCCAGTCCATCAGCGGTTTGACAAACTTCGCCTGAACCTGAGCTACATTGATGCCATCAACCGAAATTGGGTGAGTGCCATCCTCGTGCAAGTTGCCAATCACCATCGCTGACGGTCGCCCCCTCACCAAAACTTGCATCAGCGGAGAGTTTTGAAATGTTCGATCGGCGGTCTGGAGATTCAGTGGTCGAAACGCTTCGGCCATCAGCGGCGTCAGTGCGAGCTTCAAATTATTGGTCTGAAGCAGCGACAAAATTCCAAGGGCAGCGCGCCTTAAAGCGAAAGGATCTTTTGACCCTGTAGGCCGCTCATCAATCGCAAAGAACGCAATCAACGTATCCAGCTTATCCGCCAAACGCACCGCCACCGTCACCGGATCGGTGGGCACATCATCACCCTGCCCGACCGGCTTGTAGTGATCGCGGATCGCGGCGGCGACGGCTGGGTCTTCGCCTTGCGCGGCGGCGTAATAGCCGCCCATCAGGCCCTGCAGCTCGGGGAATTCGCCGACCATGCCGGTGACGAGATCGGCCTTGCACAGGCGGGCTGCGCGGTCTGCGAGGGCGGCGAGTTCCTCCTTCGTCACCCCAGCGTAGGCTGGGGTCTCGTGGTTCTCGGGGTCCGCGCCCTCCCCTGAGACCCCAGCCTTCGCTGGGGTGACGATGTCGGACTCCACCAACCACCGCGCGAGCTCCGCGACCCGGTCGACCTTGTCCGACACCGTGCCCAATTTCTCATGAAACACGATCCGGTCGAGCTTCTTCGCCTGCTCCTCGAGCGGCACCTTCAAATCGGTGTCGTAGAAGAATTTCGCGTCCGACAGCCGCGCAGCGAGGACCTTGCGGTTGCCCTCGACGATCTTCGCGCCGCCGTCCGACGCATCGATATTGGCGGTGCAGACGAAAGCGTTGGCC
>JAIXZV010000331.1 GCA_027489365.1 Sphingomonadales bacterium
AGGCTGTCCTCGCTCAGCACGTCGCGATGCGCCTCGAAATGCGCGACCAGCGCCGCGCGCCACGCGTCGCGCGTCTCGGCATCGCCCAGCGTGTTGAGTTGCAGCGTTACGCCGTCGGCAATGCCCAGTTCGTGGAGCAATTGATCCGCCAGCACGAGCAATTCGACATCCGCCGCCGGTTCGGCCGCGCCGATCACTTCGGCGTCGATCTGGTGGAATTGGCGGAAGCGTCCCTTTTGCGGGCGTTCGTATCGGAACACCGGGCCGTGCGTCGCGATCTTGAGCGGCGCATATTGCTGCCACCCCTCGGTCAGATAGGCGCGCGCGATGCCGGCGGTGAATTCGGGGCGCAGCGTGAGCGAATCGCCGCCGCGGTCCTCGAAGGTGTACATTTCCTTCGACACGACATCGGTCGTCTCGCCGAGCGAGCGCGCGAACACGGCGGTCGCCTCGAACACGGGCAATTCGACGCGCTGGAAGCAATAGAGGCGACGGATGCGGTCGAACGTGTCGACGACGCGGGCAAAGCGGCGCTGGTCATCCCCGAAGATGTCCTGCGTACCACGGATGCGTTTGGGAGTTTCGATACGAGCCATAAAGCGCGGGTATCTAAGCCAAGCTCGCGACGAGCGCCAGATGGTTGTGGGCCTGGGCTCGACTCGCGGCCGCGCACCTCTTCGTCACCCCGGCCTTGAGCCGGGGCCCATGGTGCCGCGTTCGCAACCCACGGTGTGTGCGCTGAGCGATGGGCCCCGGCTCAAGGCCGGGGTGACGGGGTGTGGTTGATGCTTGACACGCCCAGCGCTGCACCGCAGCGTCGAGGCAAGCGGGGCGACTACAGCCCTTTCAGCATCCGCAGGATTTTCCCCGGCTCGTTTCGGAAAGAAATCCATGCGCCAGCGTGCTGCCTCGTGACCATGACTCTCCTCATCGCCTGGGGTCCGGCGATCCTCGCCCTCCTCGCCGCCGGATTGTTCGCCGGGTTCGCCGCGGGGCTGTTCGGCATCGGCGGCGGGTTCGTCGTGGTGCCGGCGATGATCGCGTTGCTGCCGCTGCTGGGAGGGCACAGGGCTGAATATACCCATGTCGCGATCGGCACCTCCTTCGCCACGATCGTGATCACCTCGCTGCGCTCGACGCTCAGCCATGCCAAGCGCGGGACGGTGGATTTCGAGATTCTGAAAAGCTGGGCGCCGTGGATCGTGCTTGGCGTCGGGATCGGGGTGGTGCTCGCCAGTCGGCTCACCGGCACGACGCTGACGATCATCTTCGCCAGCGGCATCGCGCTGATGGCGGTCAATTTCCTGATCCCGAAGCTGGGTCGCCACCAGATTCGCGACACGATGCCGATGGGCGCGGCGCGGGCCGGGATTGCCGGAGGACTTGGCCTCTTCTCCTCGCTGCTCGGCATTGGCGGGGGCACGGTGGCGGTGATCGTGATGACGCTGTGCGGCCGCACGATCCACAAGGCGATCGCCACCGCCGCCGGTTTCGGCTTCATCATCGCAGTGCCCGGCACGATCGGCTGGATGCTGATCGGCCTAGGCAAGCCCGGCCTGCCGGTCGGATCGGTCGGTTACGTCAATCTGCTGGGGGCGGCGGTGATCACCTCGATGTCGATCCTCACCGCCCCGCTCGGCGTCGCGGCGGCGCACGCACTCCCGGCCGAACCGCTCAAGCGCGTGTTCGGCGTCTATCTGCTGTTCATCGCCGCCGTGATGCTGCAGCGCGCGTTGCATTGAGGAGGCCGAGCACGGTAGCACCGCCGCCATGACGTTCCATCTCGGCCAGAAAATCGCGCCGCCGCGCTTCATCCTGTTCACGGTCTTGTTCGTGGGCGGGCTGTTCGTGGCGCTTCCGCCGCTCGGCTGGGGCCGCGGCACGATGGCGGCGTTCGACGTGGCGGCGGCGGTGTTCCTGATCGCAGTCTCCACGCTGCTGCGCAAAGGCGAGGCGGCGCAGATGCGCAAGGCGGCGGAAACCAATGATGCCAACCGCGCCGGACTCCTGATCCTGACCGGCGTGACGATGGTCGTGATCCTGACCTCGGTCGCGAAGGAAATGCAGGGCAAGCCCGGCCTGGTCGCGATTGCGTTCGTCATCGCGACGCTGGTGCTGGCGTGGCTGTTCTCGAACACCATCTATGCGCTGCATTATGCGCACCTTTTCTATTCGGACTCGGATGGTGATGGGAAGGATGCCGGCGGCATCGATTTCCCCAAATGCGACGAGCCCGATTATTGGGACTTCCTCTATTTCAGCTTCACGCTCGGCATGACGTTCCAGACCTCCGATGTGGAGATTTCGTCGCGGGCGGTGCGCCGGGTGGTGCTCGGACAATGCCTGGCGGCGTTCGTGTTCAACATCGGCGTGCTTGCCTTCACGATCAACGTGCTCGGCAGCAGCAGCGGATCCTAGACTGGACGCCGGGCGTAGTGCCCGCTTACACCCACCGCAAATTTCCGTTTCAGGGGCTTAACCATATGATTCGTCGTGCCGCGTTCACCGTCATGCTGCTTGCCTCCTGCGCTGCCCCTGCGCTGGCGGAGAATTCCAAGCCGCAGCCCGTGCCCTTTGTCGACACGATCCCGGCGGCGCGCGACATCCCCTTCCCCGGCCGGATCGAGCTCGACATCGACGCGACCGATACCAAGCGCGGCATCTTCACGACGCGCGAGCGGATCACCGGCGTTTCGTCGGGGCCGATGGTACTGCTGTTCCCGAAGTGGCTGCCGGGCAACCATTCGCCGAGCGGGCAGATCGACAAGCTCGCCGGGCTGCACATCCGTGCCGGGGGCAAGGAGATCGCCTGGACGCGCGACCCGGTCGACGTGACCGCTTTCCACATCGATGTGCCGACGGGCGCGAAGAGCCTCGACATCGACCTGCAATTCCTCTCCGCCACCGCGTCCGACCAGGGCAATATCGTGATGGGGCCGGACATGCTGCGGCTGCAGTGGAATTCGATGAGCCTGTATCCCGCCGGATACTTCACGCGCCAGATCCCGGTGCGCGCGACCGTCACCTATCCTACCGGCTGGACCGCATCGTCGGGCCTGCCATCCAAGGCGACGGGTTCGGTCTACACCTATGAACCGACCAATTACGAAGTGCTGGTCGACTCCCCCGTGCTCGCCGGGCGCTATTTCAAGCGCTGGGAACTGTCGCCGCGCGTCAATCTCGACGTCTATGCCGACAAGCCCGAGGAACTCGCCGCGACGCCTGAGCAGATCGACGCGCACAAGAACCTCGTCACGCAAGCGGTGAAGCTGTTTGGCGCGCAGCATTACGACAACTACACGTTCCTGCTGTCGTTCTCCGACCAGATCGGCGGGCAGGGCCTGGAGCATCACCGCAGTTCGGAGGACGGCGTACCGCCGGGCTATTTCACCAAGTGGAAGGAAGGCCCCGGCCGCCGCAACCTGCTGCCGCACGAATATGTCCATAGCTGGGATGGCAAGTTCCGCCGCGGGGCAGATCTGTGGACGCCCGATTACCGCACCCCGATGCGCGATTCGCTGCTGTGGGTGTATGAGGGGCAGACGCAATTCTGGGGCTATGTGCTGCAGGCGCGATCGGGGATAGTGTCGAAGCAGGATACGCTCGATGGCTATGCCGCGATCCTGGCGCAGCTCGACAATCGCCCGGGGCGCAACTGGAAGCCGCTGCTCGACACCACCAACGATCCGACCATGTCGCAGCGCCGCCCGCGCGGCTGGGTGAGCTATCAGCGCTCGGAAGACTATTACAATGAAGGCCTGCTGGTGTGGATGGAGGTCGATTCGATCCTGCGCAAGCAATCGGGCGGGACCAAGTCGATCGACGATTTCGCCCGCGCCTTCTTCGGCCTGACCGACGGCGATTATGGCCAGGTGACCTATACGTTCGACGATGTCGTCGCGACGCTCAACGCCGTGCAGCCCTATGACTGGGCGGGCCTGCTCAAGCAGCGGCTGACCGAAACCGGCGCGCCCGCCCCGCTGAAAGGGTTCGAGGCGAACGGCTATAAGCTGGTCTATGACGAGACGCCGACGCTGGCGTTTAAGAATGCCGAAGCCGCACGGAAAAGCACCGACCTCAGCTATTCGCTC
The DNA here is from genome assembly GCA_027489365.1 of Sphingomonadales bacterium. Lineage (GTDB taxonomy): Bacteria > Pseudomonadota > Alphaproteobacteria > Sphingomonadales > Sphingomonadaceae > Sphingomonas. Next base: position 4,092 of record JAIXZV010000331.1, read on the forward strand.
GGGCTGACGCTCAACAAGGATGGCGGGATTACTGCGGTGGGCTGGGACAGCCCGGCGTTCAAGGCGGGACTGACTCCCAGCGATACGATCGTCGCGGTCGACGGGGCGGCCTTCTCCAACGAAGCGATGAAGGCCGCGCTGACCGCCGCCAAGACCCGCAAGGAGCCGATCGTGCTGCTGGTCAAGGCCAACGATCTGATCACGCCGGTCAGCATCGACTATCACGGTGGCCTGCGCTATCCGCACCTCCAGAAGATCGGCACCGGAGAGGGTGGGCTCGATCGGTTGTTGATGCCCCGATAACAGGGGCACGACGGCAAAGCGTTCCACATCAAGGATTATCCATGCGTATCGACATGATTCCGGTCGGCAAGAACCCGCCCGAAGACCTCAACGTCATCATCGAAGTGCCGACCGGTGGCGAGCCGGTAAAGTATGAGTTCGACAAGGCGAGCGGCGCGCTGTTCGTCGATCGCATCCTGCACACGCCGATGCGCTATCCGGCGAA
>JAIXZV010000272.1 GCA_027489365.1 Sphingomonadales bacterium
AACATCCGCGCCCATGTCATTGTAGAAGCTCGCGAATTCCACACCGATCGCGCCCGATCCGATAACCAGCAGCTTGGTCGGCATTTCGGTCGGCACCATCGCGTGGCGATAGGTCCAGATGCGTGCGCCGTCGGCCTTGGCGAAGGGCAAGTCGCGCGCGCGCGCGCCCGTCGCAATGATGATGTTCTTGGCTTCCAGATCGCTCGTCTTGTCGCCTTGCTTGACCGTCACCTTGCCGACGGCGGTGATCGTGCCGACACCCTCGAACACCGTCACCTTGTTCTTCTTCATCAGGCCCTTGACGCCCATGTTGAGCTGCCCTGCGACCTTGCGGCTGCGCTCGACCACCTTGGTCAGGTCGAACCCGACATTGTCGGCGCTGAGGCCGTAATCGGCGGCATGCTGCATGTAATGATAGATTTCCGACGTGCGCAGCAGCGCCTTGGTCGGGATGCAGCCCCAGTTGAGGCAGATGCCGCCCAGCCGTTCACGCTCGATGATCGCGGTCTTGAGCCCGAGCTGCGCCGCGCGGATCGCGGCGACATAGCCGCCGGGGCCCGAACCGAGGATGACGAGGTCGAAAGTGTCGGCCACTGGGGAGTTCCTTCTATACCAGCTCTTGCTAGATCAGATTTTGGAGGGGCCGCGGCCGATCGTCCGCGCCCATCGAAACCAACGTAAAACGGCCGTTCGCCGCGAGCGCGCTGCCCTCGCCGTGCCGGTCGCGCCGCCACACCGCGACCGCGACCGTCATCGACGTGCGCCCGGTGCCGACGATCTCGGCGTAGAACGACACTTCGTCGCCAATCTCGACCGGTGCGGTGAAGCTGAAACCGTCCGCCGCCACCACCGGCGCGCGTCCGCCGCAATGCCGCGATGCGACCGATCCGGCGGCGAGCGCCATCTGCCCCATCAGCCAGCCGACGAAGATCTTGCCGTACGGATTGGCATCGCACGCCATCGCGGTCGCGCGGATCGCAGGGACAGCGTCGGGCAGATCAACCATCGGTCGAGCGACGATCCGCCTTGGCCGCAGCGCGCAGCGGCGGGATGCTCATCGCCACCACCACCGCCATCACGCCGTAGGTGACCATCCAGATCGTCTCGCTCGCGTGCGGCAGCGACCACGTCGCGCCGTATGCCAGCACGGCGGCCCCGGCGACGCCGATCACCAGGTGCAGCAATTCGACCAGGGTGCGCCGCCAGATCATCTCAGGCCAGCATTGCCAGCGGCGATTCGACCAGCGCCTTGAACGCCTGCATCAATTCGGCGCCATCCGCCCCGTCGATCGCGCGGTGATCGAAGCTGCCGGTCGCCGACATCACCGTCGCCACGCCGAGCGCATCGTCGATGATATAGGGCCGCTTCTCGCCCGCGCCGATCGCCAGGATCATGCCCTGCGGCGGGTTGATGACGGCCTCGAACTGCTTGATGCCGTACATGCCCATGTTGCTGAGGCTGGCGGTGCCGCCCTGATATTCTTCGGGCTTCAATTTGTTGTCGCGGGCACGCGTCGCGAGGTCCTTCATCTCGGTCGAGATCGCGGCGACGCCCTTGCTGTCGGCCCCGGTGATGATCGGCGTGATCAGGCCGCTCGGCGTCGAGACCGCGACCGAAATGTCGGCGCGGCTGAACGAAATCAGCTGATCGGGCGTGAACATGACGTTGCACTTCGGCACCTGGATCAGGCTGACCGCGAGCGCCTTGATGATCAGATCGTTGACCGACAGTTTCACGCCACGCGCCGCGAGGCCGGCATTGAGATCGCCGCGCAGCTTAAGCAGCGCATCGAGCCGGATATCGACCGTCAGATAGATATGCGGGACGGTCTGCTTCGATTCGGTCAGGCGGCGCGCGATCGTCTTGCGCACGTTGCTGAGCTTGGTCGCCTCGTGCGGGATATCGGGGATCGTGGCGGGCTTGGGCGCGGGCGCTGGTGCGGGGGCCGCGCTTGCGACCGGCGCAGCAGCAGGTGCCGCGGGGGCTGCGCCTGCCTTGGCACCATCGAGATCGGCCTTGACGATCCGCCCATTGGGGCCGGAACCGGTCAGCGTCGCGAGATCGATGCTTTGCTCGGCCGCGAGCCGCCGCGCGAGCGGGCTGGCCTTGATGCGCTCACCGTCCGTCTTGGGTGCGGGTGCCGGAGCAGCGGCGGCGGCAGGCTGTGCAGGAGTGGGAGCAGGTGCTGGAGCAGCTGCGGGCTTCTTCTCCACCGCCGCCTTTGGCGCCGGGGCGGCTTCGCTGGCGCTCTCGCCGTCCGCCAGCAACGTCGCGATCACCGTGCCGACCTTCACATTGTCGGTGCCCTCGGCAACCAGGATCTTGCCGATCACGCCTTCGTCGACGGCTTCGAATTCCATCGTCGCCTTGTCGGTTTCGATCTCGGCCATCAGGTCGCCGGATTTGACCGTATCGCCCTCTTTCACCAGCCATTTCGCCAGCGTGCCCTCTTCCATCGTCGGGGAAAGCGCTGGCATCTTGATCTCGACCGGCATCAATACGTCCTTATCTGACCGAATCCGTGAGCAGCGTCTCTCGTACTCGGAGTGGCTCGGGTCAAGACCGCGACTTGCGCAGCAGTGCGCTTGGCCTCACGATAGCCACGATAATCTCCACGGAGGGGAGACCCAATGCGCATCTATCTGGTGGTCGTCGACGAGACGCCCGAAAGCGGCATCGCCTTGCGCTTTGCCGCACGCCGCGCGGTAAAGACCGGCGGCGGCGTGGAAATCCTCGCGCTCGTCCCCCCGACCGAATTCACCGCGTTCGGCGGCGTGCAGGCGACAATCGAGGAAGAAGCGCGGCTCCATGCCGAGGGGCTGGTGACGGGGGCGGCGGGCACGCTGATCCAGGAATCGGGCCTCAAGCCGACCATCACCGTGAAACAGGGCGAGGGCCCCAAGGTGATCCGCGACATGATCGCCGCCAATCCCGACATCGCCGCGCTCGTGCTGGCGGCAGCGGCGAGCGGCGCGCCGGGGCCTTTGGTGACGCACTTTGCAGGGACGGATGCGGGGTGTCTGCCGATCCCGCTGATGATTGTGCCGGGGAGTTTGGATCGCGAGGCGATCGATCGGTTGAGCTGAGGGAGTGGGCCAGTGTTGGCCAGTTGCAGCCAATAATCGTCACGTGTATTCGCTCGATATGAAAATCGGCTTTTGGATAATATTATCACTCGCTTGCATGTCTTGTGCTCCTTCTGGAAACACTACAGCGGCAGCCCCAAAGAGGGCGAACATCGAAGTGGTTGGCTCGCCCGAATGTCTTGCCAAAACCGTTGGTGAGCTTGGCCTATCCGCAGCAGCTACGATGCCAAAGTGGAAGGATCATATCGGGCATATGGAACTTGGGCCGTTTGAGGGCACAGACTTTGCCAAAGCGGTTCGTGTGCTTCGGGCAACTCGCTGCATCAAAGCGATACGGCCTCGGCCCTGCCGCACTCCGCTTTCTGATGTGGCAATCTGCAACGCCCCGAGCAGGTTTGCGAACGGCAGCTAACCGCGGACGCGGGCAACCAACTAATTTGCCTAACCCGTCACCCCGGCCTTGTGCCGGGGTCCACCAAGCTGCTTGCTGCGCCGGAGCGATAGTGCGGCGGCGGTGCGGTTGTGGCGCGGTGGACCCCGGCACGAGGCCGGGGTGACGGAAGGAGG
>JAIXZV010000301.1 GCA_027489365.1 Sphingomonadales bacterium
AGCTGACGAAGGTCAGATCGCAGCGATCCCATGTCTTGTACTGCGCCCGCGCGACGTGGGGCGTGACACCGGCGATGTGCGGCATCGCGGGGAAGGGGCGGGCGAGCGGGGAGGGGGTATGCGACATCCGGAAATCCAGACCTTTCGGGTGCAATCGGGCCCTGGCGCGCTCGCACGCGATCCGCGCTTTTGCAAGGTTCGACTGTCCCGGATTTAGACTTTGCTAACCATAAGAAGCGCTGGCCGAAATCGTAAACGGAGCGTTAACCTCTGGCTATGCAACGCACCCTCTCGCCGATCGCGCCCGTCGCTCGTCACCCGTTCCGTCAGGCGCTGGTGCTCTCCCGGATCGAACAGGCGCGCACGCGCGACGACAATGACGTGAAGCTGTTCGCGCTCGCTTTCTCCGCCTTCTTCATCTGCTTCTACACCTTTATCGGGTGACGCTGACGAGTCAGTCGCACGCCTGATGGAGCTTGTGCGCCAGCAAGGCGGCGACCGGGCTCATCACGGCTACCACCAGCAGCATGTTCTCTGGCGTGACGCCGCCGATCGACAGCCCCTGTACCGCGACCGCGCCGATCACCATTGCCCCTGCATTCACGACATTGTTGGCGGCCACGGTGCGCGCGGTCTGATCCTTGGTCACGGTCGTCGTCAGGAAGGCGTAGAGCGGCACCACGAACATGCCGCCGCTGATCGCGATTCCCATCAGCACCAGGATCACCATAATCGCGCGCGGCAATTCGATGAAATCGACCAGATCGTAGAGCGTCCCGGCAGGGGCAGCGGGCCAGGCGCGGCACAGCAGCGAGAAGGCGACGACAAAAACGCCCATCACGATGACCGAGGCCGGGCCGTAACGCGCCGAAGTATGCCCCTTCAGCAAGGCGTTGATCAGCACCGATCCGACCGCCACGCCGATCGAAAACAGCGCGATCATCAGCGTCGAGACATGTTTGTCGGCGGTCAGCACGTTTTTCGCGAGCGGCGGGAAAATGATGATCAGCACCGCGCCCATCGTCCAGAAGAAGCTGATCGCGCAAATCGCCAGGAACAGGCGGCGGATGTGCATCGTCCCCGAGATCAGCCGCCATGATGCGGTGAAGGGGTTGTAATCGATCTTGAGCTTTGGCCCCTCGCGCGGTGCCGGGGGCACCTTGAACGCGACCGCCCAACCGATTAGCGCGACGACCAGCACCGCGATCGCGGCGTGCTCGACCGCCATCACGCCGGCCAGAACCGTACCCAGCAGGATCGCGATATAGGTCGCGGCTTCGACCAGGCCGGTCCCGCCGAGCACTTCATCCTCGTGCAGATGCTGCGGCAGAATCGCGTATTTTATCGGGCCGAAAAAGGTCGAATGGACGCCGAGGAACAGCACCGCGCCGAGCATAAGCCCGAGCCCAATTTGGGTGAAGCCGTAGAGCGCCAGCATCATGCCCCCGGCACCCAGCAGCATGATCGCGATTTCCGCAGTCTTCACGATGCGAATGATGCGCGCCTTGTCGTGACTGTCGGCCAATTGCCCCGACAGCGCGGACAGCAGCATGAACGGCAGGATTCCGAGCGCGGTGGCGATCGCGTTGAAATTCTGTTCGGTCTCGGCGCTGTTGTAGATGTGGTAGGTCGCGAACAGCACCATGCTCGTCTTGAACAGGTTGTCGTTGAAGGCTCCCAGAAACTGCGTCACGAAAAGTGGCAGAAAACGGCGCTCTTTCAGCAAGCCGAGCGCGTTGAGCATAATGTCGTCGGGGCCTCGAAATGACGGAACAAGCCCCGTCCATAGACTAGGGGCGATAGCGCCAGCAACCCGCTTGTCGCGCGGCGGACGCGCATTGGATGTTGCTGCGGGGTTTCGCGCGCGGTCCCGCCGGGCTAGAGCGGAGCCGTGTTGACCTTACCCAATCTGCTAACCCTGTCGCGGATCGTCGCGGTGCCGCTGCTGGCCTGGTTCCTGTGGTGGCCGGGCTGGGCCGATGGTTACGCAGCCGGTTTCGTTTTGTACTGCCTGATGGGCATCACGGATTATTTCGACGGCTATCTCGCGCGGGCCAATGGGACGGTCTCGAAACTCGGCGTTTTTCTCGATCCGATCGCCGATAAAATCATGGTGGCGGCGGTGGTTTTGCTGCTCGTCGGTGCGCGGGACGCGAATCCGGCGATCATATCGGGCGTGCATCAGATCGCGGCACTGATCATTTTGCTGCGCGAAATCGCGGTGTCGGGGCTGCGCGAGTTCATGGCGCAATTGCAGGTTTCGGTACCCGTCTCGAAACTGGCGAAGTGGAAGACGACGCTGCAACTCGTAGCGCTGGGTGCGCTGATTCTCGGCGGCGCGGTGCCGCAACAGCCGTGGATCGGGCAAGTCGGCCTCGGCGCTTTGTGGGTGGCCGCGGTGCTGACCGTCATTACCGGCTGGGATTATCTCCGCGTCGGCCTGAAGCATATGGATTGAGCGCGCGTGACGATCGAGATGATGTATTTTGCCTGGGTGCGCGAGCGGATCGGACGGGGCAGCGAAACGGTCGCGCCGCCGGCCGGGATCAACACGGTCCGCGATTTAATCGACTGGCTCGCCACCAGTAGCGCCGCGCACGCCGCAGCGTTCGCGGATATCGCCCGGCTGCGCGCAGCGGTCGATCAGACCTTTGTTGGGCTGGATGCGTCGGTGATCGGCGCGCGCGAGGTGGCGGTCTTTCCGCCGGTGACCGGCGGATGATCACCGTCGGCCCGGCTCCCATCGACGTTGGTGCCGAATATGCGGCAATCGCGGTGAGGGGCGCAGGGGGTGTCGCGACGTTCGTGGGGTTGGTCCGTGCGGACGACGGCGTCGCGACGTTGGAGCTGGAACATTATCCCGGCGCGACCGAAAGTGCGCTGGGGGCGCTGGCGGCAGAGGCGCGGCACCGCTGGGATTTGATCGGTGCGCGGATCACGCACCGCGTCGGCGTGATGGTGCCCGGCGACGTGGTGGTGTTCGTCGGCACGGCGGCGGCGCACCGCGCGGCGGCGCTGGAGGCCTGTGCGTTCCTGATCGATCGGTTGAAGACCGATGCGCCGTTCTGGAAGAAGGA
>JAIXZV010000141.1 GCA_027489365.1 Sphingomonadales bacterium
GAAGCCGGCAGGCGCTGTGTGGATTTTCCGGCTGCCCTTGCTGGTGGCGCCGAGGATGATGTTGAAGTACTTGGGGATTTCGAGGTTCAATCCCTTGCCGATCGACTGCGGCACGCCCTTGAACACGACACCCTCGTCGGACTCGAGATAGTTGACGTGAGTGTTGATGATAACGTGAGGGCCGAAGGCTGGAGAAGTCAGGGACGAGATCGTCCCGGAGACAAGGTTCATGGCCTCGCCCCAGTCTTGGATGCGAGGGACTGTTTGGTTGTTCTTCTTCATGACGAAGGCGAGACAGGCCCTGCCGAAAAGGGAGAGGCTGTCGAGGACGACGATGGTGTCCTTGCCCCAAGAGGCTGGGCTGCCTAAGTCTTCCTTGGTTTCAGAGTCCACCCACTTGTCCAGCATGTTCATGGCGCGGGCTGCCGCCTTCGGGTCTACCGCGTTCATGAAGTTGTTGACGAACTTGTAGGTGTCTTTGAACGTCTCCCAGACAATGTTCTTCTTGAACGCCTGGGCGGTGAACTCGATCAGCGGCTGGATGCCGTTGTCGAAGTCCAGGATGCGGAGCTTGTATCCGGCCTCGGCAAGGGAAGCGAGCGCTCCCGTTTTGCCGGTGCCACTGTCCCCCATGAAAAGGATTTTCAGCTGGTCGCTGGCGACAGACTTGTCTGCTGATGGCATGTGATTTGGTCCCCTTGGGTATGGTCGCACAACGATGTGCAGTTGTCAAGAACTTTCTTGTCAGCTAATGCAGCGCTCGCGGAGAAGGGACTCGCCGAGGATCATCAGGTGATCCTCGGAACCCAGGGGCTCGCCCAAGCGCTTCGCTGTCGCGACGGCGTAGATCAGGCCGGCGAGCTGGAACTTGTCCAGCATGAACGCGCGCGGGCTGAGGCGAAGGGAGTCTTCAGCGTAGCTGACGCGAGTGCGAGCGAGTGGGTTGCCCGGTTCCCACTGGAGTAGAGACTCGTCCAGGCTGGTCAGCAGCGGCGCGATCTCTTTGAGGAGAAAGGAAAGCTGATCGTCGTTGAAGGTCTGCGGACGAGTGGCCTCGCCGTAGCTGTCGGTGCCCTTGAACCAAAGGGATAGAGCTGGCGGCAGCGCGATCTTCCCGTTGGTCAGGTAGCGGAGCGCCTGCGGGGAACAGGAAACCTTCGGGACATAGTCCATGTCGAGCTTGTCTTCGAAGTGGTCGCCCTTGGCCTCGGTGTAGGTGTTGTACCACCAGTCGAGGAAGTCCTCGTTTTCGGACTGGGTCAAGAACGTGCCGAGGTAGTAATGCCAAGGACCGATGGACTGCAAGGTCCGGTCCTCGGTCAGCGGCTGCGGATGCTGGATGTTGTATGTGTGGAGGGATGGCTTGTCGAGTTTGTAGCAGGCGACGCCTCGGTAGTAGATGAAGTCGGACTCGCCCTCGTGAATGTCGAAGGCACCGAGACGCCAACGCAGTGGCGTGGTGAGGAAGAACTGATCGACGCGGGCTGCGATGTCGTTCAGCTCAGGGCACGCGATCGCAATGACAGTGCCGGAGTCCTCCGGGATTTCCTCCGGAAGGGTAGTCCAGCTGCCCCCCTCGTCTGTCGCGTTGCAGCGGAACTCACGGAAGATCATCCACGGCTGCCAGGCCTTGGCTAGGTTGTCGGTAAACGGGAGGACTTTCAGTCGGGTGTTGTTCCAGCCGAACAAGGCGATCTGCTTGGTGGGCTGCCCGCGAAAGGTCATCTGCGTGACGCCGGTGAACTGGTATTCCGGCATCATACGCTTGGAGTAGAAGTGGACGCTGTAGCCGCGACCGGCCAGCCATGCGATGCCGTGCTTCATGCCAGTGCCGAAGGTGCCGAAGGCGTCAGCCGTGGGCTTGGCGTTGAGGCCGAAGGTCTCGATCGCGACTGGATCGAGAGGCTCCTTGTTGTAGAAGTAGAGGTACGGGCAGTCCGCCTGCGGCAGGGACTGAAGGATGGGATGGCTCATAGATGGCGACTCCAGAATGGGACGGTGATAGCGATGATGGCGATGAAGATGAAGAGGGCGTCACCCCAAGTCAAAACTTCTTGCCTCCGCGCTTGGCGCGGGCGCTGTGCTTGTGGTCAGCGCGGGCATCGTTGTAGGCGAGCTTCTCGACGATCGCACCTTGGATGTCCAGGTGCTGCGCCGCGCAGAAGTCGAGGATGCGGATGACTGTGTCCGCAAGTTCTACCTCGATACCGGGACGGTGCGGGAGGTGGGAGTCCGGGGAGGACTTGCGCAGAGCTTCAAGGCCTTCGGAAAGTTCCGAGTGCATCAGGGCGATAAGCTCGCCTGCGTTGCGGTTGATCTTGCGGCCTTTGGCGTTGGTCCACCAGCGTAGCTGGCGGGCATGAATGTGATGGGCGAGGGCGCCGATCGCGATTTGGTCTGGATCGAGTTCGCGGAGCTGGGCTGCGCGAGAAGCGTGGAGTTTAGAACGCACTGAAAAGTCCTTTCAAGAGTAGGGCGATCACGCCGAGCGCTGCGAGCGGGGCGATGAGTCGCAGGTGGAAGGGGAGGCGGCGCATCAGCGGCAGTCGCTGAAGAAGACTGAGACAAGGACGTTGATCAGCACGCCGACGGACAGCCAGAAAGCTGTGAACCAAAACCAGCGCTTGCGCTGCTCCTGCTCGTAGGCTTCTTTCCAGTGGGGTTGAGGGCTCATCCTGGGTTCTCGATCTGCTCTTTGCGTAGCCGAAGGTACGTGGTGACAAGGCGCTTCTCGCGAAGCTCAGGCTCCGGCGTGGCGAGCAGCCAGTCGAAGTACTCCTGCTTTGTGGTGAAGCCGAGCAGGCGACTGATCGCGTCGATGTGCCGCTGGCGTGGATGCTCCGGCATCTCACCGGGGTCTTTGAGCCAGGCGATCCATTGCTCCAAGAACTGGATGTCTTCGAGCCTGGGGCTGAGCACGGCGACACAGCAGAAGGGGTTCTGGCGTAGTTCCCACTCGCCCATGAGGGCGTAGTAGGAGACGGAGTTTAGGATGACGCCTGTCAGGTCAGCAATCATAGGGGTCGTGCCTCTGCGGGACGAGGTTGATACCGGCGCGGGTGGCCTCGCCGATGAGGAAGCGGCACACCGCCAGCGGCATCAGACGCTGGTCGGAGCGGACAGGGTCCCAGTCGTGGCCGTCATCGGACTGGCTGTGGGAAACCACGGTGAAGGCATAGCCTCCGGGGAACGGCCAGGGCTGGATGCTCTCGCCGTGGTTGACTCGCCATGGGCGAAGTCTGCGACCGGAGGCTGGATCGAATAGGCGCATGATGGACTCCTTGATTGGGGCTGCAGCTTCGCACGGCGGACGGCGGATGTCAAGCAGGTTTGATCGCCCGCTCGCGTGAGACGGCAGGGTCCCAAAGCTCGCGCCGCTTTTGGAAGCTGCCGGCGAGCCACTGCTCTCGGACAAGCGGATGCTTGCTGCAGATTTTGGCGAACGCACAGCCTGCGTAATGGCCACAGGCTGACCAGTTGTGCGGCCACGCGCTGGCCCGGCCTTCCGGTGTGCCGTGCTGGAGAGAGCGTTCCGCGTACTGCGCTGCGCGGGCGATGTGGTAGGGTACCTCGACAAGGAACTCGTCGAGGACTCCGCGATCGCGGTAGCTGGTGTACCGTGCGAACTGAGACTGGGTTTTCTGGACAGACATCCCGTTGACTTCCACGCCCTTGACACGCGGACCGAGCGTGACCTGCCCGCCGATGGTGTAGCCTGTGAACTGCACGGACAGGTCGAAGCCGGAGAAGAAGTACTGGCCGAGGGTGTTCTTCGTAGTCTTGTGGTCCTGGACCATCAGGGTCTCGAAGTTGTCGATCGAGGCGACCCGGTCAAGGTGGCCGGCGTAGGTGTAGCGTTCGCCAGTGATGTGCGACTCTGACCCGAGGTCGAACTGGAAGGACAGCTCGGTGGCGGGCTGGCCGTTGGCGAGGATTAGAGTTTGGTAGGGGTCGTCCGCAAACTGGGTGTAGTACCAGGTCATGGTGCGGATCAGGTTGTGCGGGGTCTTGTAGCCGTGCGGATCGTGCGGAGCACCTGCGGACAGGGTAAGCAGATGCTCGACCATGGCGTCCATGGACTCCTCGTGCGGGGCACCTGCAGCTTTGCTGTGCTCGAAGACTTCTACCCCGGAGTGAACAGCGCCGCCGAACCACAGGTGGACGTTCTGCTCGGATGTTGTCCAGCCCTCGATTATGGTGTAGTAATACTTGCGCGGGCACTCAAGGAAGAGCTGCAGGGAAGTGGAGTCCCACATCAGCTGGTGGATGTCGAGGGAGAAGGACTTACGCATGAGGGGGTCTCCGTTAATTTTGCAGGCACGCGACGCTCGAACTCGATCACTTGCCACGGTACTAACTCTCGGTGTTCCGTGACTGGTTCTCCTGCAAGATCACACTTGACGACAGAGTAGAATAGGGTAGCTCTCTTGTGTGCGATGATCCAGACAGGTTCGATCACCCGGACTAACCAGTGCTTACTCCATGGAGTAAAACCACCCTTGCCCGGATCGGCCAGAAGCCTAGCGATGCTTCTGGAGTTAAGCGTTATCATTGAACTAGGTCCACGACGCCTGTGATGAGACAGGACCTTGATGGACCTAGCCATCACGCCCCCTCCTTCGTCGCGGCGAGGGTGGCTATGGCAAGCAGTGCGCGCGTGGCCTCGGCCAAAAGCAACTGGCACTGGTTCGCGGGCGTCCCGGCATACCAGTTTGCCGCGCCGATGTTTTCCAGCACGGCGTTTGCCTTCTCCCGCATCTCCCGCACCTGAGCCTCTGCGGCGGTGGCGCGGGCTGTTAAGCCCTGTATCTGCCGATAGCCGGGCGCGCTGGCGTGCATGACGACAAGCCGAATGTCTTGAAGCGAGCATTTGCGGCGCAGATCGCGAAGGTCAGAGTCCATCAGGATGGCCTTCCAAACCTCGTCAAACTGCTCAACGCTTTCCTCCGCGCTCGGGGCCGGGGCGTCAGTCATGGGAATTTCTCCGAAAGAAACTCTGCGAGAAGCCCGGCGTAAAGGAACAGGATCAACGCGAGATACCCAGCCCAAAAGATGAAGTTGCCTGCGTGGCCTGGCGGCTTCTCGTCCATCAAATCAGCCCTCCAAACAGGTAAGCTGCGAGCACCAGCGATACTACTGTCATGCACAGCACACGCCACAAAAGCTTAACGACGAACGTAGCGTACTGGTCCTCGTTCCAGTAGAGAGCACGGTGTGTGACAATCGTAGGCTTAAACATAGCCACGATACCGTAGACGGCGATGAATGTGCTGGTAAGAAACACCAGCCAAGCTGCGATGTTGAGAAAGATCATGGCTTCTTCCCAAGCAGGCCAGCTTCGCGTGCGGCTGTGCCGTCGATCTGAATGTGCAGCCCATCGACTGCGGTGAAGTCTGCGACAAGGCCAACGCCGCGAATTTGCTGGATACCGCCGGATGGAGTCAGCGGGGTGGGATCAGCGGTAGGCTCCTCCACCCCCATGTGCTCAGGGTAGATCATACGCCGAGCAGCGTAGTCTTCCTCGGGTTCCACCGGCATGGTGATCTGCTCCGCCGGACGCAGCAGATCGAGCGCGCACTCCAGGACTTTAAGCGATCCGGCCTGAGGGAAGTGGCGGTTGAGGGTGAGGAGAATGTGGCGGTGCTGCATCTGGATACTCCAAGGTTAAGAGGACGGCGGTGATCTGCTCTCCCTTTTCGGAGAACGTGCGGATCACTGGCCGCTTGGGGATGGTGACAGCGTCGTTCAGGCGCTCCACGATGAGGTCGACGATGTCGTTCGCTGTGCGATCTTGACGAGCGGGGTCGCCGCGAAGGTGGATGGAGAGCCTAAGCATTGAGCCAGGCCTGCAGCAGTCGGTCGTGAAGCTTGGTGCAGAAACCGCCAGCCTCGCCCAAGTCTGCGTGTCCAACGTGGACCCAGGCTGCGCACTTGCGGGTGAGGCATAGTGATGGCTGGTCGGCGCGACCGACGGTTACGAGCTGGCGGGTGACGGTCTTGCTCTCGGCGGTGACACCAGCGATTGTGAGCGGCTGGTTGTAGTCCATCGAGACTACATCGGGGCCGGACTCTGGGCACCAGCGGGTGGCCATGTCGGCTTCGGAGAAGGGTTTGGGCATCTGGACTCCATTGGACTACAGCTTGAAAGTGGAAAGGAGATCGAGGGCACCAGCTGTGAGAGTGCCCTTAGCCTTGGGAGCGGCCTTCGCTCGGGAAGGCTTCTTGCCTTCGAGTGCAGCGGCATCGAAGCGGTGTTTTTGAGTCACCATGTGCTCGATGATAGTCGAACGGTCTTCCTTCGTCAGCGACAGCGGATCGCGGGAGAACAGCTCGTTAAGGTGAGCGTAGTCGTCACTCATTTGGAAGCTCCAGCTTGGGGGTAGTCTCGCGAGCTTCGAGACGATCGAGGGTGGTGGAGATGATCTTCCGCACGACCTCGTTATACGGGGTCGCTGGGAAGAAGCGGATGAGGCGATCGCGCGTGCCAGTGGCAAGCCGCACCGTGACCTTCTCGAAGTCTTCCTTCGCCATTAGAGCAAGTCCTTTGCGGTGAGGAGGTTGTCCATAGTGAGGGGCTTGCTCCCAGCGCCGACACCGGGCAGGGCCTCGCGAAGCATCCACATTTCGAGGGGCGTGCGTGGGCTGACGTACAGGCCGAGGCTGTCGTAGGTGTCGACGCCGACCTTGCGGCACTTCGCCCGCATGGAGTAGAAGCTGCGGCGTGCCTCGGGGATAGAGCTGACAGCGAAACGCACGCCAATCGGCTGTGCCACGGCGGCTTCGGCGATCTCTTGCAGCATGATCTCGGAGGTTGAAAACATGGGGTGCCCTGTCTGGAAAGGTAGTGTGAGGCTTACGCCCTAAGCGGGGAGTCCAGCACCCGCCCACACTACCCATCGAGACAGGGAGGGCAAGCGCCCTCCCTTCCCGTTCAGATCGCGTCGAGGTTGAGCGAACGCGAAGCCAGCACGACCTTCGCACGCTCGTGCGCGGCCGCCTTGTGCTGCTCGTAGGCGGCGTTCGCCAGCTTCTCGAACTCGCCCTCGGCGAAGTCCTTGACGGACTGGCCCTTGGCCTTGAGCAGGGCACGGAGGTTCGAGGTGACGATGTTGCGCGCCTCGCGCTCTTCCGGGTCCATGCGCGGACCAGCGCTGGTGCGGACGCCGAACTCGTAGTCGCCGGCGTACTCGTCGACGACGACCTGCAGGGCCTCGGCAGTCGCGGGCGGAACCTCGGGGGTGGTGTCGGTCGCGGCCTTGCCCTCGGCGAGTTCCTTGATCTGCTTCGCGAGGTTGTTGCGGACATTCTCGCGGAAGGTCTGGTTGAGCGCGGAGGCTTCGCCAGCGGTCAGGACATCGCCCTCGGCGAACGGCTCGGCGACCGAGAAGTTGATGCCAGCGATGGTGAAGTCA
>JAIXZV010000300.1 GCA_027489365.1 Sphingomonadales bacterium
GATGGTGAAGTCAGTGCGCGGGGTCTCCGCAGTGATCTTACGCATTACAGTCTCCTGGGTTGATTGGGCTGGACCGATGCGGTCCCCCGATGGTTTAAGGATGGCATGGCCGGGACCGATGGTCAACGAGGAAATTCGGGCGGCGCGTTTTTTCTGCTGGTGTGGCTGTGTCACGGTGTGACAGTGCCATACAGGCTGGGGCTTACAGCTTCAGGCCAAGGCCTGCTAGCAGATCAAGGGAGGCCACCAAGCGGGTCTTCCCGGAGGATGAGGCCGAGGCGCTTCGCTGCGGCAACTGCCTGAGCGAAGACTTCTCGATCATCGAGATCGGGTTGTACGGAGGAGGGCGGACTCCTGTGAGCAACAGCTCCGCTCCCCCGTACTCCGCGATCTCCGCTTCCAACGCCTGCTGGAGCAGGTGATGGTTCTCCGCTGTGATTGGGTAGTTGACCAGCGTGGACGTTGTCAGCCACGCTGTCGTCGGGTCGACCTGCTCGTTGAAGATCAGGGAGACTATCATAAAGCGGGACAAGAGGTTCTCCCATGTTGTGACAGGCCTGCCAATCGGGCCAGGCCGAAAGCTTGGTGAGAATGTAGTCCTCAGGCCGGAGCGGTTTCATTGTACTGCTCACGGATGACTTGCCAGTTCTCGTCTCGGACACGAGCCATGGCGCTGTCGAGATCATCGCCGTAGAGGCTTGCCCTGTCACGCAGGGCGCGGAGACGGCGCTTGTACCCATCGCTGTCTGTGTCACCGAACCAGGTGTTATTGTCGGGACACTGGCGAGGGCGCGTGGCCTTGATCCAGTCTTCCATGATACGCTGACGCTCCTCGTCGGGGATGCCTGCGAGTTGCGTGGCACGCTGGATGCACACGCAGGTGAAGTCTGACCAGTGGCCGAGAAGGCCAGCGGCTGCGAGGTAGATGACACGGTCATTCATGGTTGGACTCCTGCGGGTAGCCGACGAGATACAGCTCGCTCTGTGCGCGGGTGTGCGCGACGTAGATGAGGTTTTGTTCCTGCTCCTGCTCCCATGGGAGTTCGGCAGCCCGGAACGGCATGTAGATATTGCGGCCGAGGATGAACACCCTCGGCCACTCGAGGCCCTTGGCCTTGTGGACGCTGGACAGCGTGATCGTGTCCGCAGCGGAGACCTCGTCGCCGAAAAGGGAGTCGATGAGGTTCTCGAAGTCACGCTGGCTGCTGGCGCCGATCTCGTGTGCGCGGCCAGCGATCACGCGGAGGGTGTCGAGCGAGTCCTTGATCCGCTCGTACTTG
This sequence comes from Sphingomonadales bacterium, assembly GCA_027489365.1. GTDB lineage: Bacteria > Pseudomonadota > Alphaproteobacteria > Sphingomonadales > Sphingomonadaceae > Sphingomonas. The sequence continues at coordinate 1,281 of JAIXZV010000300.1, forward strand.
GAAACAGCGCGCCGCGTGTTGGCCTGCTGCATCTTGTCCCGCTCGAAGTCTTCGATCGCGTCGAGGTTGGCTTCGAGTTCTTCCAGGTCGTACCACTTCCGGCGGCGAGCGAGAGTCATTAGAGATTTGCCGATGTCACGACCCTCGATCCGTGCCTTGCGACCCTTGCGGATGAAGGAAAGGCACTGGCGAAGCAGCGGGGCGTTGAGCCGGCAAAGGATGGCGTCGCCAGGCTGGACGAGGGCGTCGACCTCCTCCGGCGGAACCCACTGGACCAAGCCCTCGGGCGCATCGGGCCGGGGCTGGATCAGCGGGGAGATGTGCTGGATGGAAGCGATCACGCTGCGCGGGCACCGCCAGCTGACGGACAGGGTCATCTCCTTCGCGTTCATCCGCTGGACGATCCGGTTGATGGCCTGCGAGTCCGCACCAGTGAAGCCGAAGATGGCCTGCTGGTCGTCGCCGACAGCGATAAGACGGCCTTCAGGCTTGAGCATCTTGATCGCGATTTCGAGGCGGATCGCGGAGATGTCCTGCGTCTCGTCGAGGACGACCTCGTGGTAGGTTTCAAAGGGGAAGTCCCACAGGAGCGGAAGGTAGATCATGTCTGAAAAGTCGATCCGCTCGCGGCCGACGGAGATGCTCGCACGAAGCAGTTGCTCTGCCTGCTCGATGAAGTGGGACTCCTTGCCCACAGGCGCGATGTTGAAGTGATCCATCAGGTCTTCCCATCCGGGGCTGGCAATGCCGGGGATGCCGAGGCCGTGTTGTTTTGCGAGGTCGACAAGTTTGCAAAGCTGATGGGCGCCCTTCACGCGGACACCGCCGACGAGGTCCATCAGCTTTTCGCTGTCCGGCTTGAGCTTCAGATCGCGGGCACCGCTAGCGGCGAGGCCGTTCTTCAGCGCACCGAAGCCGACGCTGTGCAGCGTGGCCGCGTTGGCGCGGAGGCTGGCGGCGCCACCCTTCCGCTTGATCCGGTTGGATAGCTCCTCGGCCATCTTTTTGTTGAAGGCGTTGAAGGAGATGCGGCCTCGCATGAAGGGCAGGCCCTCGATCACGGTCGTGGTCTTGCCTGCGCCGGCGCAAGCTCGCAGCACGATGTGGGAGGAGCCGGTGCGAAGCTCCTCGAAGTAGGCTTCTTGTTCAGGGGAGTATTTCATGTGTTGTCCTTGTAGATGGCTGTGAGCCAATCGCGCATGGCACGAAGCTCGGTTGCTTGTTCGTTACCGTACTGGTGGTACACCACCACAGGGCTCTCGCCCGGAAGGTGAACCTTGCAGATAGCTTCGCCGTCTCGGTAGACTTTGCACTGCAAGGTAGCCTCGCCACGGCGGTCTACGAAGCTGTAAGTGCGGTTTCCGCTCTGCTTGAAGTAGAAGGGTTTAGAGGAGATCGCTGGCATCAGGCGTGTCCTGCTGGAGGGTGTTGCCGTCGCCGGAGACCTGTGGGTCATAAAGCATCTCCGTGTTGATGACCTCGCCTGTCGTCGGGTTGGACAGGGTCACACCGTGGAACTTCAGCGTGCTGGAGATGAGGAGGTAGTACGCCCCGGACTTGTCCTGCCGGAGGCTGATGGTGTAGGAGTCCCATGGGGTCACGCCGTAGGATGGATGCCCGAGGGAGTAGAGCTTCCGGGTTTCCTTCCGGAGGTTGTACCTCGCGGCGTTGATCTGGAGGCGCAAGCGAAGGCAGAAGGCTCGGGTCGCGCCGACAGGCACGTCCTTGGGGTCGATCCGTAGCTCGCCACCGGCGTTTTCAGCGAGGACGAAGTAGTCGATGAGGGGGGAAGTCATTTGCTATGTGCTCCAAAGAGGTCGCCGACGGGACGCAGCCGCTTGTGCGGGGCCACGTAGACGTAGTTCTTTTCTGACGGCGGTGCCGGTAGCTGGAACCGGCAGTACCGAGGGTGAACGGACAGGATGATAACCTCACGCTCGGCGAGGCCAAAAGCTGTCCCGGTGTAGATAGCGCGGTCACCCGGCTTCATGCTCAGCCTCCTTTGCGAGAAGGTCGTCGATCGCGGCCTGCTCTGTCCGACCTTCACCGGCAGGGTCGCCCGGCTCGTAGCCGTCTCGCACGGCGGACCAGTCGTGGTCTCGAGACGGGATGGGTGGGTAGACAAAATGTGTGAGAATTTTTCTCATAGCCCAAGCTCCGCCAGAAGCGCCGTGGCGCCATCGGCTGTGAGCACGCCCTTCGGGGCCGTGCGGCGAGCCTTGGGCGCAGCCGGATCGAGGCCACCGGCCTTGCGTGGAGCGAAAAACTGCACGCCGTGGCGCTGTGTGTAAGCCTCGACGGCGAGCCGGGTGCGTTCCGCCGCGTCCTGTCGGGCAAGGGCCAGCCCCTCGGTGCGTTCGCCGATCCAGTTGGTGGCCTTGCGGCCCTCCTCGATCTTCGTGAAGGTGTGGGACATCTTGGCGGCGCGCTGCACGGCTTCCCACAGCTGCTGGGCCGTGACGGCAAACTCGACCTTGCCGTCAGGCAGCACGATGAGGACCTCGGGCTTGCCGTCGGGGCTGACGTTCTTTGCGAATAGGGCCACGTTTGGCCTCCTTACATTACGGTTGAAATCGGCTGCCAGTTCGAGCCGATTTTGATGAGGGGTTCCGCCTCGAATTTCAGCGGGTATGGATGCTCCAGCAGTCGACCGAGCTGGTTCGGGATGGAGAGCATCCCGTCGTAGCCGAGCTTGATGTTCTCAAGGCTGGCCTTGGCTTCGCCACCGGCCTGGAGGTACCCGCCGATCGACGGCTGGTACTTTGGCTTTTCTCCGTACTCTCCGATGGTGATGATCCAGCCGACCGGCTTGCCGTTCCAGTGGGCTTGCGCTGCCTCAGCCACACCGCCGCCGAAAGCCTCGACGAGGACTTTGGCTCGTGCAACGGCTTGCACTTCGCTGTCCGCCGGGTAGTATGCCTCGACGGACATGCCAATTTGTAGTTTCCATATTCTCACTGTGGACTCCTTTGCGGTCGAGAGTGACCGGGAACGGGGCAGCGTGGGGCTGCCCCTAACCGGGTTACTCTGACTCCACCGTGCCGACCCAGTGCTTGTCTTTGATGACAGCGTAGCGGTAAGCGAAGCCACCGAGGGCTGTGGTTTGCGGGTAGAACTCAAGCTGGCCGACGCCGATAATCTTGGTGATGATCTCTCGCATCGCGTGCGACAGCTCCTTGCACGGCATGTCCTTGAAGACCACGCCGCCGTAGGAGAAAGTGTAAACCCTCATTGATTGTCCTCCAAAAGAACACTCCAGCCGA
>JAIXZV010000293.1 GCA_027489365.1 Sphingomonadales bacterium
CCTCCAATTGCTCATGATTGGGGCGCTGGTCGCGCTGGCGCGGGTGGACTGGCAGAAACGGCTCGGCGGCAATCGGGTTGAGGAACCGCGCTGATCGACCACGATCCGAAGAGATTGTCGCGACCGTCAGGTTTCCGTCAGGAGTTCGGCGGATGTCAGTCCCTCCACGGAGGTGACAATGCCCGACCTGTCCACACCCCCTCTCTCGTCCGCCGCTCTGCCATCGGCCGCACGCATCCGCGTCTGGGATCTGCCGGTGCGGCTGTTCCACTGGCTGCTGGTCGCGACCGTTCTGATCGCCTTCCTGTCGTCGGAAGAGGAGAGCGCGCTCGCGCCGTGGCACGTGCCGGCCGGTTGGATCGCCGCGATCCTCCTCGCCTTCCGGGTGGTCTGGGGCTTTGTCGGCGGCGAGCACGCGCGCTTCGCCGACTTCCTCAAACCCGCGCAGATCGCGCATCACATCACCGGCCTTTTCTCGGGCAAGCCCGAACACTCGATCGGCCACAATGCACTGGGCGGCATCGCGATCCTGGCGTTGCTGGGGACGGTCGCCGGGATCATCTACACCGGTGCCACGATGCAGGGCGATGCCGAGGGTGGCCTGCACGAGGCGCTGGCCAACCTGCTGCTGGGCCTGATCGCGCTGCATGTCATCGCCGTCGTCGCGATGTCGCTGCTGACCAAAGACGATCTGATCCGCGCCTTCATCACCGGGACCAAGCGTGCCGATCGGCACCCCGGCGTTGAGGACGCGCGTCCACCCGCACCCCTGGCGCTGCCGGTCGCGGCGATCGCGATCGCGGGTGCCGCCTATGGCGCAACGACGATCGACCCCGTGGCCTTCACCCCCGGTGCCCATGCCGATGCTGGCGAAGGTGGCGGTGGTTCCGAACACGGCGAGGATGACTGAACACCCGGGTCGGGTGTCCGATCGAAGACTTTCGAGATCAACCGCGTAGCCGAAGGAAACCGAACATGATCAAGGACATCCTGCTCGTCGTCGAAAACTCGGCACATGCCGACCCGATCATCCGTGCCGCCGTCACCACGGCGGAGCGGATGGCCGCGACCCTGACGATCGAGGTGCTGACCGCCAGCCCGCTCCTGATCCCCGCCTTTGCGCCAATGACGACGATGTACGTGCCCGACTGGTCGATGGCCGAGGATGAAGCCGATCGGATCAAGGCGATCTCGGCCTCGGTCGCCGGGTCCTCCGCCGTTATCCGCGTGCTCGGCTTGCGCGACGAGGTTTTCGCGCTGGCGCGCCGCGCGGGGCGCACCGGTCCGATTGCCGATCTGATCGTCATGGGCGGCGAAGCGGATTGGGAAACGCAGTGGCTGCGCCGCCATGCGTACGAAACGATCGTGATCGGCGCTGGCACGCCGCTGCTCATGCTGTCCGGCGCCGCGGCGCTGCCGCCGGTGCACAGCGCCGTGCTGGGCTGGAAAGACAGCGCAGAGGCGCGCCGCGCGCTGCACGATCTGGTCGCGCTCCTCGAACCAGGCGCGAAGCTCTCGGTCGTTACCGTCGGCAGAACCGAAGACGGCGGTCGTGCCGACGAAAGCGCCGATGAGGTCGTTCGCCACCTGCTCCGCCACGGCATTGTGGCGGAACGGATCGCGCTCGGCCGCACCGAGCTCTCCGACGCCGAGGCGCTGGAGGCATTGGCGCTCGAAAAAGCAGCGGACTTGCTGGCGATCGGTGCCTTTGCGCATTCGCGGTTGCGCGACGTCGTGTTTGGCGGCGTGACGCGCAGCCTGCTCGAAACGGCGCGTCTCCCGCTGCTGTTGTCGCGGTGACGGACCTCCGCGTCACAGGCTTGTCCTTGGCCGAAGCGGCCACACGCCTTGCCGCGGACGGCCCGAACGAACTTCCCCGCGCCGGGCGCCGCTCGATGCTGCGGATCGCGCTGGAGGTCTTGCGCGAACCGATGCTGGCGCTCCTGCTGGCGGGCGGGATCGCCTATCTGCTGCTCGGCGATCGTACCGAAGCGGTGATTTTGCTCGCTTTCGCGACCTTCTCGGTCGTCGTGACCGTGATCCAGGAAAGCCGTACCGAACATGTGCTGGAGGCGCTGCGCGATCTGTCCGCGCCGCGCGCGCGCGTCATCCGCGATGGCGCACGCGTGCAGGTCGCCGGGCGCGCGGTAGTGCGCGATGATGTGATCGTGCTGGAACAGGGCGACCGCATCGCCGCCGATGCGGTTCTGATCGAGGCGAGCGATCTTCAGACCGACGAATCGCTGCTCACCGGCGAATCGCTGCCGGTCGGCAAGGTGATCGCGGTTGAGGACGGCGGACAAGACACCCGCCGCCCCGGTGGGGAAGACCAGCCCTATGTCTATTCCGGCTCGCTCGTTGCGCGCGGCAGCGGGATTGCGCGCGTGCTGGCCACCGGGCCGCGCAGCGAAATCGGCCGGATCGGTCAATCGCTGGCGACACTCGATACCGAAGCGCCACGCCTGCGCCGCGAGACGACGCGGATCGTGACCTGGTGCGCGATCGGCGGCGCAGCGGTCGCGCTGACCGTGGTGCTGCTCTACGGCCTGCTGCGCGGCGGCTGGATCGAGGCGGTGCTCGCCGGAATCGCGATCGGCATGTCGATGTTGCCCGAGGAATTTCCCGTCGTCCTGACGGTCTTCCTCGCGATGGGCGCGTGGCGGATCGGCCAGGTCGGGGTACTCACGCGCCGCGCCGCCGCGATC
>JAIXZV010000064.1 GCA_027489365.1 Sphingomonadales bacterium
TCCCCTTCAGGGGAGGGGTTGGGGTGGGGACTCTCCTCCAAATCTACGTCGGAATTGCGGCACGCCCCCACCCCCACCCCTCCCCTGAAGGGGAGGGGCGAAACGACGCCCCCTTCACCCCGCCCCCCCAACCCGCCATATGCACCCCATGTCCCGCGCCCGCGTCCTCGTCCTCAATTCCGCGCTCGGGCCGCTCTATTACCGCGTGCCGCACGGCATGAGCGTCGAGCCGGGCTCGATCGTCATCGCACCGCTCGGGCCGCGCCAATTACTCGGCGTGGTGTGGGAACCCGAGCGGATGCCCTCCGATGCCGAGGTCGGCGACAACCGCCTGCGCAACCTCGTCGGCGTGCTCCCGGTCCCGCCGCTCGCCGCCCCCTTGCGACGCCTGATCGAATGGACCGCGGATTATTACCTCGCCTCACCCGCTGCGGTGGTGCGGATGGCGCTCGCCTCGACCTCGGCGCTCGAGGGCAGCAAGACCATCACCGAATATCGCGCCACCGGCGAAGTGCCCGACCGCCTAACCCCACAACGCGAGCAAGCGCTGGAGCGGATCGGCGCGACGCAAGGGCTGATCCGCGAACTCGCCGCCATCGCCGAGGTGTCCGATGCGGTCATCCGTGGCCTCGTCAAAACCGGCGCGCTGGAGGCAGTCGAAGTCGACATCGACAGCCCCTTCCCCGCCCCAGACCCCGCTTTCGCCGCACCCGCGCTCTCGCCCGACCAACGCGCCGCCTCCGCGACGCTGGTCGCCGACGTCCTCAAGCGCGCCTTCGCCCCGACCCTGCTCGACGGCGTCACTGGCTCGGGCAAGACCGAAGTCTATTTCGAAGCCGTCGCCGCCGCGATCCGCGAAAACCGCCAATGCCTCGTGCTACTCCCCGAAATCGCGCTGACCGAGCCGTTCCTCAAGCGCTTCGCCGCGCGCTTCGGCGTACAGCCGGTCGCCTGGCATTCGGGGCTGCGCCAATCGCAACGCCGCCGCGCGTGGCGTGGCATCGCCAGCGGCCAGGCGCTGGTCACCGTCGGCGCGCGCTCGGCGCTGTTCCTGCCCTACGCCAATCTCGGCTTGATCGTCGTCGACGAAGCGCATGAAACCAGCTTCAAACAGGAAGAAGGCGTCCACTACCACGCCCGCGACGTGGCGGTGATGCGCGGCAAGTTCGAGCAAATCCCCGTCATCCTCGCCTCCGCCACCCCGGCGATCGAGACGCGCCAGCAAGTCGCGCTTGGCCGCTATGCCGAGGTCAAATTGCCCGGCCGATGGGGTGCCGCCGAAATGCCGAGCATCACCGCGATCGACTTGATCGCCGAACCGCCCGAACGCGGCCGCTGGATCGCGCCGCGCCTCATCACCGCGATGACCGAGACGCTGGAACGGCGCGAGCAAGTCCTGCTCTTCCTCAACCGCCGCGGTTACGCGCCGCTCACCCTATGCCGCACCTGCGGCCACCGCTTCCAATGCCCCAACTGCACCGCGTGGATGGTCGAGCACCGCCTCGTCCGCCGCCTCGCCTGCCACCATTGCGGCCATACCGAGCCGGTGCCCAAGGTCTGCCCCGAATGCCAGAATGAGGACACGCTGGCGGCGGTCGGCCCCGGCGTCGAACGCATCGCCGATGAGGTCACCGCGCTCTTCCCCGATGCCAAGATCGCGGTCGTCACCTCCGACACGATGTGGTCCCCCGCCAAGGCCGCCGAATTCGTCGCGCGGATGGAGGCGCACGACATCGACATCGTCGTCGGGACGCAGCTCGTCACCAAGGGCTATCACTTCCCCAATCTCACGCTGGTCGGCGTGATCGACGCCGATCTCGGCCTCGACGGCGGCGATTTACGGGCGAGCGAGCGGACCTTCCAGCAAATCATGCAGGTCGCGGGTCGCGCCGGGCGCGGGGCCAAGCCGGGCCATGTCTATATCCAGACGCACAGCCCCGATGCGGCGGTGATGAAGGCGCTGGTCTCGGGCGATGCCGAGGCCTTCTACGCCGCCGAGACCGAGCATCGCCGCGAGGCGGGCGCGCCGCCGTTCGGCCGCTTCGCCGGGATCGTCGTGTCGAGCGAAGACCAGGCCGCAGCGCTGGAGACCGCCCGCCTGATCGGCCGCGCCGCACCCAACCCCGACACGCTGGCCGGGGCGATGGAAGTCTACGGCCCCGCCCCCGCCCCGCTCGCGATGCTACGCGGGCGGCACCGCTACCGCCTGCTCGTGCACGCCAAGCGCGGATTGGATGTGCAGGACGTGATCCGCGACTGGCTCGGCGGGGTCGAGTGGCCCGCCAAGGTGCGCGTCGTGGTCGATGTCGATCCTTACAGTTTCGTTTGAGAGAAGGGTCCGTTGTCAAACCGGTGTGCCGCCCGGGCGCGACTTGCTGTCGGTCGGTGTCGGCGATACGTTCAGCCCACCTGTACCTGATGCTAAGACTTGACATTTTAATAAGGAATTCCTTATATGGCGGGAGCGATCGGTGCCTATTCCGGAAACGGTGCCGACTGCGATGCGGAATTGGCAGCGCTCGGCACCGCAATCGGGCGGAGATTTTTTTATTACGCGCAGAAGATCGTCACCCGTCAAGTCGATCACTGGAAGCTTCAGACATTTGCGGAGTATCTCGATGTCCCTGTTTACAAGGCCGAATTCGACGACTGTCTCACTATTTTCGTGGTCGAGGACGATCTTGCGCAAGACGTCACGGTGACACTCATGCTAGCGCTGCGAGTTCGGTCGATTTTGGTTGATGGCCTTCTCTGGAACGGCACGGACATGGTATTTTTGCGCGACAGGATTCTCTTGCCGCGTCTGCAGGACTATTTCGAATGAGTAAGAATGACCCGACGGTCGCGCTTGCCACCGGAGCACGAACGGCAAAGCGGCCGGGCGGTACGGGTAATGCACAACGACGAACGGCGTTTGCCAAGACGATCGACGCGATCGACACAGGCGACGCGGAAGTGGGGCCGGGCATGCGCGCGGCGGAAATGCTGCGCGACTTGCGTCTGCGTGCAGGCCTGACCCAGCACGATCTCGCCAAGGCGATCGGCGTGGCGCAGGCGCGGATCAGCGAAATCGAGGCGGGCATCGGCCGGCACGGTCCTTCCTTTGCGGTCATCGAACGCATTGCGACCGCCTGCGGCGTCAAGCTCGCTTTCTCACCGCAGAAGGCTGCCGCGACCGTAGCGATTCCGGAGATCGCTCGAACGCGCAAGAAGGGGTATACCATTGCGAAGGACGGGGCGATCGGCGTCGTGAAGTTTTTCAATGCGGATAAGGGCTTTGGCTTTATCACGCCCGAAGATTTGGGGCAGGACGCCTTTGTACATATCAGCGCGGTCGAGCGACCCAGTGGTGGCTTTGATATTGCGATCGATCAGCCTTTCGACGCGGTCTTCGGCGGTTTGCCGGGCGGTCGGGTAGATCAGGAAGTAAGCGTCGGAACGACGTTTACCGGCAGCACCGTCCCATCAAATCCAAAGAAGGGCGGCTTCTCAAGGCGCTCGAGAAGATAGCATGGCAGCGGTGTGGACGATAGCCAAGGACGCCATCGCGTTCGCCGGTGCCGTTTGCGTTACCCTGCCGTGGTTCTTCGACTTTAGGGATCGTGTCGATTTGACCAGGCTGAAATCCGTGCCGACCACGATGAAGGCGCTTGCCGCGATCGTATCTGCGAAGGAAGCGTGGCTGGCCGCACCCAAATTGCGCGACCTTGCCTTGAACGGGATCGGTCTGATCGCACTCTGCCTTTCGTTTCTGATCGCGCTGCTGCAATCGCTTGGGATAGCGTCGGCATGACGATATGTTATCGACATCTTATCTTGGCGCTGTTTGGTGTTTTCGCATTCATTGTCGCAGCCCCCGCGCGCGCCGACGATATTTCGGCGACCGGCCGCGGTGTCGTGCGCGTCGTCACGATCGCGATCGTCGATGATGAAGTCGTCGGCTTCGGCCATGGCAGCGGCGTCGCGATTGCACCGAACCGAATCATCACCAACGCGCATGTCGTCGAACTGCTGGCGCGCTTCCCCGGCAATGTCGTCGTCGGGATCGTCCCGTCAGAGGGCAGCAAAAGCTATCAGGGCCGCGTCATCGCGGTCGATGCCGCGCATGATCTCGCGCTGATCGAAATCACCGGCGTTCGCCTGCCCACCGTCGCGCTCTACACCGGGCCGATCGACGAAGGCAGCATGGTGACGGCGCTCGGCTATCCGGGCAATGTCGACCTGGCGACCGCGAAATCGGCGGCGGATTACATCCATCCGCTCGCCCCGATCCGCTCCGAAGGCGTGTTTTCCGGGCGGCGGCAAATGAGCGGCACCGACGTATTGCTTCACACCGCGCAAATCGCGCGCGGCAATTCGGGCGGGCCGCTGCTCGATCCGTGCGGTCGCGTGATCGGGATCAATTCGGCGATCACGCGCGGCGAAGAAGGCGATTCGAGCTTTGCCTTCGCCATTGCCAACAGCGAAGTCGCCGCGTTCCTGAACAAGGCCAAGCAACCCTATGTCGGCGTCGGCACGCCCTGCACCAGCATCGCCGATATCGAAAAGATCGATCAGGCGGCCGAAGCCGAGGCCGCCGCGCTGTCCGACGCGACCAGGCGTGAGGCGGCGAGCAAGGCCGTGCTGGCGCGCGAGGCAGCACTCACCGCAGCGCGCGCGGCGAGCGACCGCCACCGCGAAAATATCATGGGGCTGGCGGTGCTGATCCTGGTGCTCGGCGCGATGGCGGTGGGGGCTGGCGGGTTGCTCGATGCGCAGGCGCTGCGGCGCGAGGCGATCATCGCCTGGGTGCTGGGCGGGCTAACGATGCTCGGCGCGATCGTGCTGTTCGTACTGCGCCCGAGCGGCGAGCCGATCCTGCCGCAAGCCGTTGCCGCCGCGAGCCAGCCGCCCGCGCCGCCCGTCTCCTCGACCGCACCACTCGGCAAGATGGTGTGCAGCTTCGTGGCGGCGCGCAGCCGGGTAATATCCTCCTCGACGCAGGACGTGACGATCGACTGGGGCAAGGCGGGCTGCATGAACGGCCGCACGCAATATGCCGAGAATGGCAGCAAATGGGACCGCATCCTGGTCCCGTCCGAAGAGCAGACCGTTTCGGTGCTGCAATTCGATCCGGCCGCGCGCAGCTATGTCACCTCCCGCTATTTCCTGAGCGCGGAGCAGATGGACGGTTTGCGCAAAATCCGTGCGACGGTGAAGCTGAAGGCCTGTTCGCCCGACGAGGCGGGCCGCGCCAATCTGGCGACGCAGCAAGCCGCGATCCGCATGGCGTTACCGGCGCGACCGAATGAGAAGATCGTCTATAGCTGCACGCCCGCGCCGTAGGATCAGCGCCGCGCCCACATCGGCGCGACGAAATTGCCGCGGCGATACGCAAGGACGAGCAAGGCCACACCGAACAGCGTATCGACGATCACCGCGGTCAGCGACGCCTCCGCGCCGAATGCGCCGCCGGTCAGTAGCGTCGATCCGCTGACCGAGGGGCGCAGCAGCCCGACCTGCTGGAACCCCGAAACCGGGATGCCGTACAGCGCACCCTGCGCGAAGTTCCACGCCGCGTGCAGGCCGATTGCCGCCCACAACCGCCGGGTCAGCATATACAGCGCCGCCAGCATGATGCCCGCTTCCAGCGCAATCGCAATCCCGGCGAACAGCGTCGCATTGGGATTGGCGAGGTGCGCCGCCCCAAACAACGCGCCCGACAGCGCCAGCGCGATCCAGCTGCCGAACAAACGCTCCATCAACCGAAAGAAGATGCCGCGAAACAGCGTCTCCTCGACCAGACCGGTCAGCAGCGAGGTGGCGAGCGGCAGCAGCAGCACCGACGGCGAATTGGTCCCGACGATCCGGTATCCGCCGAGCGCCAGGATGATCCCGAACACCAGCGAGAACAGCACAATCCCCGCACCAAAGCCGCCGCCCAGTTCGGCCAGCCACCCGCGCGTCGCGAAATCGGCAACCTCGCGCCGACGCTCGACGAAGCGCACCAGGATCCAATAGGCCAGCACGATAATGCCGGCATTCGCCGCACTGACCGCGACTTGCGCCCAGCCGCTAAAGTCGCCCGGCCGGTTGCTCGGCAGGACGAGATGCGACGCCATGCTGCCCGCGATGATCAGAGCAACCGCGATCACCAGCAGCGTCAGCGGAAAATGCACCACCCGCCAGATCAGGCTGTTCGGCGGCGTGTTCGGTTCGATCGGTAGCATCGCATTCCCCCTGCTGTGCCACACACGTAACACGCGGGAATTGCTTGGCAACCGTTCGGATCAGCTCATTCCACCCCCTCGCGGGTCCGCAAGGCGACTTTGCGATCGATGCCATAGGCATAGCCGCCGAGCGTTCCGTCGGTCCGCTGCGCGCGGTGGCACGGCACGATGATCGAAACCGGGTTCGCGCCGCACGCCGTTCCGGCGGCCCGCACCGCCTTGGGGTTGCCGACTGCCGCCGCGAGTTCGGCATAGCTGCGCGTTTCGCCGAGCGGGATCGCGCGCAGCGCCTGCCAGATCGCCTCCTGGAAAGCGGTGCCCTGCACGTCGAGCGGCAAATCCTGATCGCGATCGGGCGATTCGACGCTGGCCACCACTTGCGCGGCCAGATCGGCCAGCGCCGCACCGCCGGGAACGATCTCGGCGTGCGGAAAGCGCGCCCGCAACGCCGCCTCGCCTTCGTCGAACGACACGCGGCACAGCCCCTTGTCGGTCGCCGCGACGAGCATCGGCCCGAGGCTGGTATCGGCGAGCGTCCAGCGGATCGTCACCCCAGCCCCACCGCGCTTCCACGCGCTCGGCGTCATACCGAGGCGCTTCCCCGCCCCTTCGTAGAACCGGCTCGGCGCCGAATAGCCCGCTTCGTAGATCGCGTCGGTCACACTTGCCTCCCGCGTCAGCGCGTGCGCGGCGGCCCGCGCCTTCAGACCGCGCGCATAGGCTGCCGGGGTCACCCCGGTCGCGCGCTTGAAAAGCCGGTGGAAATGGTGCGGCGCATACCCCACCAGCGTCGCCAGCTCGTCGAGCCCCATTGTCTCCTCGGCACCCTCGATCAAAGCAACGGCGCGCGCGACCGCGACCCGATCGCGCCCGACCTGATCGGGCGTGCAGCGCAGGCACGCGCGAAACCCCGCCGCGCGCGCTTCCTCCGGCGTGCGGAAGAACACCACATTCTCGCGCTTCGGATGCCGCGCCGGGCAGCTCGGCTTGCAGTAGATACCGGTGGTCTTGACCGCGCCGACGAAACGGCCATCGCTATGGCGGTCACGCGCTTCGAAGGCGCGCCAGGCGGCATCGGGGTCGAGCGGGAGCGGAAGCGTTTGCGTCATGCCCGCGTCATAGCCGCATCGCCCGGCCCGCGCCTCCCACACCTTGCGGTCAAAGCCGCGCGGCCATCACCCGCGCCGCCGCGCCCGCTCCCGCGCATCGTCGCGCCCGGCGATCAGGCGCGTGGCGCGGTTTGCCGCCTCGTTCCCCTCGCCCGCCCCGGCGCGCACCGCATCGGTGTAGAACCTCACCGCAGCCTCATACTCGCCACGCTGCTCGGCACAGACGCCGAGGTTGAAGAGCAGCGACGGATACCCCGCCGCCTCGGCCTGCATCGCATCCCACCCGGCGCACGCCCCGCGCGCATCGCGCTTGGTGAGCTTCACCAAATCCTTGAAACGCTGCGCCGTCTCCTTGGTCAGCCCCTTGGTGCTCTCGCGCACGCGCACCTGATAGGTGTCGACATGCGGCACCAGCGCACCGCGCATCGATTCGGCGATGTTGCGGATCGCCCCCGCCACCACGGTTTCGACCGTGCGATCGGGGCTTTCGCGCGCGCACCATGTCGTCTCGTCGCGGAACGGTTGCGCTTCCGAGTACAGGATCTTGCCGTCGGTGTTGCGGACGATCCGGACATCGGCGTTCATGTCGATGATCCGGCGGACGCAGGATATCTCGACTTCTTGCTCCTTCACGCACTTGCCGTCATCGGCCTTCTCGACGCACTTCTTCTCCTTCCGCGTGAAGGGTTGCATCGCGACCCCGGTCGAGACCGCGCCCGAGACCGAGCCCTCGGCGGTATCGCGCCCGACCCGGCCGCCGACCACCTGGAACTGGCTATTGGTCAACGCACGTTCGATCGCGATGGCGAGCGTGGGGCCGTCGGCACCCCCGAAGCGATCGACCGAGATCGACCGCAGGAAGCTCGCCTCGCGATTGGCGGCGGGGAATTCGCCCGTGACTTGCAACGTCTCCGCGCGCGCGGTTCCGACCGCGACGAACACCAGCGCTAATGCTCCCAAGATGCTCGATCCGCGCACGACAGGCCCCCTTCCCGCTATACCGCGCAGGAAGTTATCCTGATCACGCCACAATGGCCAGCGCGCCGCGCAGAAGATCGTCTAGCCCGCGTTCGCCTCGAACAGTTCGAGCGTCCGTTCGCGCGCGAGATCGGCGCTGGGTTCGTGATAATCCTTGCGCCGATCCGAATTGAAACCGTGCCCGGCCTCGTACACATAGACCGTCGCCTTAGGCCAATCCTTGGCGATCACTTTCTCGACACCCTCCATCGGGATGCCGGTGTCGTGGCGACCGAAGTGGAGGATGACGGGGACCTTCGGCTCCTCGTCCGCCGCCGCAGGGATCAGACTGCCGTAATAGCCCGATGCCGCCGCAACACCCTGCATCCGCGTCGCCGCGAACCACGCGACCGAACCGCCGTAGCAATAGCCGACGACGAACACCGGCCCCTTGGGCGCCAAGGCATCGACGCAGGTCTGCACATCGGCGAGCGAGAGGTCGAACGGGTGCAGTTCGCGCGCCAATTGCACCGCGCGGGCGAAGCCGTCGCCGGAATAGTCTGCCTCGAACCCGGGATGTTCGCGGTCGAACAAGGCGGGCGACAGCACTTCATAGCCATCCGCCGCATATTCATCGCACAGATCGCGGATATGATCGGTGATGCCGAAGATTTCCTGCACCAGCACGAGCCCGCCCTTGCGCGTGCCGCTCGGCTGCGCGTGATAGACGGCGATCTCCGCGCCGTCAGACATGGTCATTTTTTCCATCGTGCCGGTCATCGAATCGCTCCGCTTGCTGTGGCTTGCGGTCGTGCGCTAGCGACGTTCGGCGCGCCGCGCTATGCCGCGCGTACGTCCGCGATCAGGCGATTGATCTGGCCGCGCAGCCGTTCGACTCCGCCCGCGACATCGCCCGCCGTGCGCGTCACCTGATCGGCGGTATGGCGCGATCGTTCGGCGCGATCGCGCAACGCCTGCATGTGCGCGGCGGCATCGGCGGTTCCGTCTTCAACCTCGGCAATCGCGCAGGCGATCGCTTGCGTCATGCCGCGTTGCTGATCGACCGCGCTCGCGACATTCGCCGAGGAGCGATCGAGCTCGGCGACCAGCGCGTCGACCGATTCGATCGTCGCCAGCACCGTGTCGCTGGCGCTGCGCACTGCCGACAGCCGTGCCTCGATCCGCCCGGCGGCAGTCTGCGTTTGCCGCGCGAGGCCCTTCACCTCATCGGCCACCACGGCGAAGCCGCGCCCCGCCTCGCCCGCACGCGCCGCCTCGATCGTGGCGTTGAGCGCGAGCAAATTGGTCTGCCCCGCCACTGCGGCGATCAGGTCGAGCACCGCAGCAATCTCCGCGATCAGTTCGCCGAGCGATTCCGCCCGGTCGCGCCCTTCCAGCGTCCGCGCGCGGACCGTCGCGACGCTCGCACGCGATTCGTTCGCCTCGCGGCTGATCCGTTCGATTGCCCCGGCCAGCGCGGCGGCGGATTGTGTGATCGTGCGCGCGTTGTTGGCGCTCTGCTCGGCAATCGCGGCGGTCGCCATCGCTTGCTGCTCGGTCGCCCCCGCCTCGCCTGACATCGCGCCCGCGGTTTCGCGCAGGGCCGGCCCGGCCGAGGCCAATTGCCGCACCGCCGCCCCCGCCTCGCCTTCGAACGCCTCGAACAAGGCATCGAGGTGCGCGGCGCGGCGCGCGCGGGCGTGTTGCTCGCGGCGTTCCTGTTCGCTGACGGCATCGGCGCTGCGCCGCGCTTCCTCGCGCAAGCGTCGCGCATCGGCGGAGCGCTGCCGCGCGAAAGCCAGCGCACGCGCGATGTCCCCAATCTCATCGCTGCGATCGAGCGCGGGGATCGGCGCGTCGGCGCGCTCCAGCGTAATGTCGCGCGTCGCGTCGGCGATCTGCGCGAGCGGCCGTTCGACTCGCTGGCGCAGCATCCGCATCCCCCAGACAGCGACCAGGATCGCGCCGACCGTGATGAACCCGACAAGGACATAGACTCGGCCGAAACCCAGCTCGAGCGCGGCGCGCTCCTCTGAAGCGTCGCTGCGCAAATCGCCGATCAACGTGGTGCTCGCGGCGGTCAGCGGGTCGATCGCCGCGTAGAGCGCGCCGCTGACGAAGAAGTCGAGCTGATCGGTCCGCCCCGCGCGCAGCAGTTCGACCAGCCGGTCGAGCGCGGCATCGGCATCGCGCCGTGCCGCCGCGACATGTGCCACCGCGGGGGTGCGGCGCGCGTCGAGATCATGTTTGGTAAACGCCGCCCAGCTCGTCGCAATCTCGCTGCGGCTCTGTTCGATCGTGGTCACCGCGCCGACCGCCGACAGATTGCCGCTGCGCACCTTGTGCGCGGTCAGCAAGGCGGTGGCATAGCTCGCGTTGACGCGCTGCAATTCGCCGATCGGATACAGCCGGTCCATCACCAGCGCGGAGACATGGCGGCTGGTCGCGAGCGTGGTGCCGATCAGCGCGACCGCCAGCACCGCCTGGATTCCGAGCAAGGCGAACACGATCCGCCTGAGCTGGACGCGCATGTTGCCGCCCCCCGCCTCCCACCGCGCGACAAGGCGCGTGAAGGTAGCGGCCAGAATCGGAAGCGAAGCTGATCGAGCGATGCTGTTCATAAGCAACGCTGTGCCCGCCAAGCCCACAAGGAACGGTTAACCGAATGTTACGGTTCGATGAAACACGCGGCTACACATCGCCTTTAGCACACGGCTTGCATCCGCCCCGACCCGATGCTAACCGCCCGCCATCCCATCGGCAGGCGCATTCTAACGCCTTCCATTCGCATGGGGCCACCATTCGTGCCCAAGAGGACCCCAATCGCGTGGAGACATCCGGCGGTATTCAAGCAAGCTTAAGCGGACGCTATGCGACCGCGTTGTTCGAGCTCGCGCGCGACAGCAAGGCGATCGACGCCGTCGAGGCCAGCCTCGGCCGCGTGCGTGAGGCGATCGCGCAGTCGAGCGAGTTCGCGGCGCTGATCGCCAGCCCGATCGTGTCGCGCGGCGCCGCCGCGAAGGCGATCGCCGCTGCGGCCGATCTGATCGACGTCGATACGACGACGGCGAAGTTCCTCGGCGTGCTCGCAGAGAATCGTCGTTTGCCGAAGCTGCCTGCGATCATCCGTGATTTTCGCAATCTCGCCGCGCGGCATCGTGGCGAGACGACGGCGGAAGTGATCTCGGCCCATCCGCTCAGCGACGATCAGGTCGATGCGCTGAAGCAGCAGCTGCGCACCCGCATCGGCACCGACGTTTCGGTCGATCTCTCGGTCGATCCTGCACTTCTCGGCGGTCTGGTCGTCCAGATCGGCTCGCAACGGATCGATTCGTCGATCCGCACCCGTTTGAACTCACTCGCGCTCGCGATGAAAGGCTAAATCATGGACATCCGCGCCGCAGAAATTTCGAAGGTTATCAAGGACCAGATCGCCTCGTTCGGCACCGAGGCACAGGTCTCGGAAACCGGCCAGGTGCTCAGCGTCGGTGACGGCATCGCCCGCATCCACGGGCTCGACAACGTCCAGGCGGGCGAGATGGTCGAGTTCTCGAACGGCGTGCAGGGCATGGCGCTCAACCTCGAAGCCGATAACGTCGGCGTCGTGATCTTCGGCTCGGACAGCCAGATCAAGGAAGGCGACGTCGTCAAGCGGACCGGCACGATCGTCGACGTTCCCGTCGGCAAGGGCCTGCTCGGGCGCGTCGTCGATGGCCTCGGCAACCCGATCGACGGCAAGGGCCCGATCGTGTCCGACCAGCGCAGCCGCGTCGAAGTCAAGGCACCGGGCATCATCCCGCGCACCTCGGTCAACGAGCCGGTCCAGACCGGCCTCAAGGCAATCGACGCGCTCGTCCCCGTCGGCCGCGGCCAGCGCGAGCTGATCATCGGCGATCGTCAGACCGGCAAGTCCGCCGTCGCGATCGACACCTTCATCAACCAGAAGGCCGCGCATCAGGGCGATGACGAGAGCAA
>JAIXZV010000312.1 GCA_027489365.1 Sphingomonadales bacterium
GATCGCATCGGGATAATCGATCTTGCCGCAGCCGGGGCAGGCGAGATTGCAGCGCAGCAGCGGCTCCAGCATCAGCACGAGCGGGTATTTGCCGCCCTTGATCTGGTTCTTGAGCGTGTAGGCGCCGATGCGCATGAGCGGGGCGAGGGGGAGCGTCATGGCTGTTCCTATGCGCCGATCGTGGCGTATTTGGTAGAGGCAGCTTTCGCGGGAGGCCCGCGGAGTTCGCGAGGAAGGCCGAATTCGAGCGATTCCTCGACGCCGGAAAGCTGGGTCACTTCGACCGGACCGAGCTTGCGCAGCGCATCGATGACGCTGTCGACCAGTTCGTCGGGGGCGGATGCGCCTGCGGTCAGACCGACGCGCTCGATCCCCTCGAACCACGCCGGATCGATCGCGCTGCCATCGGCGACGAGGTAGCTCGGCAAGCCTTCGTCCGCGCCGAGATCCCGCAGGCGGCTCGAGTTCGAGCTGTTTTCCGAGCCAACGACGAGCAGCAGATCGGCAACCTTGCACAGATCGCGCACGGCGGTCTGGCGGTTCTGCGTCGCGTAGCAAATCTCCGACACGTCGGGGCCGATGAGATTGACGAAACGCTTGGCGAGTGCGGCGATGATGTTTTTGGTGTCATCCACGCTGAGCGTGGTCTGCGTGATATAGGCGACGGGCGCATCGTCGGGCAGGTCGAGTGCCGCAACATCGGCCTCGCTCGATACCAGCAGCACCGGGGCATCGACCTGACCGCGCGTGCCGACGACTTCGGCATGGCCCTCATGGCCGATCATTACCAGCGTGCGGCCGGCCTTGGCATAGCGGCGGCCCTGGAGGTGGACCTTGGTGACGAGCGGGCAGGTGGCGTCGAACACGGGGAGGTTGCGCGCCTTGGCCTCTTCCTCGACCGTGCGCGCGACGCCGTGCGCGCTGAACACCGTCATCGCGCCATCGGGCACATCCGACAATTCCTCGACGAACACCGCACCCTTGGCGCGCAGCGTATCGACGACGTGGCGGTTATGAACGATCTCGTGCCGGACATAGACCGGCGCGCCATAGCGATCGATCGCGCGCTCGACGATCTCGATCGCACGCACGACCCCAGCGCAGAAACCGCGCGGGTTGGCCAGAATTACCTGCAAGCAAAGTCCCTTCCGTCCGCTCGAATGTCGCGGGTGTAATCGCACCGGATTGCGGCGCAATCATGCCCATGCAACCTTGCCTCCCGACGATCATTTTAGCCGCATTGCAACATAAAGAAAGTCGGAAATCCCGTCTCCTGCGCGCCCGCATCCGTCGCCTGTGCTCTCAAACTGCTACCTTTGCGGTTCATCGGCGCGACAGCGGTTTGTGCTAACCCCTTGGTGGTGATACCGCCCCGCGAGCGCAAGGGCGGACGGCCACAGTCTCAAAGGAGCTTGCGATGAGTTTTTTGAACGGTGTTCCCCTGCGTGCGGCATTCGGCTTGGTCGCGCTTGCCGCTGCCGCGCCTGCACTCGCACAGTCCGACCCGGCGGCGGCACCGGTGCAGGCGCTCGATGACGGTCTGCTGGCGATCATGAAAGGCGGCAGCGCGCTCGGTGCGGCGGGTCGTGCGGCGAAGATCGGCCCGGTGGTCGATCAGACGTTCGATATCGGCCTTATCACGCGCCTGTCGGTCGGCCCCGATTGGCTGAAGGTCGCGCCCGCCGATCAGGCCGCGCTGGTGGCGGGGATGCGGCGGCTGACCGTCGCGCAATATGCCGCCAACTTCAGCAGCTACTCGGGCCAGAGCTTCACGATCGACCCCAAGGTCGAGGCGCGCGGGGCGGACAAGCTGGTGCGTACGACGCTGTCCACGCCCAAGAGCGACAGCGTCGCGATCGGCTATCGCTTGCGTCAGAGCGGCGGCAAGTGGCGCATCGTCGATGTCTATTATCGCAACGCGATCAGCCAATTGGCGACGCGCCGTGCCGATTTCGAAAGCATCTTTGCCAAGGGCGGGGCGAAGGCGCTGATCAGCCACCTCGACGCGCTCGCCGCGAAAAGCGGAAAGTAAGCGCGGTGCGGGTCCGGGGGGGCGGGGTCGCGCTGGCGCTCGCGATCTCGCTGGCGGGTGTTCCGGCGGCGGCGCAGGAAAGTGCGCCCGTCGCCGCGCCAACCCCGGCACCGCTTGCCGCAGCCGCACCCGAGCAAGCGTTCGTTGCTACGCCGACCGCCAAGCCCAAACGCCGCCACGCCAAGGGCGATTCGCTCGAAGGCTTCAACCGGGCGATGTTCTCGGTGCACCAGGTGCTCGACCGGATCTTTTTCCGGCCGGTGTCGATGGCGTATAAGAAGATCGTGCCGAAGGTGGTGCGCAAGGGCATCCGGCATTTTTTTTCGAACATCGGCGAGCCGTTGGTGTTCGCGAACGACATGCTGCAGTTGAAGCCGAAGCGGGCGGTGAAGACGTTCGGGCGGTTTCTGGTCAATTCGACCGTCGGGATCGGCGGCGTGCTCGATGTTGCGAAGACGCGCGATTTCGGGCTGCCGCACCACGACAACAGCTTCGGCGATACGCTGGGCCGCTATGGCGTCGGGCCGGGGCCGTACATTTTCCTGCCGCTGGTCGGGCCGAGCACGCTGCGCGATTTCAGCGCTGGGTTCGTGCAAGGGCAGGTGCTGCCTTACACGATCGACGTGCCGTTCGGGCGTGCGGAATATCGCATCTCGCAGGGTGTGCTGACGGGCCTCGATTTGCGCGCGGAATCGGATGACGCGCTGAAGGCGCTGTTGGGCGGCGCGATCGATCCCTATGCGACGCTGCGCTCGGCCTATCTGCAGGACCGTGCGGCAACGATTGCCGAGGCGCGCCACAGCGATACGCCCAAGGCGGCGAACCCGCTTGACGATCCGTTGACCGATCCGGCGGCTGGCCCGGCGCAGGCGACGCCTGCTCCGGTGGATGATTTCCCGGTCGATCCCGCACCGCCGGTGGAACCCGCTCCGGCGCCCGAACCGGCACCTCCCGCTCCGTAGAATTTTCGCTGTGGTCGCGTTTCCACCCCGTTCGCCCTGAGCCTGTCGAAGGGCTGCCCTTCTTTCGACGCTCGGAATGAAGGGCAGGGCTTCGACAGGCTCAGCCCGAACGGAGTGTGGACACTATTTCTTTTTTTTCTTCGGCGGGCCGAGCAGGGCAGGTTCGAAGATCAACGCGCAGACCAGCGTCCAGGCGAGCGAGATCATCAGGATCTTGCCCATGCTGGCGGTGCCGGGATGTTGCGACAGCCACAAGCTCCCGAACGCGCTGCCGGTCGCGAGCGCGCTGAACAGCACGGCGCGGGCCAGACTCGATTGCAGCAAGTCGGTCGCACCGGCGCGCCACGCCATCACGAAATAGATGTGGAACGCGACCCCGACGCCGAACAGCAAGGGGAAGGCGATGATGTTGGCGAAGTTGATCGGCTGCCCGATCAGCACGCAACTCCCCAGCGTCAGGAAGCCGGAGAGCACGACGGGCGCGAGCGTGAACGCGACCTCCTTCACGTCACGCAGCACGAGGAAGAGCAGGCCGCTGACCAAGGCGAGTGCGATGACACCGGCCTGGACGAACGCCCAGGCGACGGTTCCGGCGGCTTCCTGCGTTGCCACGGGCAGGCCACTCGCATTCGGCGCGACCGCGCGGACCGCCTTAGTGAAGCGGCGCAGCACGGCATTGTCGTTGCTGTCGCCCTTGGGGAAGACCTGCACCAGCGCGCGGCCGTCCTTGGCGACCCAGTTACCGGCTATCTCGGGCGGGAGCGTTTCGCGGGTCACCGCTTCGGCCTGCAACGCCGCGCGGATTTGATCGAGCATCGTGCCGAGCGGGGTGACGAGGAGGGTGGTCGCTTTGCCGCGCGTTGCGGGGCTGCCCTTGGCGAGGCGGTCGAAGGCGGTGGCGAGGCGGCGCGCGGTGGGTGCTGCCGGATCGCGGCTTTGTCCGGCAACCGTGCGCAATCGTTGCGCGACGCTGGCGAGCGCCGCAGCATTCTCCGCATCGCTCGGCGGCGGAGTGAGGTCGAAGGGGTTGATCGTCGCATCAAGCAGCAGCGCGGCGTCCTGCACGATGGCGAGCTTCGCGTCCTGATCGGCGGGGACGAAGCTGTCGACCGACACCGCCTCGGCGACTTCGGGCAGCGCGGAAAGCTGCACGGTCAGCGCGCGCGCGGCTTGGGGGTTGGCGGTCAGCACGTTGATCGTGTTGGGCGTGCGCAGCGGATCGCGCATCAGGTCCATCAGCGTGCGCATCGCCGGGCCGTCCTTCGCGCGCAGATGCAGCGGGTTGAAGTCGAACTGGACCAGCGGAAGCAACGCGATGCTCCCCGCCATCGACAGGCCGAACGCCCACAGCACCGCCTTGCGATGCGTGCCGAGCCAGCGGTCGACGGGAGCCGCCTCGCGGAAGCCCACTTCGCGGCGCGGCGTGCCGGGTTTGAGCAGCATCAGCATTGCGGGGAGCACGGTGACGCTTGCGACAAGCGCCACGATCATGCCGAGCCCGGCGATGATGCCGAGCTCCGCGATGCCGATGTAATCGGTCGGCAGGAATGCGCCGAAGCCGAGGAACACCGCCCCGGCTGCGAGCGCCAGTGGTGCGCCAAGCGCAATCGCCGCGCGTTCCAGCGCCGGGCCGGTTGCGGCGCCATCTAGCCGTTCGGCGTTGAAGCGCACCGCGATCTGAATCCCGAAATCGACGCCAAGGCCGACGAACAACGGAATGAAGGCGACCGAAATGAGGTTGAGCGCGCCGACTGCCGCCAGCCCCAATGCGGTCGTCACGACGAGACCCGCCACGATCGTCACCACGATCGCCGCTACGATCTTTGCCGAGCGCGTCGCGAACCACAATGTCACCAGCATCGCGATGGCCATCACCAGCCCGACAAACCCAATATTCTCTTCAAGTGTTGCGAACTCCTCGTCTGCCAGCGGGACTTCACCGGTGGTGCGCACGGTGATGCCGTGGGCGGCGTCTAGGCCAAGCGTCTTCGCCTGCGCGGTGATTGCAGCAACCGCGTCCTCACCGGGCTGCAGCGCGCCATAATCGAGCTTGGGCTGGGCGAGGATCAGGCGGCGGCGCGGCGCGGGGGTGCCGACACCGGGTTCGGCGAACAGTTCCTGCCATGAGAAATAGGCTTGCTTGCCCTGCGCCGAGGTATCGAGCGCGTCGGCCATCGTGCGCATCGGGCGTTCTATCCGCGACAGCGGTATGTCGCCGCGCTCGACCCCGGTGAGCATCGTCGACACCGCATTGGCGACGCCGCGCAACGACGGGTCGCTCGCTAGCGGGCCCAGCAGCGGCTGCGCATCGATCAGCGCCTTGGTCGAGGCGCGGACCTCGGCGGGCGATCCGAACAGCAGCCCCGCGCGGTCGAAGAACGCACCGCCGTCGGGGCGCTGTACGCTGCGGAAATGCGCGGTGTCGGCGACGAGCGCGGCGGAGAGCTTGACGGTCGCCGCCTCCGCCAGCTCGGGCGTCTTGCCGTCGACCACCACCAGCAACACGTCGCGAAGCTGCGGGAAGGCGGTTTCGACCGCCTTCTCATTCTTGCGCCACTCGATCTCCGGAGAGATCAAGGCGGCGGTATCGGTCGTCATCGCGAAATGGCTGGCGGCGAACAGCGTCGCGCCCGCGACCAGCGCCAGGCACGTAGCCAGCACCGCGAAGGGCCGCCGCACGCCCAGCGCGACGAGTTGCTGGAGCGCGCGGGCGATCACTTGGCTGCGGTCGCCGCCGGGGCGTCGGGGCCGGTGAAGTAGCGCAGGCGCAACCGGATCGTGCGCTCGTGCCCGTCATAGTCGAAGAACGCCTCTTCCCATTTGGGCGGGCCGAGGCGGATCTTCGCGTCGTTCGAGAAACCGACGCCTTCCTTGGGGATGCCGAACAGCGCGCGATCGACCTTGCCGTTGCCGTTCTGGTCGTAAAACACCTGCGCGGCATAGCGGCCGGGCTTGAGGCCGGTGAGCGTGACGGTCGATTGCCCGACGCGCGCCGGGGCATCGGCGGCAATGGGGCAATCCTTCAGGAACTGCTTCTGCGTGCAGATATCGACGTGCACGCGGCCGGTGCGATCGCGCACATTATCGACCGCGACGTGGAGCACGCCGTCGGAGGACTGCCCTGCCGCCACTGCCAAGAGCGGGAGCGGGAGCAGCAAAAGGCGGAAGAAGAAGCCGCGCGCGGCGGGGGCGAGACGAATCATGCGGGGCCTTTAGACCGATTTAGGGCCGGATTGGAACAACCGGCACCAAGGTGGTGGGCGCGCGCTTTTGCGGAAACGCGCTGAACCCCGCATGAAGGCGAACTTGGCTCAGCCGAAAATCTGGTCCAGCGCGGCGGTGGCGGGGCCATCCTTCCAATCGCGCAGTTCGACATAAAGCGCGGTCTGGATCGCGGCGGCGATGGCGATCGACAGCGTGTTGAACACCGCCGACAGCAGCGTGGGGAGGACCGAAGGACCCGCCGCCGCCTGTGCTGCCGCAAGATTTTGGATGCCGCCCGCCGCAAAGATCGCGACGATCCCGGCGACCGCGATGATCGCATACAGAACCAGCAGCAGGATCAGTTGCAGCCCGAAGATGCTCCAGCGTGCGCCCTTGGTCAGTTCCGAACTGCGCCCCATCGCCGCGAAGATGCCGGTATCCTCCGCCACCAGTACCGGTGCCGCGACCGACCACATCACATACAGGATGATGCCCGGCACGATCAGCAATAGCGTGGCAAAACCAATCGCGAACCCCATCAGGAGGACCAGAACGAACAGCGGCACGATTTTGCGCAGCCCGGCCAGTGCCGCATCGCC
>JAIXZV010000259.1 GCA_027489365.1 Sphingomonadales bacterium
GTATTTGACCGACCGCAAGAGCTTCATGATCATCTCGGTCGGCGTGAACATCTATCCGCAGGAAATCGAGAATCGGCTGATCACGCACCCGCGCGTGGCGGACGTGGCGGTGATCGGCGCGCCCTGCCCCGAAATGGGCGAGCGCGTCGTTGCGGTGGTGCAGCCGGTCGATATGGCCGAGGCGGGCGAGGCGCTCGCGGCGGAACTGACCGCGTGGTGCCGCGCCGAACTGTCAGGGGTGAAGACGCCGCGCCAGATCGATTTCAGCGCAGAATTGCCGCGTCACGCAACGGGGAAATTGTATAAGCGGCTGCTGCGCGATCAATATTGGGCCAAGCCCGCCGGGGCAGCCGCATGATTCCGTCGTCATCCCAGCGCAGGCTGGGATCTCTGTGGGGCGAGCGGTCGCGTCGCCCCAGGAGACCCCAGCCTGCGCTGGGGTGACGGTCTTTTTTGGAGCCAAGATTATGAACGACCGCGTATCGATTACCGTCACCGATCATATCGCCGATGTGCGCCTGACGCGCGCCGACAAGATGAATGCGATCGACCCGGCGATGTTCGAGGGGATCGGCGCGGCGATCGACGCGCTGCATCCGCGCAAGGATGTGCGCTGCGTCGTGCTGTCGGGCGAGGGGCGTGGCTTTTGCGCCGGGCTCGACATGGCGAGCATGGCGGGGGGCGGATCGGGCCTCACCCGCATCGACCGCAACGATCAGGGGTCGATCCTGCCGCAGCATGTCACCTGGGGCTGGCGCAATTTGCCGGTGCCGGTGATTGCAGCGGTGCACGGCGTCGCGATGGGCGGCGGATTCCAGATCATGTCGGGGGCCGACATCCGCATCGCCGCGCCGGGCACGCGCTTTGCGATTCGCGAGACCTATTGGGGGATCGTGCCCGATATGGCGGGCTTCCCGATCTGGCGCGGGCTGGTGCGCGACGATGTGCTGCGCGAATTGGTCTATACCGCGCGCGAATTCGATAGCGCGGAGGCGCTGCACCACGGCTTCATCACGCGCATCGCCGAGGACCCCCACGCCGCCGCGATGGCGCTCGCGCGCGACATTGCGGCGAAGAGCCCCAATGCGATTCGCGGTGCCAAGCGGCTGTGCAACATGGCGCACGATGCCGATCCGCTGACGATGCTCGAGGCGGAGACCCGAGAGCAGATCGCGGTGATCGGCCAGCCGCCGATGATGGAACAGGTCGCGGCGAATATGCAGAAGCGGGCTGCGGTGTTCGGGGATGCGGATTGAGGGTCGGTTTGATCGCGGCATATCGACCACTCCGTTCGCCCTGAGCTTGTCGAAGGGCTGCTTTCTACAAGCGCAGGTAGCGCAGCAGGAGTGCAGTGCTTCGACAGGCTCAGCACGAACGGAAGTGGTGTGTCGGTCGCTCGATGCCCCGCCAGCAGCGAGATCATGAAGGCCGCCGGCCCCTCCCAACCGTTCGCCCTGAGCCTGTCGAAGGGCACGTCTCCAATCGCACTCGGCCCGCGTGGGTAGAGCAGCGCTTCGACAAGCTCAGCGCGAACGGGTTGTGTGAAGGTGCTAGAAATAGAAGCCTAGACCGTCGCGACTACCGCTTCGGGGTCAGTTTGATCAACCGCCCCTGCGACCCGTCATCGCCGTCTTCGAGCAGATAGATCGCGCCGTCGGGGCCTTGTTCGACCTCGCGGATCCGGGCGCCCATGTTGAACTGGTCGCCCTTCTTCGCCTCGGTCCCGTCGAGATCGACCCGGACCAGCGCCTTGCTCGACAGCCCGCCGATGAACGCATCGCCGCGCCACGCCGGAAACATCGATCCCGAATAGATCATCAGCCCGCCGGGCGAGATCACCGGATTCCACGAAACCTTGGGCGGTTCGTAGCCGTCGCCGGGGGCGTGATCGGGAATATCGCGGCCATCATAATGGCTGCCGTTCGAGGCGTTGGGCCAGCCATAGTTTTTTGACGGTTCGATCAGATTGACCTCGTCGCCGCCCTTCGGCCCCATTTCCTGTTCCCACAACCGCCCCTGCGCATCGAAGGCGATGCCGAGCAGGTTGCGGTGCCCGTACGACCAGACCGCGGGGTGGAAGCCCTTGGCGGCAAGCGGATTGTCCGGGGCCGGCTGGCCGTCGAGCGTCAGGCGCAGCACCTTGCCGAGCGTGACCTTGGGATCTTGCGCCGGGGTGAACTTCTGGCGGTCACCATTGGTGAAGAACAGATATTTGCCGTCGGGCGAGAAAGCGATGCGCCCCGAATAATGGCCGTTGCCGTCGACATAGGCATTGGCGCGGAAGATCACTTTGACGCCGTCGAGCCGAACCGAATCGCCACTGCCGACCAGCCGCCCGCGCGCGAGCGCGACGCCCTTGCCGCCCGCACCAGCTTCCGAAAAGCTGAAATAGACCATGCCGCTGTGGGCGAAGTCGGGCGAAAGCACGACGTCCATCAGCCCGCCCTGCCCGGCGCTATCGACGGGCAGCGTTCCGGGCACGGCGACGGCGCGCTTCCCGTCGGCGGAGACGAGTTTGAGGATCCCGGCTTTTTCGGTCACCAGCATCCTGCCATCGGGCAGGAAGGTCATCGCCCAGGGCGCGTCGAAATCGGCCACGACGGTCTCGATGAAGGGTTTGTCGCTCGCGGCGCTTGGTTCGGCGCTGTTGGCGGTGCAGGCGATCAGCGCGAGCGGCAGGATGGCGGAACGGACGATCATCAACTTCTCCCGGAGCGGCATTAGTACGCCCAACGCCCGACAATATTGCATGGTTGCCAGCCGACCGCGAGCGGCCTATATCGCCTTTATTCTCTACATCGTCAGGTGAAGAGGCTGGAGCCACCCGGTTCCGGCACCGAGGACCATTGCTTGCAACAGACGCCCGATCTTACCGCGCTCATCGCGCCCGAAGCCAAAGCGCTCGGCTTCGATCTGGTGCGCGTGAAGCTGTTCGGCGGCAAGGGCGATCTGACGCTGCAAGTGATGGCCGAGCGGCCTGATACGCGCCAGCTGACGATCGACGATTGCGCCGAATTGTCGCGCCGCATTTCGGACGTGCTCGACGCGCTGGAGGCCGAGGGCCGCGACCCTATACCTGAGGAATATCGCCTCGAAGTGTCGTCGCCGGGGATCGACCGGCCACTTACCCGGCTGCAGGATTTCATCGACTGGAGCGGCCATGAAGCGCGCATCGCGCTCGCCAGCCCGATCGATGGGCGGAAGGTGCTGACCGGCCTGTTGAAGGGCGTCGAGGGCGATGTGATCAGCATCTACGTCGCGACCAAGGGCGAGATGGAAGTGCCGTTCGCTCAAGTCGGCAACGCCAAGCTCGTGCTCACCAACGCGCTGATCGCCGCCACCCGCCCGCTGTCGATGGACGGGGTCGAGGACGAAGAGATTGAAGACGAACCGGCCGACAGTGCCGCTGAAGAGGAAATGAAGTGATGGCCACCGCAGGGAATACCGGCGTTACCGCCAACCGCGCCGAGCTGATCGCGATCGCGAATGCCGTCGCGACCGAGAAGATGATCGACAAGGCGATCGTGATCGAGGCGATGGAGGACGCGATCCAGCGCGCCGCCAAGGCCCGTTATGGCGCCGAGAACGACATTCGCGCGAAGCTCGATCCCAACACCGGAGACCTCCGCCTGTGGCGCGTTGTCGAAGTGGTCGAGGCGGTCGACGATTACTTCAAGCAAGTGAACCTGAAAGAAGCGCAGAAGCTCCAGGCTGGCGCGGAAGTCGGCGACTATATCGTCGATCCGCTGCCCCCGATCGAATTCGGCCGCATCGCCGCCCAGGCCGCCAAGCAAGTCATCTTCCAGAAGGTCCGCGACGCCGAGCGCGAGCGCCAGCATGAAGAGTTCAAGGACCGCATGGGCGAGATCATCACCGGTGTCGTCAAGCGGGTCGAGTTCGGCCATGTCGTGGTCGATCTGGGCCGCGCCGAAGGCGTCA
>JAIXZV010000008.1 GCA_027489365.1 Sphingomonadales bacterium
CAGGATGAAGTCGCACATCATCGCCAACTCGCAACCACCGCCGAGCGCATAACCCGCGACCGCCGCGATGATCGGTTTCCGCGTCGCAGTGAAGCGGTCCCAGCCAGCGAAGAAATCGTGGCCGTACATGTCGGCAAAGCCTTGGCTCTGCATCTCCTTGATGTCGGCCCCCGCCGCGAACGCCTTTTCGCTGCCGGTGATGACGGCGCAGCCCTGCGACGCATCGGCATCGAACGCCGCCATCGCGGCAAGCAGATCGGCGAGGATCTGGCTGTTGAGCGCGTTGAGCGCCTGCGGGCGGTTGAGCGTGACGAGCGTCACGGCGCCACGCTGTTCGACGAGGAGGGTTTCGTAGGTTGGCATTCTTCTCTCCATCTGCGTCACCCCAGCGCAGGCTGGGGTATGTGTGGGGCGGGCGGTCCGCTCTCGTCCCTGAGACCCCAGCCTTCGCTGGGGTGACGGCCTGGCCTAGGCGGGCGTCCACGCCTCCGCATCCGATAGCGGCGCGAAAATCTGGTCGAGCACGTGGGGCGTCACGCCCTCGGGCGTATCCGGGTTCCAGATGGGCGCATTGTCCTTGTCGACTATCACCGCGCGCACGCCTTCGAGGAAATCATGCCGCTGCACGACGCGGCAGCCGACGGCGTATTCCTGGCGCATCTCATCCTCGAACGTCGCCATCGTCGCGCCTTCGTGCAGCAGGCGGAGCGAGACTTTCATCGTCTGCGGCGATTTGGTTTTCAGCGTCGCGAGCTTCTGTGTGGCCCATTCGCCGCCATCGGCTTCGAGCGCGGCGTAGATGTCTTCGAGTTCGTCCGAGGCGAAGAGGCGATCGATCGCCCCGCGCTGCTCCACGATGCGCGCGAGCGGTGCTCCGACGCCGAACGCCTTGATCGCGGCGTGCAGATCGGCCTGCCCGCCCGCCGCCAGCGCGGCCTTGACCTCGTCCAGCCGATCTCCCGGCAGATAATGCGTTGCCAGGCCGAGGGCGAGGCAATCCGCCCCGTCGGCGCGGTATCCGGTCAACGCCATGAACTGCCCGACCCGCCCCGGCAGCCGCGACAGATACCAGCCGCCGCCGACGTCGGGGAACAGACCGATCCCCGTCTCCGGCATGGCGAGCTTCGTATTCTCGGTCGCGATGCGGGAATCGCACGGGCACGCGAGGCCGACACCGCCGCCCATCGTGATGCCGTCCATGAAGGCGACCGTCGGCTTGGCATAGGTGAACAGCGCGTGGTTCATGCGATATTCGGTGTGGAAAAACGCGCGGGCCTCGGCCCCGTCCTTCGCGCCGGATTCCGCGAGCATCCGTATGTCACCGCCGGCGCAGAAGCCACGGGAGAGTTTCGGGTCGCCATCCGGCGCGGGGGCATGATCGATCACCACCGCCTCGACCGCGGGATCGGTGCGCCACGCAGTCAGCGCCGCGAGGATCGCCTCGCACATCGCCGTGTTGAGCGCGTGGAGCGCCTTGGGCCGATTGAGCCGGATGCGGCCGATTTTGCCCTCGATGAAGGTTAGGACATCACTCACGCCGCTACCCCCGTCACCCCGGCCTTGTGCCGGGGTCCACCGCGCCACAAGCCGGCGGTCAAGTTTAGGAGTGGACCCCGGCACAAGGCCGGGGTGACGAAGGGAGTAGTGCGCTCAGTCACTGCCGCGTCAACTCACGGCCGACGATCATGCGCATGATCTGGTTGGTGCCCTCGAGGATCGAATGCACGCGCAGATCGCGCCAGAAGCGTTCGATCGGATAGTCCATCAGATAGCCGTAGCCGCCATGCAATTGCAGCGCACGATCGGCGACGGCCGAGCCGGTGTCGGTCGCCAGCCGCTTCGCCATCGCAGCGAATTTGGTCTTGTCGGGCGCGTTGGCGGTGACCTTCGCCGCCGCCATATAAAGCAGCGCGCGTGCCGCTTCGAGATCGGTCGCCATGTCGGCGAGCATGAACTGCGTGTTCTGGAAATCGGCCACGCGCGTGCCGAACTGCTTGCGGTCGCGGGTGTAGCCGATCGCCTCGTCGAGGCAGCGCTGCGCCCCGCCGAGCGAGCAGGCGCCGATGTTGAGCCGCCCGCCATCGAGCCCCATCATCGCGATGCGGAAGCCCTCGCCCTCGCCGCCGACGATATTCTCGGCCGGCACGCGGACCCCATCGAGGATCACTTGGCGGGTGGGTTGCGAATACCAGCCGAGCTTGCGTTCGTTCGCGCCGAAGCTGACGCCGGGCATGTCCTTTTCGATCACCAGGCACGACACGCCCTTGGGGCCGTCCTCGCCGGTGCGGACCATCGTGACGTAGACGTCGTTCTCGCCCGCGCCGGAGATGAATTGCTTGGTGCCGGTGACGATCCAGTCGTTACCGTCCTTCACCGCCTTGGTCTTCAGCGCCGCCGCGTCGGAGCCGGACCCCGGCTCGGTCAGGCAATAGCTGGCGATCCGGTCCATCGTGACGAGCGACGGCAGATATTTGTCCTTCACCGTCTGGCTGCCGAAGCGGTCGATCATCCATGCGGCCATATTGTGGATGCTGATGAAGGCGCTGGTCGAGGGGCAGCCATAGGCCATCGCCTCCATGATCAGCGCTGCCTCAAGTCGCCCAAGCGCGATGCCGCCCGATTCCTCGCTGACATAGATCGCCGCGAAGCCGAGTTCGGCCGCCGCCTTGATCGTCTCACGCGGGAAGATGTGTTTTTCGTCCCACTCCGCGGCGTGCGGGGTGATCTGGTCGGCGGTGAATTTCCGCGCGAGCTCCTGGATTTCGCGCTGATCGGGGGTGAGATCGAACTGGGTCTGGTCAAGCTGGCTCATGGCGCGCGGTCTATCGCGCTTGGGCGGCGATTCCTACCCCGTGCAGCGCCCTAACGCGCGGCAATCGCGCCGGTCGGAGCGTGCAGCACACGCTCGGCAAACAGCCGATTCGCGAGCGCGATGTCGTTACGTTCGTAATAAAGTGGGCCGGGTAAGCGGCGCTGCCACGCCAGCGCTTCGGGCAAGGTGCCGTTGGCGCTGTCGAAATCGCCCTTCTGGTCGTAAATCGGATCGACATAAGCCTCGTCGGCGGTGATGATCGTCCAGCCGTCGCGCCGCAGCGCGGCGATCAGATCGCCGATGTAGCGCGCGGCGATGTCGGTTTCGTGGAGCAGCATGACGTGCGGCACCGCGCGCCCGGCGATGCGGCGCAACAGCACGTCGGAGAAATCGGCCGATTGCACCATCGTCTCGACATACAGATCGCGCAAAGCGGCGTCGTCGATCGGCTTGCCCGCTTGCTTGGCGGCGATCGTCTGGCCTTCGATGTTCCAGTCGGAGCCATCGACCGTGACCCAGGCGATCTGCAATCGGCGCGCCGCCAGCCCGTCGAGCACCGCGCGGCGCTTGCGCGCGTCGCGCCCGCCCTGGTTAAGGCCGGGGAAGCGGAACCACGGGCGGTAGGTGCTGCGGCCTTTCAGGAACGCCTCGGCTTTGTCGATATCGGCGAGGAACACGTCCGCTGACAGACTGCGCAAGTCGCGGTGCGCCCAGCTATGATCGGCGATGACATGACCGGCGGCGGCATAAGCGGCGAGCTGCGCGGCACCGTCGCCCTGCGCATCGATCCGCCCGGGATTGGCGAAGAACGCCGCCTGGGTCACGCCGCTGTCACGCAGCGCCGCGATCAGCCGGGTGGTACGTTCGGCGGGTTTGTAGAACGCCCCCGGCCCGCGCGGGACATCGTCGAAGGTCAGCGCGATGCGCTTTCCAACGGCGACCGGTTCCGTCACCGGCGCGGCGGCGGGCGCCACCGCCCCCGGATCGACCGCCGCCGCCAGCGACAGCGCAACCAGCACCAGCCCGGCGACGAACATCATCTGGCGCAGCGGTGTCATCGGGCGAGAGGTATAGGGTTAACGCCGCCCTAACCATAGCCCCGATGCGACCGTGAGGATCGTGCTCAAGCCAAAATCGGGACAGTGCTACCCGGCAACCCCGGCGCGGCACTTCATCAGCGGTTGAATCCGCGTCCCGAACGCCTCCACGCCCGCGACGAAATCATCGAAGGTCAGCAGCACGCCGCCGGTATTCGGCACCTCCGCCATCTCATCGAGCATCCGCGCGACGCTTTCGTACGATCCGACCAGCGTGCCCATGTTGATGTTGACCGCCCCCTCGGGCGCGGCGAGCTGGCGGACGTTGGTGTCCTTGTTGACCGTATCCTTCGCACCCTGATCGGCGAGCCAGGCGATGGCTTCATGATCGACGCCGTCATTGTACGATTTCCACTTGGCCATCGCTTCTTCGTCGGTTTCGGCGGCGATGATCATGATCAGCACGAAGATCGACACGGCGCGCCCGGTCTTGGCGGTGGCGGCGGCCAGGCGGGTGTTGTTCGAGGCGAACGCGGTCGGCGTGTTGACGCCCTTGCCCAGGCAGAAGGCGTAGTCCGCCCATTTGGCGGAGAAAGCGAGGCCCTCGTCCGAGCTCCCCGCGCAGATGATCTTCATGTCGCCTTCCGGTTTGGGCCGGACGCGGCAATCCTCCATCTGATAGTAATCGCCCTTGAAGTCGCTGACCCCATCGGCCCACAATTCGCGCAGAATATGGGCATATTCGTCGAGCATCTTGTAGCGATTGCGGAAATGCTCGTCGCCCGGCCACACGCCCATCTGGGTGTATTCGGGCGGTTGCCAGCCGGTGATGAGGTTGAGGCCGAAGCGCCCGTGGCTGATCGAATCGATCGTGTTGCACATCCGTGCGGCGAAGGCGGGCGGGATGACCAGCGTAGGGCAAGTGGCGAAGATCTTGATCTTCTCCGTCACCGCAGCGAGCCCCGCCATCAGCGTGAAACTTTCCAGGCCGTACTCCCAGAATTCGGTCTTGCCGCCGAAGCCGCGCAGCTTGATCATCGAGAGCAGGAAATCGAGCCCGTGCTTTTCCGCCGATTGCGCGATCGTCTTGTTGAGATCGAAGCTCGGCATGTATTGCGGGGCGTTTTCGCTGATCAGCCAGCCATTGTTGTTGATGGGGACGAAGACGCCGACTTGCATGGATTACCCTTCCGCGATTTCGCCCGCCAGCCAGGCGAGCACAAAGCTGTTGAACGCGTCCGGATCGACGACATTGACCGCGTGCCCGCCATGTTCGGCGCGGCAGAAGCCCGCGATCGGCAGGCCGTTGGCGAGCGCCACCCCGGCGTTCGACGGCACCAGCATGTCGTCATCGGACACCACGACCAGGACCGGGCGGTGAATGTCGCGCAGCCGATCGGTCACGTCGAACCGGGCGAGCGCGGCGATGCGCTTCTCCATCGTCGCGGCGCCGGGGAAATGCGCGAGTTGGTCGGGCAGTTCGGCCTCAAGCACGGCGTCGTTCGCCGAGATCCAGTTGGGCGGGTAGAGAAACAGCGGTTGCGCGCGCAGATACGCTTCCGCCCCGCTGCCCCGCAGCAACGCGAGCCGCGCGGCGAAACAGCGCAGGAAATGCGGGTCGGGTGCAGCCCAGCCATTGACGACCACCAGTTTGTCAACTCGCCCCGGTGCCAGCAACGCGAGTGCCAATGCTGCGACACCGCCAGCGGCATGGCCGATCACCGTCGCGACGGGGATCTCCAGCGCGTCCATCAACGCGAGGATATCGGCCCCGAAATCCTCGACCGAAACCGTGTCGGGCAATGCCCGATCGCTCCGCCCGGTGCCGCGATGATCATAGGCGATGACGCGGTAGTGTTTGGCCAGCGCCGCGATGTTGGGCGCCCAGTAGCTCGCCGAGCCGCCGAGGCCCGAGGACAGGATCAATGGCGGCGCGTCGTCCGCCCCGTGGGTTTCGTAATAAAGGCCTGCGGCATATCCCATCACTTAACCCCCAGCCCTTCCCCGGCGAAGGCCGGGGCCCAGTCGCGCGCGTTTCGGTGTTCTAATGCTGCGCGCAGTTTCCTACTGCCCCACAACTGGACCCCGGCCTTCGCCGGGGAAGCGGAACAGGGGGAAGCTGTTTTACCCAAGATGCGCAACGCTGGCGACCTCGACCAGGCAATCTGGCTTCACCAGATCGGCGCGGATGCAGTAGCGCGCTGGCTTCGCACCCGGAAAATACTCGGCATAGACCGCGTTGAAGGCGGCATAATCCGCGAGATCCTTCAGGAAGATATGATTCATCGCCACGTCCTCCAGCGTCGCGCCTGCCGCCTCCAGCGTGATCTTGATCACGTCGAGCACATGCCGCGTCTGCGCCGCCGCATCGCCGACGTGCAGCACCGCCCCGCCCTCGCCCAGCGCCAGCACACCCGAGACATAGACGGTGTTCCCGGCCCTCGCGCCGGCCGAATAGGGCGCGATCGGGGTGGGGAATTGCGGGGGGTTGATGGGGGTGAAGGGCATTTTTTAATTTCCTAGAGTGAATGTGGGGGATTTTCCCAAACCCTTGTCATCCCCGCGAAAGCGGGGACCCATCACCCACCGCTGGAGATGGGTCCCCGCTTTCGCGGGGATGACAAAGGAAGGGGTCGGTCACGATCGCGCCACCTGCCCGAAACTCCCGCAGAAATCCGCGACCGTGCTGACCCAGCCGAAAAACTTCTCGACATTGTACACGCTCGCCGCCTGCATGTCGGGCGGGCCGAGATGGTGTGTCGCATCCTCCAGCATCACCCCGAAATATTCGAGGTGGAAGCCGTCGCGCAGCGTGCTCTCCACGCAGACGTTGGTGGCGATGCCGACGAACACCAGATTGCGGATGCCGCGCGACCGCAAAACACTGTCGAGCTGCGAATTGAAGAAGGCCGAATAGCGCGTCTTGTGCAGGCTGATGTCGCCCGGCTGCGGCGTCAGTGCATCGACCAGCGCATAATCCCACCCGCCGCGCGCGAGCAATTGCCCGGACAGTTCGGGCCGCTTGCGCATCGTCTTGAGCGCATTGGATTTGTGGAAATTGGGCGACCCCGCCCCGCCCGCCTCGACATAGTCCGGGTCCCAGCCGTTCTGCAGGAACACCACCTGCACCCCCGCCGCGCGCGCGGTTTCGAGCACGGTTGCGATTTTCCCGATCGTCCCCGCCGCCCCGGCAATGTCGAACCCGGCGAGATCGACATAGCCGCCTTCGCTCGCATAGGCGTTCTGCATGTCGATCACGACGACCGCTGTCGTTTCGGGTGCGAGCCGCAGCGCTTCTGGCCGTGCAGGCAGCGTGATCGCCGCTGCGCCTTCGCCGCCGGGGCAGGTTACGGTCTGGTCGTGGGACATCGGCGCTCCTGCAAGAGCGCATCATCCTGTCGCGATTGCCGCATCAGCGCAAGGGGAGCGACTTGCACTGCACCGCCGGCCACGCTAACCGGAGCCAATCGCCGCACCAGCGATGAGCGAGCGGGTATAGTACAATGGTAGTACAGCAGCCTTCCAAGCTGAATACACGGGTTCGATTCCCGTTACCCGCTCCAACGCTAACACATGTTTCCCGCGCAGCCTGACAGCTAGCCGCCTCTCATCCGCCGTCGCGGATCGAGACATCCCCTAAGAAAATTCGCGCAACCGGATCGCGGCCATCTCAGCGCGGTCTAGGCATTCGCGCGGGCGCTGCCCCGATCGTTCCCGTGCGCAGCAAATCGCAAAGCACCTCGGCCGGGCACCTCGCTGGCGAGCGCACAGCGTCGAAACGCATTTTCCGCAGACTGGCGTGAGCAAACGAAGTGCGCGGGGTATGCTTCGCAAACCCGTTACATATGTAATATCGTAGTTTTTACAAAGGCTTATGACGTTACATAGATGGTTATATAGAAGTAATCATATAACTCTCTTTTGTGGCAACATTGCCGTTAGATTTAATCTTTTCAAATCATAGAGATAACGAATCTCCGGCCACGAGATAACCCTAGATTACCTCGGGGAGGTTACCCCATAAACCGCAGTTTTCCGCCAGTTTTGCGGTTGGTGATACGCCGCATTACCGATGTAACGCCCGTGCGACGGGCATAGCCGTCCCTGACTGCGGAGGTTCTGGCCGGGGTTGCAAATTATCTGACGAAAAAGAGGCAAGCGAGGTGTGGGGGCGAGCGCGGCGCGCCGGGTGTGCTGGCGATGGTCGCGGCTCGGGCGGCCGTGGGGCGGGGTTCGCTGAAAGGGGCGCGCAGGGGGCCGCTGCGGCCCGCCCTGTGGGTGCAGGTGCGTTGTCGCTGGAGACCGGGGATCCGGCATGTGCAGATGCTGCCCGCGCCCTAGCAGGGGCTTTGTTGGGTCAGCCGCGCGGGCTTCCATAATCGGCGCGGCGCGCTTGCGATGTTGGAGTTGTTCTTTCTATGTTCCGTCTCTTTCCGACGGAGACGACTCATGCGCCAGGTAGACCGCGACGAACTGATCCACCTTTTATTCGCGGGCATGAGGGGGTGGACCCCATCGCTCCGCAAGATGCTCAACTCGAACGTCCAAGCCGATCGCGACAGGGCGCGCTACGTCGCGGCAGGGATCCTCGCCGACAAGCTGGGGCGACTGGAAATCCTGTCGGAGGCCCCGCCCCCGCCCCCATTCCGTTTCGCAAATTTCGAGGGCGGCTCTGGCGTTCCCCCGCTCCCTGAATAGGATCATCGGATGGCGCGCCGTCCCCCGCGAGTATCTGCGATTGCCCGCATCGAGCAGGTGGTCATCGGCGCGTTGGTTCTAACCGGCGGTGTGATGATGATCGCGGCCGGGGCTGCGATCATCATCGGCTGGATCTGGCGCTAATCGATCGCGAAGTTGGAGATCAGCAGCTCGGCCGCTTTGGACGCCGCGCCCGCGCCGACCGTATACGTCGTCTCGAAACCGCGCATCGTGAAGGCGTCGAAGGTCGCCCGCACGCCCGGCGTGTCGTTGATCGACAGCATGAAGCGCCCGCGAATCGCGGCAAGCTGCGTCGCGATCTGTTCGAAGTCATCGCGGCCGAATACGCCCTGGCCATAGTCCGACTCATTCCCCCAATAGGGCGGATCGAGGTAGAACAGCGTCGCTGGCGTATCGTAACGCCGAATGAAGTCGCCATAGCCGAGCTGCTCGATCACGACGCCCGCCAGCCGATCATGAATCTCGGCAAGCAAGGGTTCCAGCTTGTTGACGTTGAAGCGCGCGCCCAATTCATTACTCACGCCGAAGGTCCGCCCTTCGACCTTCCCTCCAAAGGCGAGCCGCTGCAGATAGAGGAAGCGCACCGCGCGCTGCAAATCTGTCAGGCGATCGGCCGGCAACGCCCGCAACCGTTCGAATTCGGCCCGGCTCGTCACGCGGAAGCGCAGCATGTCGAGCATGTAGGGATAGTGCTCCTGCAGCACGCGAAAGAAGGTCGCGATATCGCCGGAGACATCATTGATGATCTCCGCTCTCGGCCTTCGCCTTCGCTTCAGGAAAATGCCGCCCATGCCGACAAAGGGCTCGGCATAGGTGTCGTGAGGCGTGGCATCGATCAGCGGCACCAGGCAGCGCGCGAGGTTGCGCTTGCCCCCGATATAGCCGCTGGCGGGCGCCACGGGATCGACGTCATTCATACTATACATGTTGGATTTCTCGCTCTTTTAGGATCCCGCCCGGCGATGCCGGGTGCGGGACGGCCGATGGCCGATCGTGTCGTGGCGAGCTGATCCTCGTCGGTTGGCCGGGTGGCACCCCGGTCTCCCCCGCCCGGCCGTGCGACCGGGCGGAAATCCTCATCCCCCCGTGCGCTGCACGAGCGTCTTGGTCCCATCCTGGCTGATCACGTCGCCATTGCTGCAGGCATAGTCGCGGAAAGCCAGCACCGGCAGGCCGAAGGCGTCATTGACGCGCAGCATCCGGCGCATGATCGGGATGATCTCAGTCTCGTAATAGCCGTCGCGCGTCTCGCCCACCTTGCCGAAACCGCCATTGTTCTGCGGGATGATGCCGATCAATTGCGGCGGCGTGCGGTGCGCGGCGAGCATGTCGTCGCGGCTGATGTTCTTCACGCTCGAAAATTCGTCCTTCGCGGTCACGTCGGCGATCGGCATGATCTGGATCCCGTCCTTCTTGCCCTTTGGGATGTGGACGAACAGGTTCTTGAAATTGCCGACGCCCTTGGCCTGGCCGAGCTTTTCCGAGATCTTCTCGGCCGTCGCGGTGTCGGCGAGCGGCTCGCTCAAATAGAAGACGAACCCGGCGTGCGCGCCGTTGAGGTAATAGCGCCGACGGAACAGCGTGGCATTCTCGCTCAGCAACCCGCTTTGCAGCGCCGACAGCCACTCGGGCAGGCCGTAAACCTCCTGCGCGACATCGGGCTGCATCAGGTGGAAAATCCGCCCCGCGTCGAAGGCGTGCGCATCGCCCATAGGCCCGTTGACGAACCAATAGACATCCGCCTCGACGCCCGCGCGCAAGTGCAGCGCCGGGGCATAGGCCGCTTGCGCCAGCCGCCCGGCCAAGTTCGGGATCCATTCGAGATAGGCGTTGCCAAGCTGCAGGAAGTCGATCGCGAAGCGCTCGAACGCGTCGGCACTCAACCAGCGCGACGGCACATGCTGCGCGATCATGAGGTTGACCTTCAGCGCGATGGCCGAGCGATGGTACGGGCTCATGTTGAACGACTGCGCCAGCCGGTGGAACGGCAACGGCGGTTCGTACCATTGGCCGTTGTGCCAGATCTCGAAATATTGCGCGATCTCGCGCCGATCGAGCACGCTTTCCGGGTCGCCGAACGCGAAAACCGTCGCCTCCGCTGGCGCTCGGGGCGGGTCGATCGTCGCCAGCGCGGTCGGCTCCGCCACGGTCGGCGCGGTCTTCTTCAATTTCATGCCCATCGGTCGGTCCTCAGTCGAAAAAGGTAACGGTGCCGCCCTGCGCCTGGTCGGCGGTGGCGATGTCGAGCGGTTCGTTGGAAAGCGCGTGGAACAAGGCCCACGCCATGTCGGCATGGCCGATTTCGCCGCCCCGGCGGGCGACGTAGGTGACGCCGCGCTGGCTTTGCGTGAGCGCCGGGCGGATCGCCATCAACGCCTGCATCAGGTCGGTCCAACCCGCGTCGAACTCGATCCGCTGTTCGCGGAACACGTTCTGCGCCTTCAGCACGAGCGCCGTCTTGGAGGCGACCGAATACTCGATCTTGCGCGCGGCCGGGAACCAGTTCGACACCAGCTCCCACACCGCCAGGCCGTGCCCGGTCGTATCGATCGCGATATCGACGACGTTGTAGCGCGCGCAGATCGATTTGAGGAAAGCCGCCTGCCCGGCGAAATCCAGCCCGTTGAGCCGGTATTTGTCGAGGATGCGGAACTTGCCCTTCGGCCCCTCGGGCGGGGCGACAACGATCAAGGCGGCATCGTCGCGGCCTTGCTTGTTGGGATCATAGCCGATCCATACCGGCTTCTCGCCGAACGGACGCCCGCCCGGCATATCGATCAGCGCCGGGTGGAAATCGCGCCACTTGATGAAGCTATCGACGCGCGCGGGCGAGATCCGCGCATAGGGGAAGCTGCTCTCCGAATCGTCGATGTCTTCGCATTCGAACAGGTTGCGGAACTCGTCTTCCGAATATTCGACGCGCAGCTCGGCCACATCGACCAGCGCGCCGAGGCCCTTCTTCACCGCGTCGTGGATCGTCAGGATCTGTTGCCACGATCCGTCGGGCATGATCGCGCCATCGCGCAGATTGCGGGTCGAAATGTCGAACGGCCGCTGTTGCGCCTTGGGCTTGCCCTGGTTCCATTCCTCGCCCGACCAGAAGGCATAGGATTGGTGCGTCTTGGCCGAGGCCGACGAAAAATAGGTGCGTTTGTAGATCGTGTGCGTCGCCATCGCGCTGGCGACCTTTTTCAGGTCGGCAAAGCCGTGCACCCAGGCGAATTCGTCGAAATAGAAATCGCCGCTTTCGCCCTGCGCGGTCGCGCTGTTGGTCGAGAGCGGGTATAGGCCGACCGGATCGAATACGGGCGGTGGATCGCCCGCATCATCGGCATCACCGCGCTCGCCGCCCCCGAAATCGAGGTCGAGCACGATCGGGTTGCCCTTCAGCTCGACGCCGGTGACGCGCCGCACCCAGCCGACGATCTCGCGCCGGAACTTGTTCGCCTGCCGCTGTGAGGCCGAGAGGAAGATCTGATTGCGCGGCTGCTCGGCCGCGAGCACCGCCTCGCCGATCTTGGCGACGGCCTCGCGCGCGAAATACCACGTCGCGCCGACCTGACGGCTCTTGCGGATCTTGCGGGTGCGCTGGTTGCGCTGCTCCCACCAGACTTCCTGATATTCGAAATTCTTCTCGTGGAAATCGTCGAGCAGCGCCGCCCATTGATCCAGCGACAGGAAATTCTTGCGCTTGTCGGCGCGCTTGGTCTTGGCCTTGTCGTCATTGCGGTTGGCGACCTTGGCGTTGAGATCGCCTTCCTTCCCGCTCTCCGAATATTTGCGGATCCGCGCGGCGCGCTCCATCTGGCGCATCAGGAAATCGACGCGCTTCATGTCCCCTTCGGTGAAAGGGTCCTTGTCGAGCAGCGTGGCGATCTTCGCCTCGATCCGATCCTCGATGATGACGATCGGCGGGTCCTTGTCCCAATCCTCCCGCGATTTCCACGAAGCGACGGTGCCGTAGGCGATGCGCAATTCGTCGGCGATGTGCTTGAGCTGCCAGCCACGCCAATAGAGCGAGCGCGCTTCGCGCCGTGCCGCCCGCGTCACCTGGCGGCTGATCGCCGCGTCGTCATCGCTCGAAGAGGGGGCATGTGCGGACTGCATGGCGATACGCCATGCACGGCTCGGTTCCCTTCCCGCGCGATGCTTGGCGGGTAGAGCGCCGCGCTACCGGGCGCGCGCGTTGCTGAAATGCCGGTTCACCGCCTTTTAGGGAGGAATGCGAAGGGCGGGGTGTCCTTTTCCTTCGACATGATCAGCCCTTGGGAGCCCGAAATGAAGACCAAGCCATTCCTTCTCGCCACGGCCGGTTCGACGGTCGATGGGCGCAAGATCGATGACAAGATGCTGGAGGAAATGGCGTCGAGCTACGACCCCAAGACCTATGGCGCGCGGCTCAATATCGAGCATGTTCGCGGCGTCAGCGGCGACGGCCCGTTCCGCGCGTTCGGCGACGTGCTCGAACTGTCGATCGGCGAGACCGAAGTGAACTTCAACGGCAAGCCCGAGAAGCGCAAGGCGCTGTTCGGCGTGTTCGACGTGACCCCGGATGCCAAGAAGCTCAACGAGGCCGGGCAGAAGGTCTACCCCTCGATCGAGATCGAACCCAATTTCGGCGGTAAGGGCTTCGCCTATATGATGGGCTGCGCGCTCACCGACAGCCCCGCTTCGATCGCGACCGAGCGCCTGCAGTTCAACCGGCACCTGCCCGGCACGCTGCAGGTCTCGCACGACGAATCGGCCGCGATCGAATTTCCCGACGATGCGACGGCCGAGGGCGGCGCGGCGCTGCTCAACTCGCTCAAGACGATGTTCGACGGCTTCACCGCGAAATTCTCCAAGGCCGAACCGGAAGCCAAGCCGGAGCCTAAGGCGGAACCGGCAACCGAGCAGACCTTCGATTTCTCGCATCTGCGCACGATGTTCGAGGAATTCAGCAAGCTCTTCGTCGCTCAGGTCGATGGGCTGCGCACCGAATTCCGCCAGGAAAGCGATGCCCTCGCGATCAAGCTCAAGAAGATCGAGGACGCAGCCG
The DNA here is from genome assembly GCA_027489365.1 of Sphingomonadales bacterium. GTDB lineage: Bacteria > Pseudomonadota > Alphaproteobacteria > Sphingomonadales > Sphingomonadaceae > Sphingomonas. The sequence continues at coordinate 13,607 of JAIXZV010000008.1, forward strand.
AGGACAATCCGGCCCCGAATTTCCGTGTGCGCCCGCAAGCCGCAGGCGGCGCATCCGGCAACTATTCCGGCATCTTCTGACCCGCCAACCGACCCCGCACCCAGCCATTAGGACTTGAACATCATGGGCTATAATCTTTCGGATCGCGGGCGGCGTTCGCTCGATGGACTGTTCACCGCCATCGCCTCGATCAACGGCGCGCGCGACGTTTCGCGCCAGTTTTCGCTAGACCCGAGCGCCGAGCAGCGGCTTGAAGATCTGCAGCGCGAACAGGTCGGCTTCCTCAATCAGATCAACGTCATGCCGATGCGCGATCTGATCGGCGCGGTCATCGGCCTCGGCACGGCCGACATGATCGCCTCGCGCCGCTCGCGTCCCAACATGCCGCGCCAGCCAAAATATGTCGGGCGGCTGCAGGATCGTGAATATCGTCTCTATCCGACGCTGTTCGACACGTGGCTGCCGTGGGAACTGATCGACGCCTGGTCGAAATTCCCGGACTTCGCGCAGCGCTATGCCCGCCACGTCGCCACCTCGGTCGCGCTCAG
>JAIXZV010000273.1 GCA_027489365.1 Sphingomonadales bacterium
CATCATGCCGGGATGCGACGAGGCGAGCAGCGTCTGTCGCGACAGGAAGAAGCTGGTGTCGATCATCCGGAAATCCGCGCCGCAGCGATGCACGTTGGCGAGCGCCACCGGCACGTCGGGTTCCTCGATGAAGCCGTATTTCAGCACCATCCGGTGGAAGCCCGACCCGAGATCCTCAAGCGAGCAGCGCTGCCCCTCGGCCACATAGGGCACGTCGGCGATCTTGATCGTCAGCAGGATGATCCGCTCGTGCAGCACCTTATTGTGCTTGAGGTTGTGGAGCAGCGCGTGCGGCACGCCCTCGGGCGAGGAGGTCATGAACACCGCCGTGCCCGGCACGCGCGTGGCGGAGGTCGCGGCGGACTGGATGAACACTTTGATCGGCATCGCCGATTCGCGCATCCGGTCGATCATCAGCTTCCGCCCCTTCGACCAGGTCGTCAGGAAGGTGAAGATGATGAAGCCGACCAGCAACGGGAACCACCCGCCCGATGGCACCTTGGTCAGGTTCGCGGCGAAATACGCCCCGTCGACCAGGAAGAACACCGCCAGCAAGGGCACCGAATAATAGATCGGCCAGTTCCACAGCCGGAACAGCACGACCGTCAGCAGGCAGGTGTCGATCAGCATCGCCCCCGTCACTGCGATCCCGTAGGCCGAAGTGAGGTTGGACGAGGTGCGGAAGAAGGCCACCAGCAGCAGCACCATCACCAGCAGCGCCCAATTGACCAACGGGATATAGATCTGCCCGACCGTCGCCGCGCTGGTATGTTCGATCCGCAACCGCGGCATGAAGCCCAATTGGATCGCCTGTTGCGTCACCGAGAACGCACCCGAAATCACGGCTTGCGAGGCGATCACCGCAGCGGCGGTGGCGAGGAACACCAGCGGAAAACGGAAATGCTCGCCCGCCAGCATGTAGAACGGACTTTCGAGCGCGGGCGCGCCGACGCGCGACAGCAACGCCCCCTGCGCCATGTAATTGAGCATCAGCGCGGGCAGCACAAAGAACAGCCACGACACGCGGATCGGGTTGCGCCCGAAATGCCCCATGTCGGCGTAGAGCGCCTCCGCCCCCGTCACCGCGAGCACCACGGAGCCCAGCGCGAGGAAGGCGCGCACCGGATCGAGTGCAAAGAACTCCACCGCATAATGCGGCGAAAAGGCCCAGAGGATCTCCGGCGTCTTCACGATGCTGAGCACACCGAGCGTCGCGATCACCGCGAAATAGAGCAGCATGATCGGGCCGAAGAACAGGCCGACGCGCGCCGTTCCGCTGCGCTGGATCGAGAACAGGCCGATGATGATCGCCATCGAAATCGGCATCACCAACCCGCCGAGCGCGGGATTGGCGACCGCAAGCCCCTCGACCGCCGACAGCACCGACACCGCCGGCGTGATCATCGAATCGCCATAGAACAGCGCGGTCGCGAACACGCCCAAGAGGATGATCCCGTTCGACCAGCGCTTGTTCTTGGTTTTGCCGTTGACCAGCGCGAGCAACGCCAGGCTGCCGCCCTCGCCCTTATTGTCGGCGCGCATGATGATCGTGACGTATTTCAGGGTCACCACGATCATCATCGACCAGAACATCAGGCTGACGACGCCCATGATGTGCGCGGGGTCGAGCGCGAGTTTGTGATGCCCGGCAAAGGTTTCGCGAAAGGCGTAAATCGGGCTGGTGCCGATATCGCCGAACACGATGCCGATCGCCCCGAGCGCGAGCTTCAGCAGACCGTCGCGGCCGTGCGGATGCGGATCGCCGTCGGCGGACGCGAGATCGGAGTCGGACGCGGCAAAACCTGTTCCGACGCTGGGCTGAACACTGCTCACGCGACGGCTATTCTTGTCCGAATTTCATAAGCATAGATCATGGATGACGGCACATTTTGGGGCCCCGATGGTGCGGCGCAATAGCACGCGCCAATTGCCCCCGCAACGGCACTCATACTTCGCTGGCAAGGGTGCGGATCGTGAACTGGGTCACCAGTCGATGGACACCGGGCAAGGCCGACAAAACTTCCCGGTGAATGCGCTCATAACTGTCGTCTTCGCGCACCAATACCTTGAGCAGATAGTCGGATTCGCCGCTCATCAAATGGGCTTCGCTGACCTGCGCGGTATGGGCCAGCGCCTGTTCGAACTGCATCATCGTCGCCTGACGCTGATCCGCCAGCGTGACCGACACGAAGACCGTGGAGGGATTGCCCCGCGCCGCGCGCGAAAGGCGGGCACGATAGCCGAGGATCATCCCACGCTGTTCCAACCCCTTAACCCGGCGATGCGCAGCGGAGGGCGACAGGCCGACACGTTCCCCCAACGCTTCGCTGGTGAGATCCGACTCTCGCGCGAGTTGCGCGATAATGTTGCGGTCGATTTGATCCATGCGGGATCATCTTGCGACACTACCCGACTTGATGCAAGATTGTCGCTTGAAGAGCGGTGGTGGCGGGAAGTTTGCAAACACTTCCCGGCGCGTTTGGTGTAAACCTTCTCCGAAAAGGAGAGTCCCATGCGTGTTGGCGTGCCCAAGGAAATCAAGAATCACGAATATCGCGTCGGGCTGACCCCACCGTCAGTGTCCGATCTCGTCGCGGCGGGACACACCGTGTTCGTCCAGACCGGCGCGGGCCTCGGCATCGATTTCGAGGATTTGGACTATGTCGCGGCCGGCGCGACGATCCTGCCCGATGCGGCATCGGTCTTCGCGCAGTCCGACATGATCGTGAAGGTCAAGGAGCCGCAGCCGAGCGAGATCGCCTTGCTCGAGCCGCGCCATGTCCTCTTCACCTATCTCCACCTCGCCGCCGACAAGCCGCAGGCCGAGGGCCTGATGGCATCGGGCGCGACCTGCATCGCCTATGAGACGGTCACTGCCAACGATCGCTCGCTCCCGCTGCTCAAACCCATGTCGGAAGTTGCCGGGCGCATGTCGGTGCAAGTCGGCGCACATTATCTGGAGAAGGAGCAAGGCGGCCGCGGCATTCTGCTCGGCGGCGTGCCGGGCGTGGCCCCCGCCAAGGTCGCGATTCTCGGCGGCGGCGTATCGGGCGTCAACGCCGCGCAAATGGCGGTCGGGATGCGCGCCGACGTGACGATCTACGACATTTCGAACGCGCGCCTCGCCGAACTCGACATGTTCTTCTCCAGCCAGATCAAGACGGCCTACGCCTCCAGCGCGGCGATCGCGGCGGCGGTGAAGAACGCGCATCTGGTGATCGGCGCGGTGCTCGTCCCCGGTGCTGCGGCACCCAAGCTGGTGACTCGCGAAATGGTCAAGACGATGAAGCGCGGCAGCGTGCTGGTCGATATCGCGATCGATCAGGGCGGTTGCTTCGAAACCAGCCACGCGACGACGCATCAGGATCCGGTGTTCGAGGTCGACGGCGTGATTCATTATTGCGTCGCCAACATGCCCGGCGCGGTTGCGCGGACCTCGGCCTTTGCGCTGAACAATGCGACATTGCCCTTTGCCTTGAAGCTCGCCAATCTGGGTGCGGAGGGCGCGATGAAAGCCGATCCCCACCTCGCCAACGGGCTCAACGTCTATAAGGGCAAGATCGCGTATAAGGCGGTCGCCGACGATCTCGATCTGCCGTTCGAAGCCTGGGCTGGCTGATCCGATGGAACTGCCCCCCGCTTTACCCCATCGCCATTTGACCACGCTGACGCTCGACGTCGATTTCGCTGGGCTCGTGGCGATCGGGGCGACGGCGGCGGGGCATCGCGGTATCGCCCCGGTGCGCGGCGGGCGGTTCGCGGGCGAGCGGCTCTCAGGGACCGTCGCGCCGGGGCACGACTGGTTCGTGTCCCGCACCGACGGGGCGCTGGCGATCGACGTGCGCCTGACGCTCACCACCGATGACGGCGCGACGCTCTATCTCGCCTATCAGGGCACGATGCGCGCCGCGCCCGAGGCGATGGCGCGCTTCCGAAAAGGCGAACGCCTCGCGCCCGAGGATTATAAACTGCACGTCGTCGCCCGCTTCGAATGCGGCGATCCGCGCTATGTGTGGCTCAACGATACGATCGTGGTCGGGATCGGCGAACAGACGCCCGCCGGGCCGATCTACCGCCTGTTCGAGATCGGCTGAACCACGATGCTGCGCCGTTTACTGTTCGGCGCGCTGCTCCTGCTCGCTCAGCCAGCCTTTGCGCAGGCACCGGTTCCGCCCGCGCCGGTCCTCGAAACCCCGGCGGAATCGCTCGAACGCGATGCCACCGAATATGCCCGGCAGTTCGGCGTGTCACAGGCCGAGGCCAGCGCCCGGCTGACGGCACAGGCGGCCAGCGTCCCCCTCACCGACACCATCGCCGAAACCTATCGCGACCGCCTCGCCGGGATCGCGATCGAACATCGCCCGACCTATCGCATCGTGGTCTACCTCACCGGCAGCGATCCCGTCCCCGATCAGACGCTCACCACCGACGCCAGCACCGTCCCCGTCATCTTCCGCACCGGCGCCAAGGTCACGCGCGAACGCGTCATCTGGGCGATGACCTATCACCAGGCCGCGATCCGCGCCGCTTTGCGCGTGCCGCCCGGCATGGGGCTCGACCCGCGCACCGGCGAATTGGTCGTCACCATCGGCGATCTCGACGCGGCCACAAGCACCGAATCGCTGAAGGCACGGCTGGAGGGAATCGCAGGCGTGCCGGTGCAGATCCGCGTGCTCAACCACCGCGACGTCAACCTCGCTGCCACGCCTCCCGAAGGCGGCGCGCGCGTCGAGGGGACCAGCCCGGACGACGGCAAGCGCTATCTCTGCACCACCGGCTTCAACGTCACCGATGGATTGCGCAGCGCCGTCACCACCGCCGCCCACTGTCTCGATCAACTCACCTACCGTGATGCACAGGGCACCAGCGTGCCGCTCGCCTTTGTCGGGCAATGGGGCTGGGGCTATCACGACGTGCAGATCAACACCGCCCCCGGCCCCCTGCCCCCGACCTTCTACGCCGACACCGCCAAGACCCGCCTGCGCGCCGTGACCGGACAGCGCAGCCGCACCAGCACCCGGGCCGGCGATTTCGTCTGTCGCCGCGGCGAGCGCACCGGCTTCAGCTGCGCGCTGGTGCAACTCACCGATTTCGCCCCCGCAGGCGATCTCTGCGGCGGCCCGTGCCTGCCGACCTGGGTCACCGTCGCCGGCCCGACCTGCAAGGGCGGCGACAGCGGATCGCCGGTCTTCACCGGCAGCACCGCGCTCGGCATCCTGAAGGGCGCAAGCTACCGCGGCGACGGATCGTGCGCTTTCTATTTCTACATGTCGCTCGATTACCTGCCGCAAGGCTGGTCGGTACTGCGCAGCGATCCTTCGCTTGCGCTAACGCCCAACCCCCTCTAAGCGCAGCGCCACGCGTCGGGGAGTGGCGCAGTCCGGTAGCGCGCCTGCTTTGGGAGCAGGATGTCGCAGGTTCGAATCCTGTCTCCCCGACCATTACCGCTTTCGCAGGGCGTTCCAGAACACCTCAAAGCGTCCCCGAGCTCGAACGCTCCCCTTATATTTGAACCCCTTAGCGTTGCACTTGGTCCCCAGGGGCTGCCCTTGCAGCGCACCCGGATTGTGGTCAGTTCTTTGGCACGAACCAACGTTGAGCCAACGAATTACCAACGCTCTACCAAGGTGAGGTTCGCGCGTCCTGCGGATGAGAGAGAGACAAGCCGGACGTATGGGACCGCTTCGCAAATGCGCTATGCAGGGAAACGGGCGTCCGCGCAGCTATACCGACCGTTGAAAGCCAACTTCTGTCGAAAAACGGCATCTGGGTGCATGTAGCCAACTTCTCCGCCAGTTGTGGTCCGTCCTTGTGAAAGCCAACTGGCCGCTATCGGCAAAAGAGCGGTCGGGCCGCGACCGACCACCGGACCTCCAATTAGCGTTCGCGTCTAGCCGCAAATAGCCACCCCACGCCGACCACCGCGATGAACAGGACTGCTGTCGCAGCGATCATAGCGAGCTTGTCGGGTCGCTGTTCGACCAGAGCTCGCCCAATGACAGCCGCAGAAGACAAGGCAAGACCGCGCTTCAGCCAGCTCGAACGCGATGCCATCTCCACCTTCCCCACGCTTGTGGGCGGGTCAATGTCAGACGTCCGGGTTTGTGGACCAAGGCAACATCAAGGCGCTTCGGTCATGGCTTGATGCCAAATCTTGCGTACTCGTTGTCAATATCAGGCCGCATCAGCCGTGCTGCCGTCAACTCTTCGTGGCTGGCCTTCGCATTGCCCATTTGCTTGTGGATCACGCCACGCATGAACCAGCTCCCGGCCTGATCGGGATCGCGGTCGATCGCGGCGCTAAGAGCGGCGAGGGCCTCCTCGAAGCGCGCCATCCGGAAGAAGACCATCGCGCGGCTGTCCAGTGCAGCGGACCCCGACTCGCCCAGTTCGATCGCGCGGGAGCAATCCTTCAGCGCGGTGTCGAGCGCAACATCGAGCGTGCCCTTCACCCAGCAGCGAGTGTTGAGCAGATCGGCATTGCCCGGACTCGCGGCGATCGCACCGTCGATCGTGCTGATCGCGCTATCCTTGTCGCCTTTTGCGGAGAGGACGGTGGCCTTTGTCGAAACGAAGCCATTTTTCTCCTTGCCACCCTCCGCGATGCGATCGTCGAGCAATTCGAGCGCCTGATCGAAATGCCCGCGATCCGCCTCCAACTCCGCCAGTTGCGTGATTGCGGCGGACGAACCCGGATCGATCTTGCGCGCCTCGGCGATATCCGCCGCAGCCTTGTCGCTGTCGCCGAGCGCAGCCAACAGGCGTGCGCGCTTCAGATACGTATCGGCATCGGGTTCAATCGCGATCGCCTTAGTCAAATCGTCGATCGCCTCGCGCCGCATGTAGAGCTTTTCATGAAACCAAGCGAGGTCGGTCAGCGGCTCTGCCTTATCGGGCCGTGCAGCGATATCCTGACGGAAAAGCGCCAGCAATGCATCGAAACGCTTGTTCTTCTTGCCCGCTTCAACGACCTGCCAAAGTGCCGGATAGCTGGCGGGCGCATTCTCGCGCAGCAGATGCGTCTTCGCTCGGGAGACGCGCGCGCGCTCTCCGGCAATATCCTTTGGTGCGATTTCCGCGCGTGTGCCCAGCGCCTTCTCTTCGATCGTCAGTACGCCGTTCGCGACCGTTGTGGTTCGTTCAAACCGGACGCCGGCCAGCGTGTCCGACAGCTGGTCGGCACCGTCCAACGTAAAGCCGAGTCCCTTGTCGGGTAAATGGACCGTGGTACGAATCTGCATCGAGCCATCGTTGCCCGTCATCACCGGAATGTCGCGCCAGGCGGATCGCGAGCGATCGGGCTCGAACGACACTTTCTCCAGCAGCTTGTCGAGCGTTAATCGGTACCGCTCCTCCTCCCTGTTCCAGTTGGGATAGGCGATACCGGTCGCTGCGACATTCATCTCACCGGTGGCGTCGTCATAGTTGAACGTGCGGGTGACGATCTTGCCGTCTCCGAAAAAATTACCAAGCACAGTCGTGGCGAATTTGTCGAGATCGTCCTTGCCGGCTTGTTGCGAAACCGCGCGGATCATTTGTGCGACCGCCCCGCGATAGACGGCCGTGATCTTCATCGGGGCGGGCATCCCCACCCCTGCGGTCTGGTCAAACGCGAGATCGACCCGCGCGTCAGCGCGCGCGGCTGGGTGAAATGGGATCGCAACCAGTTCGGCACCCTCAGCGCGCACCGGAAGGACCCACCCGAACGGCGGCGTGTCGTGTATATCGATCAGCCGCGCACCGCTGCTCGTCCCGTCGAGCCATATCACGTCCTGACCGATCGTCGCACGTACCAGCACATGGTCGAACGAAGCTGGCGAAGCCAAGCGACCTGGCACCATGTCGCCAAACTGGCTGCTCGCCAGCACCGGCTCCGCCTTGACGTCAAGTGCGCGCAATAGGGCCAACAATAGCAGTGTCTTAGCCTTGCAATCGCCATAACGCAGCGACCACGTTTGTGCGGGAGATTGGGGTACGTAGTTACCCCCCTCCATACCCCTGAACAGATAGCGGATCTTTCCCTGCACCAGTTCCAGTGCGAGCTCTGCGCGCTTGAGTGGGTCGCTCTCGGCCGCCTTGATCTTCGCGACTTCGGTGGCGAGTGGACTGCCGACCGCGATCAGCCCGTCCGTCTTGTAGAGCGGTGCCATGACCTTCGAAATCTCGCCCCAATCGGCGAAACTCGATGCTTCGATTAGCCGCGGCCCGCGATAGCGCACTGGCGCGTCGACAGGCATCTCGGGCTGCTTGGCCAGCGGCATCTGGAATTCGAGTTGATGATACCCACCACTGTCGCTGATCTGCGGCACGGCGCCGGTCGCGTTGGTCTTCCACGAAATCTTGTCGCCCTCGGGCCATAGCAAGCGTACCCGCGCGAACTGGGTTCGAAACGGGTCGGCGAGCACGCCGCTCAACGCCTGCACATTGCCGCCGAGCGCCGCATCCTTTTGGGTCACTGAGGCGACGATGTGCAAAACGTCGCCGATGCGAAGCCCTTCGATCGGCATCGTCGCCGTCAGAAGTCCGTTCAGCTGGCGCTGTTCCAGCCCCTCCTCGCGCTGCAATACTGACAGTTTCGGGCCGCCCGCGAGTAGGTCGATATGTTCGGCGCCACGAATAATCTCAAGCTTGTGGATGATCAGGTCGCCCTTGTCAGGAAGCCACGGAAGCTTAAGCGTGCCGATTGAATCGAGCACTTGCTGGGATGCCGCGCGCGTCGCGGCGTCGGTATAGTTCCAAACCTCCCCATTCTTCAGGAGCTGCTGCGTGTCGAGCTGGAGAATGACAGGCGCATCGTCCTTGATCTTTGTCGCATCAATCGGGGGCGCTGGCTTCACCCAGTCCGGAACCGGCTGATACAGCGGCTTGTCGCCGGCATGTGCGGCTGCCGAAGTGGACAGGAAGGCGACAACAAGCAGTTTACGTATCATTTATCGCCCCAATGTTCTGCGGCGGATCGTAGCGTGGCCTCCACCATTCACAAGCAGCGATCGGGTGTAAAATTGGTGCAGAGAATCCATCCTTGGTCCAGTTTGCCCCAGCCTAAGAACCTCCCTTCGAGTTCCGGAGAATGTCTCGTAAAATGCGACTGCAGCCTGCGATTGAAGAGGCCTTTTGCTTGGCGCCCGCCGCTAAAAATGTATATTCTATATTTACATCAACAGCTTAAAGATAAAAGCGCACCCACACCTCCCCGGCCTTTTACCCGCAAAACAGCGCATGACAGGATCGTGGCGGCAAATGGCGTTGCGCCGTCGTCCGCCCGCGCCGCCAAAGTTTTTGCGGCGATGCCCACATGGCCAAAGAATTCGCTCCGAATGAATCCGGTTTTGCTGTGCAGACCGAAGGACCAAGGCTAATACCTTCCCCCATGTTCGCGGCTTTCCTTACTTCGGCGTACGTGCCGTTCTCTATCGCCTTCGTCGTGATGATCGGAATCGGCCTGATCGAAGCGGTGGGGCTTGGTCTCGGCGAAGTGGGCGTTGATGCGGACTTGGGTCTCGACGGGCATCACGGTGCTGGCGGCGTGCTCGACTGGCTCGGATTGGGCGCCGGCTTGCCGATCCTGATCTGGCTGACGGCCTTGCTCGGCTGCTTCACGATCGTCGGCGTGGCGGTGCAGCAGGCTTCGACCGCGCTGCTCGGCGGGCCGCTCCACGCCTTGGTCGCTGCTTCAATCGCGCTCGTGGTCGGCGGCTTTATCAACGTGTTCGCGGCGCGCGGGCTCGCGCGGATCATGCCGGGCTACGAATCGACCATCATTTCGCAAGACGATCTGATGCGCCAACGCGGCACGATCCTGGAGGGAGTCGCCAAGCGCGGCCAACCGGCGCGCGCCAAGATCGTCGATCAACACGGCCAGGCCCATTACGTCATGGTCGAGCCCCACCACGACACCGACGTCATCGCGCAGGGTGAGACCGCCCTGCTCGTTCGCAAGGCTGGCGGCATTTTCTACGTCCTGCCCGACGCATCGACCGCGCTGCGTCCGATCTAACCAGCGGTACACCCCAACAGGAGGCTTTCGTGCCTGCATCGCTCATCACTATCCTGATCTACGCGGCCATCGTGCTGGTCGTCCTTTCCGTGATTGGCCTGATCCTGACGCGGCTCTACCGCCGCGCGACCAAGGACGTAGCGCTCATCCGAACCGGTTTCGGCGGGGAGAAGGTCGTGCTCAATGGCGGGATCATGGTCATCCCGGTGCTGCACGAACTGATGCAGGTGCGGCTGACGACGGTGAAGCTGGAAGTGTCGCGCCTCAATAAGGACGCGCTCATTACGCTCGACAAGCTCCGCGTCGATGTCGTCGGCCTGTTCCACATCAAGGTGAAGCCCGATGCGGAATCGATCGCGGCCGCCGCGCAGACGCTGGGCGATGCGGTCAACAGCCCGGATGCGGTAAAATCCTTGCTCGACGGCAAGCTCGTCTCCGCGCTGCGCTCGGTCGCGGCGACGATGACGATGGAGCATCTCCACGCCAACCGCGCCGACTTCATTCAGAAGGTGCAGGAAGCGCTGATGACCGATCTCGACATGAACGGCTTCCAGCTCGAATCGGTCAGCATCACGCATTTCGACCAGACCGCGTTCGAGCATTTCAACGAGAACAATGCCTTCGATGCCGAGGGTCTCACCGTGCTGACCCGCACGATCGAGGAGCGCAAGAAGATCCGCAACGACATCGTCGCGACCAACCGCGTCGAGATCGAGCAGCGCAATCTCGATGCCAACAACCAGTCGCTCGAAATCGCGCAAGCCGCCGAGCAGGCGCGCCTGACGCAGGAGCAGACCCTCGCCGCCTTGCGCGCGCAGCAGGCGACCGCGATCGCCACTGCGGAGGCGGAACAGACCCGCCTTGCCGAGATCGCCCGCATCTCGGCGGAACAGGCCCAGGCCGTGGCGCAGACCGAGGCCGACAAGGTCACACAAACCGCCACCATCGCGCGTGACGGCGCAATTCAGACCGCGACGATCGAACGCGACCGCAACATCGAACTCGCGCGCATCACGACTGCGGTGCAGACCGCGCAGAAGTCCGAAGAAGAGTCGACCGCGACCGCCGCCGCGAACGAAGCCCGCGCGCTTGCCGTACGCGCCGAGGAAAGCGTGGCGACGGCCAAGGCGACCGAAATCGCCAACCGCACGAAGAACGTCGCCGTCATCGCGGCGACGCAGCGCGCGCAGGAAGAAGCCGTCCAGATCACCGTCGCGGCGCAGGCCGACAAGGAAGCCGCCGAAGCACGCGCCGCGGCGCTGCGTACCGAAGCCAATGCCGAGGCCGATGCCGAAAAAGCGCGTGCCGAAGGACGTGCCGCTGCCTTCAAAGTCGATGCGGCTGGCCAGACTGCGCTGAACGAAGCGACCAACATCCTGAACGACGCGCAAACCGCGCTGCTCGTCCGCAAGGCAATGCTCGATGCCCTCCCCGGCATCCTGGCGGCGGCGGGCAAGCCGATCGAGCAGATCGACAAGATCAGCATCCTCGATGCGCGGGGGCTGCACGGCGATGGCGGCGGCAGCGATGGCACCGCCAACGGGACCAACCTCGCTGACGCTGCGGTTGCGGCGGCGATGCGCTATCGGGTCGGTGGGCCGCTGATCGATGCGTTGATGAGCGAACTCGGCATGAACGGCGCGACGATGGGCGGAATGCTCGCCGGCGCATCTACCCCCGATCAGTCAGCAGCGAGCGCTGCCCCGAGCATCACCGCAGGGTCCGCAAACGCCGGCAAGGGCGCCAACGGCGGAACCCACAGTGTTTCGGTAAAAATGCCCTCCCCCAGCTGAGCAGCCGATGGGGAGGTCCACCCTGGCCCCTACCCCATCGTCGGGATGACGAAGGCGTTGGCACCGTCGCCAACCCCACCATCCGGCCAGCGCTGCGTAACGGTCTTGACCTTGGTCCAGAACTTCACGCCCTCGACGCCGTGCTGGTTGGTGTCGCCGAACGCCGAGCGCTTCCACCCGCCGAAGGTGTGATAGGCGACCGGCACCGGGATCGGCA
>JAIXZV010000049.1 GCA_027489365.1 Sphingomonadales bacterium
CCGCGCTGATCCTCGACATTGATGTTCGGATCGAAATCGTCGAGGCGCATGGTCGAATGTCCCGGGGTCGTTACCGCTGCGCCCATGAATGCTTGGGCGCGCGCAGAGTTGCAACCGGCTTTTCCGGTGGCCCCGAACGCGCTCGAACGACGTTGATCCCGCACCGCAACACGGGCATTGGAACGATATGGCAGACATCAACCCACCCAAACGCAAGCGGCTGGCCAAGGGACCGGCTGCCCCCCTGCCCCTGCCCGATTGCGTGGCGCTCGTGCTGCAGGGCGGCGGCGCGCTCGGATCGTATCAGGCGGGCGTGATCGAGGGGCTGGCGGCGAGCGGCATCGAGATCGACTGGGTCGCGGGGATTTCGATCGGCGCGATCAACGCCGCAATCGTCGTCGGCAACCCGCCCGAGCGCCGGGTCGAGCGGCTCGGGGCGTTCTGGGACAAGATGACGTCGGCGCTGCCGAGCTTCCCGATCTTCATGAACGAACAGATGCGCGAGTTCCTGCACGAATGGTCGGCGGGGTTCGTGCTGGCGGCGGGGGTGCCGGGGTTCTTCAGCCCGCGGTTCGTCTCGCCGATGTTCGCGGTGCCGGGCACGCCCGAGGCGATGAGCTTCTACGATTCCGCGCCGCTCAAGGACACGCTCGACGCGTTGATCGACTGGGATTTGCTCAACAATGGCCCGGTGCGGCTGTCGGTCGGCGCGGTCGATGTCGAGAGCGGCAATTTCCGCTATTTCGATACGACCGACACGAAGATCGACGCGCGCCACATCATGGCATCGGGCGCGCTGCCGCCGGGGCTGCCGCCGATCGAGATCGACGGGCGGCTGTGGTGGGACGGCGGCCTCGTGTCGAACACTCCGCTGACGCATGTGCTGGATAACCAGACCGGCGCGCTGCTGGCGTTCCAGATCGATCTGTTCTCGGCCGCGACCGAGCGTCCGCGCACGATCATGGACGTGATGGCGCGCGAGAAGGAAATCCGCTTTTCCAGCCGGACGCGGCAAGTGTCCGACCAGGTGATGCGCATCCGCAAGGATCGCGAATTGGTGCGCAAGGTGATCGCCAAGCTACCGCCGGAATTGCATGACGACCCCGACGTAGTGGCGCTGCGCGCGCAGTCGAACGAGGACCCGGTCAACCTCGTCCACCTCATTTACCGCGCCAATGCGTGGGAGGGCGGCAGCCGCGACTTCGAATTTTCCGCCCGCACGATGCGCGAGCATTGGGAGGCGGGGCAGCAAGCCGTCGCCGAGACGATGGCGAACGCGCAATTGGTGGCGCACAATATCGAAACGGGCACCAGTGCGGCGTTCGATTTGACCACCAAGAGTTTTCCCAACCCCGTTCGTCCTGAGTAGGGACTGAGCTTGTCGAAGGCCCGTATCGAAGGATTTGGCGGACACATGTCCTTCGATACGCGTCTTCGACTTCGCTCAGCCGCTACTCAGGACGAACGGTAAGGTTCGCATCACCGAAGGAGACCCCCATGTTCCTCAAGGGCAAGACCGCCATCATCACCGGCTCGACCTCTGGTATCGGGCTTGAATATGCCAAGGTATTCGCCGCCGAGGGCGCGAGTGTCGTCATCAACGGGTTCGGCGATCCCGCCGCGATCGAGGCCGAGCGTGCCAAGCTTGAGGCCGCGAGCGGGGCCAAGGCGCTGTACGACCCCGCCGACATGACCAAGCCCGACCAGATCGCGGCGATGGTCGCGCGCTGCCATGCCGAGTTGGGCGGCCCGGACATCATCGTCAACAATGCCGGGATCCAGCATGTCGCGCCGATCGAGGATTTTCCGGCCGACAAATTCGAGGCGATCATCAAGATCAACCTCACCTCGGCCTGGTATCTGATCCAGGCCGCCGTGCCGCATATGAAAGCGGCGAAATGGGGCCGGATCATCTCGACCGCATCGGCGCACTCGCTCGTCGCCTCGCCCAACAAATCGGCCTATGTGATGGCGAAGCACGGCATTGCGGGCCTCACCAAGACCATCGCGCTGGAAACCGCGACGCATGGCATCACCGTCAATTGCATCTCGCCCGGCTATGTCTGGACGCCGCTGGTCGAGGGGCAGATTCCCGACACGATGAAGGCGCGCGGGCTGACGCGCGAGCAAGTCATCAACGACGTGCTGCTCGAAGCGCAACCGACCAAGGAATTCGTGACGGTCGATCAGGTCGCGGCGCTCGCTTTGTTCCTGTGCCGCGACGAGGCGAAGGCGATTACCGGTGCGAACCTGTCGGTGGATGGCGGGTGGACCGCCGCCTGAGCCGAAAGTGCGACTTGGCAACTTTCCGGGGGCGTGGTTAGTTTGACCCTCGTCGTCACGAAAGAACCAATGCCTTGAACCATTTGACCCGCGTTTTGGGATCGGCCCTGTATGCCCTCACCGCCCCGCTGATGGCGGGCTGTGCGGGCAAGAGCGGCAAGAGTATCGAGGTCCGCATCGCGCCGTCGCGCCCCGCGACGCCGGGGAGCGAATCCGTCGCCGACTGGCGCCGCGTGGCGACGGCGGCGGACCGCATCCGGCTGCGCGGGTGGCGACAGGCGTGGGTCGATGCGCTGGCGAAGATCACCGCCCCGGACGAACTGGCGGTGCTACGCGCCGATCCATTGCTGTTCGACCCCGACCGCGCGTTGCCGACGGCCAGGCTGGAGGCGGGTCCCTATCGCTGCCGTGTGTTCAAGCTGGGCGCCAACGGCACGGCGATGCGCAATCTGACATCCTATCCTGCGGTCGATTGCATGGTGAAGGACGAGGGCGACGTGTCGAGCCTCTACAAGGTTTCAGGCGCGCAACGCCCGGTCGGGCTGATCTTCCCGGATTCGGACTCGCGCGGGGTGTTCCTCGGCACGATGGTGCTGGGCGACGAGACCAAACCGCTCAAATACGGGCAGGACACCAATCGCGATCTGGCCGGCTATATCGAACGCATCGGCCCGCGCCGGTGGCGGCTGGTGCTGCCGCAGCCGCGGTTTGAATCGTTGCTGGATGTGGTGGAGATTGTGCCGAAGTCGTGAACGATCTTAGGCGCTTGGCGCTCCCGGCAAAACCGCCGCATCCTCCTGCTTTTCGGGGCGGATGTAGATCGAGGACAACCTCGGCTCGGCGGCTTTCAGTTCGGTTTCGATTGCCTCGATCAGCGTCTCGGCGTCGCCCATCGTCAGCGTGTCGCGGAAGTCGGCGCTGATCGCGACGAAGATGCTTTGCGGCGCGGTGTGGAGCGTGCGGACGTGGTTGACCGCGGTGATCTCGGGTCGCGCCGAGACGATCGCGCGGACTTGCGCGACGACGGCGGGGTCGGCCGCTTCGCCGATCAGCAGCCCCTTGGCTTCGCGTGCGAGCAAGGCTGCGACCACGCCGAGGATCAGGCCGATCACGATCGAGGCGAGGCCGTCGATGCGCGGATCGTTCCACGCATGGCTCGCCCACACGCCGACGCCCGCGACGAGCAGACCGGCGAGTGCGGCCGAATCCTCGAACAGCACGATGAAGCCCGCCGGGTCCTTCGACTGGCGCACCGCCGCCCACCAGCCGCGCCCGCGATTGGCAGCGGAGAATTCGCGCACCGCGAGGAACCACGACCCGCCCTCGAGCGCGAACGCCACGCCGAGGACGATGTAGTTAACCAGCGGGTCGCGCAATTCTTCCGGCTCGTTCCAATGCACCCAGCCCTCGTAGATCGAGACGCCCGAGCCGACACCGAAGATCAGGATCGCGACGACGAAGCTCCAGAAATACAGCTCGCGCCCATAGCCGAACGGGTGCGCATGATCGGGTGGTCGCCGTCCGCGACGCTTGCCGTAGAGCAGCAGCAACTGGTTGAAGCTGTCGACGACCGAGTGGAATCCCTCGGTCAGCATCGACGACGATCCGGTGATCGACGCCGCGACGAACTTCGCGACCGCAATGCCGAGGTTAGCGAGCAGAGCGGCGATGACGACGATGTTCGAACCGTCTTGCTTGGACGCGGACATGGTGGAGGCTCCCTGTGGGGGTGCTGTATGCGGTGGGGGTGATGGTGGCCAGTGTTTGAATTTTGGGAGGTCGCGCGTTATAACGCTTGTATGAACGCGCCCTTTACCCCTGCCAAGCAACTCAAGCTTATCAAGATCGGCAATTCAGTCGGCGTGATCCTGCCGAAGGAGACCCTCGCCAAGATGGGCGTGGAACTCGGCGATCTGGTGGACGTGACCGATAGCCCCGAGGGTATCGGCTTGCGCCGTCATGATGATGGGTTTGCGGCGCAGATGGAGGCAGCGCGCGACGTGATGAAGCGTCGCCGCAATGCTCTGCGGGAATTGGCCAAGTAAGGCGTGGCTGCGGATTGGATCTGGGTCGATCGGGCGGTCGCACTCGCCGCGCACGAAGAGCAGCTTTCCGAGCATGGCGGCGCGATCGGCGTGCGCGACCCCAACATGCTCGACAGCGCGATGGCGCGCCCGCTCAATCTGGTCGCCTATGGCGAACCCGACGCGGCGGACCTTGCGGCAAGCTACGCGTTCGGGATCGCGCGCAATCATCCGTTCGTCGATGGCAACAAGCGCACGGCGGCGGTGGTCAGCGAAACCTTTCTAGTGCTGAACGGCTATCGGCTAGAGTGCAGCGACGTAGAACTCGTCACGACCTTTCTCGCACTGGCAGGCGGGGAACTGACAGTCGACGCCCTCACCGCCTGGTTCCGCGCGCACATCGTGGCGGCTTAGTCCGTCACCACCGCCCGCGCGCGACCGTACACGAAATACACCGCCAGCCCGATCGCGTTCCACACCAGGAACGACACCTGCGTCACTTCCTGCAAGCTGGTGAACAGATACAGGCACCCGAGGATCGCGGCGGGGGCAACCACCCACACGAGCGGCGTGCGGAACGGGCGGCGGATCGCGGGATCGCGGCGGCGCGAGACCAGCACGCACGCGGCGACCGCGACGAACGCACAGAGCGTCCCGGCATTGGCGAGGCTGGCGATCACGTCGAGCGGGGTCAGCGCGGCGATGATGCTGACGAACACTGCCGTCACCAGCGTGATGCGCGCGGGCGTGCCGCGCGTAGACACCTTGGCGAGGCTTTGCGGCAGGAAGCCGTCGCGCGCCATCACCAGGAAGATGCGGCTCTGGCCATAAAGGAAGCCGAGGATCACGGTCGGCAGCGCTACTGCGGCAGCAATGCCGACGATCGCGGCGATCGGCCCCTGCCCGATCTGGCGCAGAATCAGCGCGAGCGGCTCGGCGCTCTTGCCGAACATTTCGGGCCGCGCCGCGCCGATCGCGGCAGCGGCGACGACCATATAGATGATCGTGCACACCAGCATCGACCCGACGATGCCGATCGCGAGGTCACGCTCGGGATTCTTGGCTTCTTCCGCCGCGGTCGAGATCGCATCGAAGCCGTAGAAAGCGAAGAAGATGATCGCGGCGGCGCCCATCACGCCATATTTTACGCCCCCCGCCGCCTCGACCGTGCCGAAGCCGTGCGGCGCGAACGGGCGAAAATTGGCAGCGTCGAAATGCGGCAGCGCCACCGCGACAAACAGGATCAGCGTCGCGACCTTGATGAGCACCAGCGCGGTGTTGATCCGCGCGCTTTCGCGTGTGCCCAGCATCAGCAATCCGGCGACCGTGGCGATGATGAAAATGGCGGGCACGTTGATGCCGGGAGCGATCAGGCGCAACGTCCCGTCGAACAGGTTCCCGGCCACCGTCGGCCCGTGGGTCAGCACTTCGGGCAGAACGATGCCGACATAGTTCAGGAACCCCACGGCATAGCTCGACCAGCCGACCGCCACCGCCGAGACGACCAGGGAATATTCGAGGATCAGGCTCCATCCGACGACCCAGGCGATCCCTTCACCCAGCACCGCATAGCTATAGGTATAGGCGCTGCCCGAGGCCGGGATCAGCGTCGCCATTTCGGCATAGCACAGCGCCGCGCACGCGCAGATCGCACCCGCCACCGCGAAGCTGATCAGCACCGCCGGCCCCGCGCGATCGGCACCGACGCCGATCAGGGTTAGAATCCCGGTACCGACGATCGCGCCGACGCCCAGCGCGACGAGGTGCGGCCACGACAAGGTCCGCGCGAGGCGGTGTTCGACCGGGCGGTCGTCGCCCAACGCGATGATTTTCCTGCGCAACAAATCGGCCATGCGTCCCCCGGGTTCGGCACCTGTGCCGTTGGCGAAGGGGCTTAGCGCGCGAGCCCCCATCGTGAAAACCCCGCGCGAACCAAAGCTGGTATCGCGGATCGGCTGCGAAGCGCGAAGGCCGGACGCGCGGTGCCGTGAAACGACGGTCTGAAGTCTATACGCCGATGCCGTCGCCCAGGTCGGGTCGTGGGCTGATCGCCGCTAGCAGGAGATCGTAGACCGCGACGCGACGTCTTCTTCCATTTCCGCGAGCGCCGCGATGACCCCTTCCAAATGGTGCCGGTAACGCTGCCACCGCCCGGATGATCGACGATGGACGGGAGACCGAACCTGCCATGCGCTGGCGGTGCGTACCACGTTCGCCGCGCTACCGGCGACCAGACAACCATCCTCCCACGGAAGCCCCAGTGCCCCGATCAGGTCGAAGATCGCCTTGTCTGGCTCGGCAACAAGATGGTCATAGTCGAAATCGACAATATCAACCGAAAAGACTTTGCGCCAATGCGCCATAAGCCGAAGATATTGCCGATAGAAATGTAGTATTTCGGAAAAATCGTTACCGTAGGTAATGCCCTCACCGAAATGCAGAAAGTAGATTGATAGAAATGTATCGAGCGCATTTCGGCGCGTGTGGACGACTTTGGATTCCGGAAAGAGTGTCTTGATCAGGCCAATATGTAGAAAATTGTCGCACCGCTTGTCCGTCATGATACTGGTAGCGGGAGCCAGTTTCAGATAGTCGTCGCGCAACGCGGACGCCTGTTCGGCGGAAAGCGCAGCCGCTGCCTCCGGATACGGGCGAAGCCTGCCGGCGAGCGCCGGAATTGCCTCCAACTCACCGCCACAATGAACCGCGCTATGGCGTCCGAGAATCTGCTCCAGCAAGGTAGAACCAGACCGGAACATGCCGCAGATAAAAATCGGGGCCTTGCGCGGCGAGCCCGCCACAGAAGGCGGTAGATCCGCCGGATATGCCGCGATCAGCCGATCGACGAGATCTTCCTGCGCGATCGGGTCATACCGCTGCGGCGCAATCGAGCGCGCGATCCAATTGGCCGCTTCAAAAGCCTGGAAGGCGTCAGCATAGTCGGCGGCGCCATCAAGGGCGGTGCCGAGCGCAAAGAGCAGCTCTGCGCGATCCTCCAGCGTGGTTGTGCGGTCGATCGCCTTGCGCAGTCGATCGACAACGCCTGCTGACGGATCAACAGCCAGGTCGATCATCGCGATCCGTGCATGGGCGCGACCATTGCCGGGGTGAACCTCCAACGCGCGACCATAGGCCGCGCGCGCGAGATCGGGCTCGCCCAGATCTTCATACAGATTGCCGAGATTGAGCAGCGCCGGGACAAACGACGGATTCGCCAGACAGGCCGCCTCTAGCTCGGCAATGGCGCGCTGGGGATTATAGAGATGGTCCGAAAGGATTGCGGCGCGATTGACGTGCGCTTCCTCCGGATGCGCAACACCACGGTCGATCGCTTGCTGGTATGATTGCAAGGCGTCGTCGAACGCGCGGACGGCACGCTGCGCCCAGGCGAGATTGAACCAGGCATCGGGCTGGGCTGCGTCGATCGCCAGGCTTGCCTGAAGGAGCGGAATTGCCTGCGCCCACTCGCCACGGCGGACATGGGCCTCCGCCTTTTTCAACAATTCACTCGAGGATGTGCCGGACATCACACTTCCTACCGATCGGCTTGCGGGAATGCTAGGCAACACCGACCGCCGCGCTACGCACCAAACGCTTTCGGCGCATTGCGCAGATCGGCAACGGCGAAGAGCTTTTTCAGATGCTCCTGCTCGGCCACCGTCAAATGCGGATTCCACACATCAAAAATCAACACGACGCGAAGTTGGTCGCTGGTGTTCCACGCCTCATGTTCGATCGTATCGTCGAAGACAAAGGCCTCGCCTTCGCGCCATGGGCGCGTCTCCCCGCCGACCCGGAAGCCGCATCCCTCGGGCACGACGAGCGGAAGGTGTACGATCGAGCGCGTATTCGTAACGCCGGTATGCGGTGGAATCTTACCCTTTGCCTGCAGGATCGAAAAGAACGCCGATGGCGCTTTGCCCGGGATCTCGGTCTGCGGCACGCGCGCCAGCGCCGCTGCGGTTGCGGGGCAAAGGGCACATATCGCCTCGTTCTGCGTGCCCTGCTCCCAGAGAAAGCAAGCGCTCCACTCAAGCGACTGGTCCAGCGGACTCCATTTATTCTGGGGCGTCCCCGCGTCCAGCCGGACATAGGGGCGGATCGCTGACGTCCCGTTCGCGATCAGCGCAAGAGCTTCGGCGCGGATCTGCGGCGTGGCAGCTTCCAGCTCGGCAAGCCATGGGAAGTGCGCACGGTCGAAAAACTCGTCGGCGGGCAGAAACGGGAAATGCACGCCCGCGCACTCATTATGATAGATCTTGCGCCGACCAAGCGTGTGTTCGGCGCACGCTTTGAATCGATAGGACGTTTCCGTCTCGGCCAGCGGGCCACCGAGCTCAGCCTCCAGCGCCCGCGCATATGCCGCGTTATGCTCGTCCAGGAAACGGCGCGCACGACGCTCGATCTCCAGAATCGCATCGGAGCGTTCGGTAAGGCTGCGCGCGATTTGCAGGACCGCGCTCCAGTGTTGCGCTGCTTGGGCGAGATCGCCTTCCCGCTGCAATAACTCGGCAAGACGAAGCCGCGCCATGAAATGCAACTGGTCGAGATCGAGCGTGTCCTGAAGACTTTGCCGCTCGCCAGCCACATCGCCCTTGGCCCGATATGCCGCAGCGAGATTGAGGCGTAGCGCGGGCTCGGTCGGATCGGCCGCAACCGCATTGGCAAAACTGCTGATCGCAGTGTCGAACGCCTGATCGGCTAACGCACGCAGACCACGGGCGTTGTGGAGCGCAGGGGCCGTCGGATGTGCTGCCACTGCGTCGTCCAGCAAAGCGCGTTCGCGCTGAGTCTGGCCTTGTTGCCGCAACCTTGACGCTTCTCGCAATATTGCCTCAATCGCCGCGTCATGCTGTGCCATGCAGCGATCAAAGCATAATGGCCCAAGGCGGGCAAGCGTGCTCGATCCTGCACCGCGGCGCTACGAGGATGAGAAAATGACGACAGTGCCCGAGCAAGTTCGGCTTCCCGCAGAATGGCTGGCGCATCGCTATGATCCGGGTCACGACGCGATCCATTTCATCTCGGTCGATCGCGAGCGTCGGCGTCGCGCCGCCTTTTTGACCGATGCCGAATTGCCAGATGTCGGCGATCCGCTGGTCATTCGCCGCGGCGATCTCGCCCCTGCACTCCCCGAGCAGCGGGTGAATTTCGTGTTCCACTCGGCTTATTGCTGCTCGACGCTGGTCGCGAATGCGTATGATCGTCCGGGGCGCGCGTTCAGTTTGAAGGAACCGGTCCTGTTGAACGATCTCGTCGGCTGGCGCCATCGTGGCGGCGACCCCGCGCAGATCCGCGCCGTTCTGCAAGACGGCCTGGCGACGCTTGCACGACCGTTCGAGGCCGGCGAGGTGGGCATTATCAAGCCGTCCAACGTCGTGAATGGACTGGCACTGGCGATGCTGGCCGATCGCCCCGACGCAACAGCATTGCTGCTCTACGCGCCGCTTGAGGCGTATCTCGGTTCGATCGCCGGCAAAGGGCTGTGGGGCCGATTGTGGGTGCGCGATCTGCTCGCGAAATTCATCAAGGAGGGGCTGGTCGATCTCGGCTTCGCGCCGGAGGACATCTTCCTGCAATCCGACCTGCAAGTCGCCGCCACGGGATGGCTGGCGCAACACGCAGTGTTTGCCAAGCTCGTCGAACGATGGCCGATGCGCGTTCGTACGCTGGACAGCGAGGTGTTGCTGGCGCGGCCGG
The DNA here is from genome assembly GCA_027489365.1 of Sphingomonadales bacterium. Classification (GTDB taxonomy): domain Bacteria; phylum Pseudomonadota; class Alphaproteobacteria; order Sphingomonadales; family Sphingomonadaceae; genus Sphingomonas. The sequence continues at coordinate 10,008 of JAIXZV010000049.1, forward strand.
TGGAGGCACTGACGGCGCTGGACACGCTCTTCGGGGTGACGGCCACCGCCGCCGAACGCGAGGCGGTTGTGCAAGCGGTTTTCACGCGGCACGCGAAATCGGGCGGAGATTTCGATGCCGACGCGCGCAAGGCCGACCAACGCGCAGCGGCACAAAACTATGCCGAGGAACTGACAATGGTCGCGACCTGGGCGGACAAGGTCGCGCAAAGTGCGGGGATCGCCTTGACCGCGCCAAACCCCCTGCTTCCGACCAAATAGACCGGCACAAAAAAGGGGCGGCCCGAAAGCCGCCCCTGATCTTGCTGTTCGGTATGATAACCGATCAGAACTTTACGCGTACCGCAGCGTTGAACGAACGACCGAGCGGGTCGTACGTCGACGGGAAGGTATTGCCGCTGTTCGCTGCGGTCGAACCAGCCTGACCACCAACAACCGGAGGCTGCTTGTTGAACGCGTTTTGCACGCCCAGCGTCAAAACGAATTCCTTGGCGACCTCGAACTGCACGGTCAGATCGATGTAGTTGTACGCCGGAATGCGGTTGAAGTTGACGGTCTGTCCGGCGAGCGCCGAATTCGCGCCAGCGGCATTGGCGATGACACCGCTGAACAGATTGCGGTTGGCGGCCGTGTAACCCCGCGCAACGAAATCAGGAGCCTGGCCCTCGAATTGGACAGAGTCGAGATGGCGCCACAATACCGACAGGCTGACCCCCTTAGCCGACAGCGTGGTGCGCTGCTGCCACGTCAGTTCCGGCATGATCTGGCCCAAGCTCGGCCCGCAATTGACGCTGAAATACCCGACGCAGTCACGCGTGACCGAGGTCGGCGAAGCGGCAAACTTCAGGTGATCGGTCCAGGTTCCGCGGAAGCTGAGGTCGAGCCCGAACTCGCCGAACTTACGACTGTAATCGGCCGTCAGGTCGATACCGTCGGTCGCATAGCGGCCGTTGTTGGTCAACGGGGTCGGCAGACCGAAGGTCGTCGCGGTCGGCCCGCTCAGACGACCGTTGGTCGGGTTACGCCGGATCGAGGTGCAGGCTGCCGACGTCGCCGACGCTGCCGTGATATTGCCGAAGCAAGCATTGATCACGTCTCCGGGCAGAGCCGACGTGATCGCCTGGTTCACCTTGATGTTGAAGTAATCCACACCGATCGACAAGCCGGGGACGATCTCGCTCGGGGTGAAGATTGCACCCAGCGTGAACGTATCGGCCTTTTCCGGCTTGATCGCCGGATTGCCGCCACCCGTTGCGTTTGCCTGACCAGCCGACGGCGCCTGGATCGACCCGATCGAGGCTGCAGGCGCGCCCTGCGCAAGGCAGACTGCACGGAGATTTGCATTGGTCAACGGTTCAGCGCCGACGCAAGGCTCGGTCGTCAAGTTGGTCAGACCCGTAACCGTCGGAGCGAACAATTCACCGATGTTCGGCGCACGTACCGCACGCTGATAGTTGCCGCGGAAGCGAACACCCTTCACCGGCTCCCACGTCGCGCCACCTTTGAAGGTGGTCGTGTTGAACTTCGGGCTGCCAGCCGCTTGAATGTTATAGGACGAATAGCGGACGCCGGCTTCAACCGTCAGATCGTTGAAGAACGGCTTGTCCGTCACGAGCGGCGCGATCAACTCGGCAAACGCTTCCTTAACGTCATATCCGCCCTTGAAGGGCAGCGTCGCCCCGCCGGCACCACCGAGTGCCGAAGGATCCTGCGCGAACGCATCGGGGATGCGGTCATACTTATACTTACGATATTCCGCGCCGACGGCGTAGCTGATCGCCTTATCCGACGTCGGCAGGACGCCGCCGATGTCACCGGACAGAACCGCACGTGCCTGATACAGTTCGGTGTTGATGCGAATCGTGCTCTGCGCCTGCAGGAAGGCGGCCTGTGCCGCCGTGATCGAACCGGCATCACCGAACAGATTAACCGGGACGCAATTGCCGGTCGTGTCGATGCAGGTCGTCGCATTGCTGGCGTTCAAGGCCTGCTGGACGCGCTGCGTGATGACGTATCCCGACTGGGTCGATGTCTGCTCGCTGCGACCATAGGATGCCGAGATGTCGAGGCTCGTGGATTTCGCGATATCGATCTTCGTACCAATCCGCGCATCGTACACGGTATTCTCGTACGTGCTGATGCGCGGCCCGATCTCAACGAGACGACGATAGACCGCCGGCAAGGTAATCGAGTTGCCCACAGTGCCCGCCGCCGTATCAGTCGGCGCAACAAACGCGGTCGTGCCCGTTTGCAGAGCACAATTTGCGGGCGTATATCTCGCAGCATCGGCCGTGAGTGCTGCGGCAATGAGCGGGTTGGTTTGCGCCGCGGCGCTTGCCGTCTGGCTTGCAAAATTGGCCGCGCAAAGCTGATTGCGGACCGTCGAATTGAGATACGGGTTGTTGGCAGGAATCGTCAGCGCGTTGCCGAAGATGCCCGACGGCGCGATGATCGACTGAATGGTGTTCTGCGAGAACATGCCGCGCGCATAGAATTCCACGCCGTCGGCCACATCATAATGGGTCGCCGCGTAGATGCTCTTGCGGATCAGCGGAGTCTGGAAAATGTTGTAGGGGTTGAAGTTGAAGCCCTGATATTGCGGGACCAACGTTCCACCCGAGACTTGCAGATCCTGGGTGTCGAACGAAATCGTGGTCGGCACCGACGTGAACGACGCACCCGAGGCGCGACCGTTGGTGCTGCTGATGCCGAAGGTCGAGAAGGGCTGGATCTGATAGACCGGGTCGACCTTGGTATAGCCGAAGCTCAGAACGGCGTTGCCGCGATCGTCGGCAAAGTTGGCGCCAACGGTGATGTCACCGCGGAACGAATAGCCATCGCCGGTTCCCAAAATCTTGTTCGCAAACCGAACATCGACACCGGTGAAGTTACGCTTGGTGATGAAGTTGACGACACCGGACACGGCGTCTGCGCCATAGGTGGTCGATGCGCCGCCGGTCAGCAGGTCGGCGCGCTCGATCAGCGCGAGCGGAATGACGTTGAGATCGGTCGCGCCATTGGCAAGCGAGGGGACGATGCGGCTGCCATCGAGCAAGACCAGGTTGCGCTGCACGCCAAGGCCGCGAAGATCGACCGAGTTGGTGCCGTTCGAACCGTTATTGACCTGCGAACCGACGCCCGGCGAAACGCCCGGCAGGCCACGAAGCAATTCTTCCACCGTGTTCGGCGCACGCTTCGTGATTTCGGCGTCGTTCAAGATCTTGATGGGCGACGACGAGGTCAGGTTGGGGTTACGGATCAAAGTACCAGTAACGACGATGTCGACGTTCGGCGTATCTTCTTCCGCAGCCGCAGGCGCGGCCGGTGCAACTTGCGCCGAAGCCGATGACGCAAAGCTAGCGAACGCCAAGACCGAGATAGCCGAGCCAACGCTCAAACGCGCGAGCGAGGTTGCAGTCTTTTTCATAAAAATCCCCTTTTTGATCAACCGGCGCGAAATCAATAACTTGACCCGCCCGGAACCCCACAGACAGCCCGACGTTGCGGACCATAGCCTAAACTCTGCAGCTTAAACTTTATGCTGGTTTGTCCTAATTGAGTGGCCGCATTTTTGTAAAGGGACGGGCCGGGATTTTTGGCCGTTATGGCCTCTTTATCCGCGCCTTGTAACAAAAGAGCCACACCGGTCCGCCGTTGGCTGCGCTGCTATCCGTATGTTTTAAAAGAACTTTGTAGATTTTTTTGGATATTGCGGGAGGCCGACGCAGCGCGCCTTTCATCTCCGGCCGACCGCAAGGAGCTGCGGATCGATGCCGTTGGCACACGCCGATCCGGCATGGTCCAGAGCGTCACAGCGGGATCACTGGGTTTCGTTTGCGCAACCCGCCGCGTGCTGAGCGTCAGTGACTGAGCGCGGCGTCGAGCAGCGCGGATTCGGGCACCGCACGCGCCGCGTGCTGCGCGATCCACGCGTCGGCGGCATCGAGTTCGGGCGCGATCGCCGCAGCCACTTCCGCCGCGCGCGCGAGCCGCGCGGCATTATCGAACGCGACGTTGGGGTTCTTCGAATAGGTCGAGAAGAGCGGCCCGGCGACGACCGCCCCGACCGCGTCTGCGTCCAACGGCACCCCCAGATGCGCAGCGGCGGCGTTCAGCACGGGCACGGGATCGTTGAACAGCAGCTCGGCATTGAGCGCGCGCGCATTGGGCATTGCGGTCAGCGCGGCGGTGAAGGCATCGACTTGCGCCAGCCACAGTGCGGCGGCCCTCTCCGCGTCGTTCAGCGCAGACCAGTCGCCCAGATAGTGCGCGAGCTGCGTCGTCACGTTGCGAAGCCAATTGCGGTGATTGTCGTCGCGCAGGATCGCCTGAAGGTACGGCCGCAGCGGCAGATAGAGCAGGATCGCCTGCGCATCCGGGTCCGCTGCCGCAAGATCAGGCAGCAGGAAATTGACCGGCACGTTCGCCTTGATCAGCGTCGGCGCGTCGGCGCGGTAGCGCTTGCCGAGCATCGCCAGCACCAGCGGGAGCAGCGCCGGATCGCCCTGCATCGCGGTCTGGCGCAATGCCAGCGGCTCGCGCAGTACGAGGCTCGCCGCCGGATCATCGAGCGCGCGGGCGAGCAGCGTCGATCCGCAATGCGCCATGTGGAAAATCCACGCGGTCGGTTGTGCTGCGGGCACGCGCGCGGCGAGGCTGGCGATCGGCAGCGCCATGCTCTGGTCCGCCGCCGGAGAAATCCGGCGATCCAGGAAGATCGAGCGGTGATAGGCCGCGCGGTCCATCGGTACGAAGATCGCCTGACCATCCTCGAACGAATGCAGGTAATGGTCGGGCGAGGCGAAGAGATCGTCGAGGGTGAGCGGCACATTTGGGCTATAGTCGGAGCGGTGCCGGGCCGCTATCCCCGCGGGGCTATGCCGAACATTATCCTGCCTGCCCGCTATCAGCCGCACGTCGTGATCGAAGCGAGCGGCGAAAGCTCGATCCTGGAGCTCGACAAGGGCCAGATCATCGATCTCTACAAGACCCACGGGGCCTTGCTGTTCAGCGGCTTCGGCGTCGATGTTCCGCAGTTCGGCGCGTTTGCAAAGCGCTTCTGCAAGACATCGGTAATGAACGAGAGCCCGGGCCGACAGGCGGTCGATGCCGCGGCCAATGTGTTCACGGTCGATGGCGGCGACGGGGCCTTTTCGCTGCATCCCGAGCTGTCACGTGAGCCATGGAAGCCCGATGTCGCGTTTTTCGGGTGCCAGAGCGCGCCGAAATCGGGCGGGCGTACGACGATCTGCGACGGCGTCGCACTGGTCCGGCACATGCCGGAAACGATCCGTCGCCAGCTCGAACACCGCCGCCTGCTCTACATCAAGCCGGTGTGGCCTTCGCTGCTCGAATATTGGCTCGGGACCGCCGATCCGACCGATGCCCAACTCGCCGCGCCGCCGCCGGGTTGCCCTTATTATTTCCGCCGCCACCCCGAAGTCGGCATCCTGCGCGTGTTCACGCGCCCTGCCCTCCACAAGCCGATGTTCCTTGACGAACCTGCGTTCGGCAATTTCCTGCTGTTCGCGCGCTTCAACCACGGCCGCAGCGATCACCCCGTGCTCGACGACGGGCGGGAAGTGCCCGAGGAATGGCTGCAGGCGATCAAGGCGACCGGCGATCGGTTGAGCGCGGAAATCGAATGGAAGGCCGGCGACTTGCTGATGCTCGACAACACGCGCTTCATGCACGGTCGCACCGCGATCACCGACGTCGCAGAACGCGTGATCCTGACCAATTTCGGATACCTCGACTTCGCGATCCCGAGCCCCGAGGAACCCGCCGATGCGATCTGGCGGCGCGAAAACTTCGAACCGCCGCTGCGCCCCGATCATCCGCGCGCGAACCACGCCAAGGGGCCTGCGGGGGCCTGACGCGTTCAGGCATTGCTACGGCGGTGAGAACTGGCTGGGGCGGCAGGGTTCGAACCTGCGAATGGCGGCATCAAAAGCCGCTGCCTTACCACTTGGCGACGCCCCAACATCCCGGTTTGGCCGGGAGCGCGGGCTTTAGGGTGCTCGCGCGCGGTTGAAAAGAGGGAATGGCGCTTTTACGCAACTTCCCCCGTGGGCGGCGTCAGATTACGCGGTCGAGCCAGCCGTGCGTGTCCGGCGCGTGGCCGCGCTGAATGTCGATCAGGGCCTGCCGAAGGCGTCCGGTGGTCTGGCCGGGGCCGCCGCTCCCGATCCGGAAGTCGCCGCCTTTCATCTTCATCGTGCCGATCGGCGTTACGACGGCGGCAGTGCCACAGGCGAACGCCTCGAGCAGACGGCCGCTTTCCGCATCGGCACGGCATTGGTCGATCGCATAGGGTTCCTCGCGCACCGTGAGCCCCATGTCGCGGGCGAGCGTGATCAGCGAATCGCGCGTGATGCCGGGCAGGATCGTGCCGGTCAGCGGCGGGGTGGCAATGCTGCCGTCGTCGAACACGAAGAAGATGTTCATGCCGCCCAGTTCCTCGATCCAGCGGCGCTCGACCGCGTCGAGGAACAGCACCTGATCACAGCCCTGACGTGTCGCCTCGGCCTGGGCGATCAAGCTGGAGGCGTAATTGCCGCCGCACTTCGCAGCGCCAGTGCCGCCGGGCGCGGCTCGGGTATAATCCTGCGACACCCACAGCGTGACCGCAGGCGCATCGCCCTTGAAATAGGCACCGACCGAGGACGCGATCACTGCGTAGAGATATTCGGTCGACGGTTTGACGCCCAAAAACACTTCGCTCGCGATCATGAACGGACGCAGGTAGAGCGCGCCGCCGTCGATATCGGGGATCCAGTCGGCCTCCTGCCGCACGATCGCGCGGACCGATTCGACGAACAGATCGTCGGGCAGCGGCACCATCGCCATGCGCTCGGCCGAGGAACGGAAGCGCGCGGCATTGGCCTGCGGGCGGAACAGCGCGGCACCGCCGTCGGGCAAGCGGTACGCCTTCATCCCCTCGAAAATCTCCTGCGCATAATGCAGCACCGCCGAGGCGCTATCCATCTGGAACGGCGCACGCGCGACGATCTTGGCATCGTGCCAGCCCTGCGCCTCGTTATAGCGGATCGTCGCCATATGATCGGTGAAGACGCGCCCGAAACCGGGATTGGCCAGCAAGGCCGAGCGCTCGTTCACCGCAAGCGGCGTGGCGCTCGGCTCGACTGCGAAAATCGGCGTGCCGTCGGCGGCAATCTCGGGTTCGGCGGCGCGGGAGAGGTTCTGCAGCATGTGCGACATTCTGTTACAAATTTTGGGGTTGAAGGGGTGTACGGTAGGCGTCAAACGCGGTCAACAATGGCTACCGCAATCGCCTCCGCCTCACCACTCTTCCTGCGCGAAACCGAGATCCGGCGCGGGATGGAGTTGATGTATTTCGCGCAAAGCACGCTCGCGCGATCGACCGAAACCCGGCTCGCGGCGATCGGCCTGGGGCGCGCGCATCACCGCGCGATGTACTTCATCGCGCGCCATCCCGATCTGACGGTCAGCGCGCTGCTCGGGCTGCTCGGCATCACCAAGCAATCACTCGGTCGTGTGCTCAACGAACTGGTCGATCGCGATCTGGTCGAGACGCGGATCGGCGAGCGCGACCGGCGGCAGCGGCTGCTGCGCCTGTCGGCCGCCGGCGTCGAGCTGGAGTTCGAACTGTTCGAAACCGTGCGGCAGCATTGGGCCAACGCCTATGCCCGCGCCGGGCAGAATGCGGTGAGCGGCTTCTGGTCGGTGCTGGAAGGGATGATCGGCGAGGCCGATCTCGCGCGCCTGTCGGGTTTGCGCGATTAGGGTTTAGCGCCACCCGTTCGTCCTGAGTAGCGGCTGAGCTTGTCGAAGACGCATATCGAAGGATGTGCCCCAAACGCTGTCCTTCGATACGCCATTTCGACAAGCTCAATGGCTACTCAGGACGAACGGATAAGTAGCAGCCCATGCGCTCTACCCCCGCGCGGCGGCGGCCATTTCGGCGTTGCGCCGGGTGGAGGCTGCGATCGTTTCGGTGAGCAGCGCCACAAGCGCACCCTCGGCATCGAGCACGTCCAGACCCTTGCGCGTCGATCCGCCGGGGCTGGCGACCTGATCCGCCAATGCGCCCGGCCCGACATCGGCCGCAGCGGCCAGCAGCCCTGCCCCCTCGAC
>JAIXZV010000320.1 GCA_027489365.1 Sphingomonadales bacterium
AGGGGAGCTGGTCGCCCGCGCGATATTCACCACGCAGGATCGCGGCGGAAATCGTCCCGCGCAGCTTGATGTAGACCGGGCTGTCTTCGCTGTTCAAGGCTGTCATGCTGCCCTAATACAGCAATGAGCGATTCTGTCCAGTCGGTTATGCCTCATACCTTGTAATGATCGTACTCATATCGGGACGCGGGCGTTCCTCTAATTGCTTGGCCGGGGTGCCGAGGAAGAAGAACCCGGCGATCCGTTCCGGATCCGCGCCGAACGCATCGCGCACGGTGTCCGAATGGGTCGGCCAACCGGTCAGCCAGCCGCCCGCAAAGCCCAGCGCGTGCGTCGCGTGGAGCAGGTTCATGCACGCCGCCCCGACCGAGAGTTGCTGCTCCCACAGCGGGATGTGGCTGGTGGTGCGCGGCGAGAACAGCACCACCACCAACGCCGGGGCCTGATGCGCGAACTGTTCGAGTGCCGCGATCTCGGTTGCCGATGCTTGCGGGCGCTCGGCACGATAGGCATCGGTGATGAGTTTGGCGAGCGCGTCGCGCTGCTCGGCCCCGACCACGACGAAGCGCCACGGCGCGATCTTGCCGTGATCGGGCACGCGCGCGGCGATCTCGAGGATCGTGGCGAGCTGCGCGGCATCGGGCCCCGGCGCGACCAGATCGCGGGGCTTGCCCGAGCGGCGCGTGGCGAGGAGCGAGAGCGGGGAGGTGGGATCGTTGAGCATCGCTGCCCTCTACCGCGGGCGGAGAGATATTTACACACCCGCGATTGCCGCTAGTCTCGCGTGCAACCAACGGCGCCGCGTTCGACGGCGTCCAAGCCACTCAAGGAGCAGTAAATGGTGGACACCCCGACCGCGGATACGCGCGCCGAGCCGGATATCACGCACGTCAATCCGGCGGCGGGCGAGACGTGGTTCGGGCATCCCCGGCAATTGGCGCGGCTCTTTTCGACCGAAGCAATGGAGCGGTTCGGCTACTACGGTATGCGCGCGCTGCTGACGCTGTATCTGGCGCAGCATTTTCTGTTTAGCGACACGACCACCACGGGCATCTACGGCGGCTTCACCGCCCTGGTCTACCTGACGCCGCTGGTCGGCGGATTGATGGCGGACCGGTTCCTCGGATCGAAACGATCGGTAAAATTCGGCGCGATCCTGATGTCGCTCGGATATCTCACCTTGTGCCTTGGCGGTGGCGAGGCGGCCCGCCCGTTCGCCACCATCGATGGCCAGCGCTATGAGGTGACCGTGCAGGGCACGGGATCGGCGCGGCAGCAATTCGTGCAGGACGGCGGCCAGCAATTGCTGATCAAGGGTAATGAAGACAAGACGGTCTCGTTGCTTGCCGCCGATGGCAAGGAAGTGCGCAAGATTGCCGCAGGTGGTTTTGAGGCGGGCGGTGAGCGCGCGCCGATTACGGTATTCCTGCTGTTGATCGGGCTTGCGCTCGTCACGATCGGCAATGGTTTCTTCAAGCCCAATATCTCGACCATGGTCGGCGCGCTCTACGCGCAGGGCGATCGTAGGCGTGATGCGGGGTTCACGATCTTCTACATGGGTATCAACCTCGGCTCGTTGTTTTCGCAGATTCTGTGCCCGCTGCTCGCGGTCGGCATGGGCAGCTGGGGTGGCCTAGGCTGGTGGGCGGGATTTGCGCTTGCTGCGGCTGGCATGATGATTTCGTGGCTGCTGATCCAGTTCGATGGCGGCAAGCTGGACGGAATCGGCGATCGCCCCGCCGATGCGCCAACCAACCGGGACATTTTCATTTACGCCGGTGCCGTCCTCATGATCCCCGTCGTCTGGTTCCTGTTCACGAACCTGATGAACTATGTGCCGCCTGCCGCGGGATCGGGGATCGTCGGCTATTTTCTGGGCTTGCCGATCATGGGCAAGATCATGTTCGGCACGTTCCTGGTCAGCGTGCCCGGCATTCTCGGCTGGTCCTATTTCAAGGGATCGCGCGCGGAATTTCAGATGATGCTGGCGGCAATGGTGCTGATTACGTTCAACACCGTTTTCTGGACGCTGTTCGAACAGGCCGGTTCGTCGCTGACGCTGTTCGCCGATCGCAATACCGATTTGTCGGTGTTCGGCTGGTTCTCGATCTCCGCAGGGCAGACGCAGTTTTTCAACGCGCTGTTCATCGTCCTGCTCGCGCCGGTGTTCAGTATCATGTGGAACGCCATGGCGCGGCGCGGGGTGGAACCGACCATCCCGATCAAGTTTGGCGTCGCGCTGATCAGCGTCGGGCTGGGCTTCCTGTTTCTGGTGTGGGGATCGCACTATGCCGATGCCGACTATAAGGTCGGTCTGTGGTGGCTGGCGGGGCTGTACCTGATCCATTCCATGGCCGAGCTGTGCATTTCGCCCGTCGGCCTTTCGATGATCACAAAGCTGTCGATCGCGCGGATCGTGGGGCTGATGATGGGCGTCTGGTTCCTGTCCATCGCCGTCGCACAATATGTCGCAGGGATCGTCGCGCAGTTCGCCAGTGTGGAAACGGTGGGCGGGCAAGTGACCAACCTCAAGGTCAGCCTCGACACCTATGTCGGCGTGTTCACGACGATTTCCGAAATCGCGATCGTGCTCGGCATCATTCTGCTAGGCCTGTCGTGGCCGCTCAAGAAGTGGATGCACGGCGTCAAATAAAGGGGGAGCAACGCATGGACGGTACGACTGAGGTAGCGATCGCGGCGGCGGCGTTCGTCGGCACGCATTTCCTGCTGTCGCATCCCTTGCGTGCGCCGCTCGTCAAGGCGCTGGGGCCGGGCGGGTTCATGGGCGTCTATGCGCTGGTCGCCTTCGCCACGCTCGGCTGGCTGGCGCATGTCTATCAGGCGTCGCCCGGCAGCGCGCCGCTCTGGGGCGTGGGCGAGGGGATCTGGGGCGCGGTGACGCTGGTCATGCTGCTGGCGAGCGTGCTGCTGATGGGCTCGCTGATCGGCAACCCGGCGCTGCCCGGACCACCGGGGCAGCCGACGCCCGCAGTGGCCAAGGGCGTCTTCGCGATCACGCGGCACCCGATGCTATGGGCGTTCGCGCTGTGGGGGCTGTGCCACATCGCGGTCTATCCGATCGCCGCGAACATCGTTGTGTCGGTTGCAATCATCATCCTCGCGCTCGTCGGCGCGGCGTTACAGGACGCGAAGAAGGAAGCGCTGCAGGGCGAGACGTGGCGCGCCTGGGAGGCCAAGACCAGCTATTGGCCGTTCGCGGCAATCGCGCAGCGCCGCGCGAAGTTCGGCGGCTTCCGTCCGCATGACATCGCCGGGGGCGTGGTGATCTGGCTCGCCGCGACCTGGGCGCATTTGCCGATCGCCGGGGTGGCGGCGGGCCTGTGGCGCTGGGTCTATGGCTGAACCGGATCGGCGAGCAGCGCGTCGGCCGCGCTGAGCTCGGCCGGATCGCTCCGCGCGGCCACCGTCAGCGTCACCGCCAGATCGAAGATCACATTGCCGAGCGTGCGGAAAATGTCGGGGATCGTCTCGACCGCGACGAGCAAGCCGAGCGGGGCGAGCGGCACGCCGAGCGTCACCGCGATCGGCGAAATCGCCCCGATGAAGCTGATCTGCCCCGGCAGACTGACCGACCCCAGCGACGTCAGCACCGCGACCAGCGTCGCGGCCGACAGCGTCGCAAAGCTCATCGGTACGCCGAACCACGCCGCCACGTAAATCGCCACCGCCAGGTTCATCGCCGGGCCGGTCGCACGCAGCATCGCGACGCACAGCGGCAGCACCACGCCCGAGGTCGCGACCGGCACGCCCATCGCCTCCGCCGCCCGCAGCATCGCGGGCATACTGGCGAGCGAGGATTGCGTGCTGAGCGCCACCGCCAGCGTCGGGCTCGATTCGCGCAGGAACCGTCCGAGCGCGACGCGCCCGCCCCACACCGCCAGCGGCAAGGCGAGCAAGCTGACCGCGACGCCGACCGACGACACCGTCACGATATAATGCAGCAACGCGCCGACCGCCGCCGTGCCGGTCTTGGCTGCCACCGACAGCGCCAGCGCGAACACGCCGACCGGCGCGATCCAGATGATCCAGCCGATCATCACCAGCATCGTATCGCGGATCGCGCCGAACACCGCCGTCAGCGTCTCGCGCGCCGCCTGGTCGATTCGGGTGAGCGCAAAGGCGAACAGCAGCCCGAACAGGATCAGCGACAGGAATGCGCCATTCGACGCGGCGGCAAAGACGTTGCTCGGCACCATGCTCGCCATGAAATCGCCGAGCGGCGGGACCGGCCCGGCGGGCGCCACATCGGCCAGCGCCCCGCGCAAGGCGGCGGCGGACGCGGCTGGCATCGGCGCGAACCCCAGGAACAGCGGCGTCAGGATCGCAGCGGCAACCGCGCTGCCCACCATGATCGTCAGGATCACCGCGATCGCGCGTGCCGCCACCGCGCCGCTGCGCGCGGCCTGTGCGGTCGCCGCGATGCCGGTGACGAGCAGCGAGAAAACCAGCGGAATCACCGTCATCTGCAAGGCATTGAGCCACGCCGTGCCGATCGGCTGCGCCACTGCCGCGACGCCCGGCACCGCCCCCGGCTGCCACGCGGCCAGCGCCACGCCGAGCAGCAAGCCCAGGATCAGCGCACCCAGGATCCGGGTCGATGGGGAATTCAAGCTTCGCGACATACTCGCCCTTATCGATACGCGGCGCTATTACGCCCGTGGAAAGCAAACGGCATAACCGAACGGACGCGCGGCAATGGCAAGAAAATATTTCGGCACCGATGGGATTCGGGGCCTCACCAACAAAAGCCCGATGACCGCGGCGATGGCAATGCAGGTCGGCATGGCGGCGGGCGCGCATTTCCGGCGCGGCGACCACAAGCACCGCGTCGTGATCGGCAAGGACACGCGCCTGTCGGGCTATATGCTCGAATCGGCGATGGTCGCGGGCTTCACCTCGGTCGGCATGGACGTGGTGTTGCTCGGGCCGATGCCGACGCCCGCCGTCGCGATGCTGACCCAATCGATGCGCGCCGATCTGGGCGTGATGATCTCGGCCAGCCACACTCCGTTCTTCGATAACGCGATCAAGCTGTTCGGCCCCGACGGCTACAAGCTCTCCGATGCCGACGAAGCCGCGATCGAGGCGTTGATCGACGGCGATATCGCGTTGTCCCCCGCCCCCGAAATCGGCCGTGCGCGCCGCGTCGACGATGCGCAGGGCCGCTACATCCACTTCGCCAAGTCGACCTTTCCGGAAGATCTGCGGCTCGACGGGATGCGCATCGTGGTCGATTGCGCGAACGGTGCCGCCTACCGCGTCGCGCCGACTGCTTTGTGGGAATTGGGTGCCGACGTCGTCGCGATCGGCGTCACCCCCAACGGCAAGAACATCAACGATGGCGTCGGATCGACCGCGCCGACCTTGCTGTGCGAGACCGTGGTCGCGAGCGGCGCGCAGCTCGGCATCGCGCTCGACGGTGATGCCGACCGGCTGATCGTGGTCGATGAGAAGGGCCATGTCGTCGATGGCGACCAATTGATGGCGACGATCGCCAGCGGCTGGGCGCGCAGCGGGCGTTTGAAGAATGGCGGGCTGGTCGCGACGGTGATGTCCAACCTCGGGCTGGAACGGCATCTCGCGGCGCAGGGGATTGGCTTGATCCGCACCGGCGTGGGCGATCGCTACGTGCTCGAGGCGATGCGCGCCAAGGGCTATAATGTCGGCGGCGAGCAATCCGGGCACATCATCCTGTCGGACTATGCGACGACCGGTGACGGTCTGGTCGCAGCGTTGCAGATCCTGGCCGAGCTGGTCTGGGCGGGGGCACCGGCGAGCGAGCTGCTCCACCGCTTCGAACCGCTGCCGCAGCTGCTGAAGAACGTCCGCTTCGCTGGCGGCAAGCCGCTGGACGACGAAGCGGTCAAGGCGGTGATCGCCGAGGCCGAGGCGGAATTGAAGGGCAAGGGCCGCCTGGTGATCCGCCCCTCCGGCACCGAACCGGTGATCCGCGTGATGGCCGAGGGCGACGATCCGCGCCAAGTCGAGGCGGTGGTCGACCGGATCTGCGACGCGGTGAAGGTCGCGGCGGCGGGGTGATCCATTTTTGACATCACGCCGTCACCCCAGCGAAGGCTGGGGTATCTCGGGTGGCGAACGCCACGCCAGCCCCACAAAGACCCCAGCCTGCGCTGGGGTGACGAAGGTGTTTGAGGTAAGACACATGCTAGAAATGCGCCCCGACTGCGAACGCTGCGGCACCGATCTCCCCGCCGATGAGGCAGGTGCCTTCATCTGTTCGTTCGAATGTACCTTCTGCGCCGAATGTGCCGAGGCGCTCGACGATCGCTGCCCCAATTGCGGCGGCGAATTGATGGATCGCCCCGCGCGCGTCGATGATGCGCTGGCGCGGCATCCGGCGAGCACCGTGCGCAAGTTCAAGGGCTGAGCCACCTGTCCTACACCCGCAAAGCGTGTCAGAATCCTCTGGTGCCTGTTCATACCGTCCGCTCGCCCGCGCCCCGCGACCGCCGCCTGAACAAGGGCCGCGATGGTGCGACTCGTGTGACTTTAAGGGCCGACCGGTGACCCCGCGCATCCTCATCATCGCCGGGTCCGATTCGGGTGGCGGTGCTGGCATTCAGGCCGACATAAAGACCGTCACGATGCTCGGCGGCCACGCGATGACTGCGATCACCGCAATCACCGCGCAGAATACGCTCGGCGTTCAGGCGGTGATGCCGGTGCCGACCAAGATGGTCATCGCCCAGATCGACTCGTGCGTGTCGGATATCGGCGTCGATGCGGTGAAGATCGGCATGATCGGATCGGCCGAGACGGCTCATGCGGTGGCGGATTGGCTGGAGGCGCATCTTGCTAGCCCCTCCCCTTCAGGGGAGGAGTTGGGGGTGGGGCCTATCCACGAGCGCGAAGCGTCGCGACTGAGGCTCGGCCCCACCCCAACCCCTCCCCTGAAGGGGAGGGGCTTAAGATTGCCGATCGTCTTCGATCCCGTGATGGTCGCAACCAGCGGCGATACTCTAGCCGACACCGCCACGATCGCCGCATTCGAGCGGCTGATGCAGATTGCCAGCGTCGTCACGCCCAACCTCCCCGAACTCCAAGCGCTTGGCGGGCCTGAAGCGGTGCTTGCCCACGGTTGCGCACTGCTTGCCAAAGGCGGGCATGGCGAGGGCGATACGCTTACCGACCGGCTGATCGGGCCGGACGGCGACATCGCGCACTGGTCGTCGGACCGGATCGCGACGACCTCGACCCACGGCACCGGCTGCACGCTCGCCTCTGCGATTGCGACTTTCCTTGCCGAGGGGCGATCACTCGAAGCGTCGGTCGCAAGCGCGCGCCAGTTCGTGCGGCTCGCGCTGCGTGACGCACCCGGTCTCGGGGGTGGGCATGGCCCGATGGGACACCACGCCGTGCGGCTCGATTCGGGGCCGGAGCGGCGGCTCAATCAAATGACGCTGCCGCTCGGCGCGGGCTCAAGCGAATTCTACCGCACGCTCGGCCTGACCCAGATCGTCGCGACCGATGACGGGCATTACGCCCGCTTCGAGGCGCCCGGCGGCGCAACGCTTTCGATCGAGCAGGGCGCGGCACCCACGGTCTTCCTCGAATGCGACGATCTCGACGCCGAGGTCGCGCGGTTGCAGGCGGCGGAGCTCGCGTTCGATCACCTGCCGAAGGACCAGGAATGGCTCTGGCGTGAAGCGCGGCTGACCGATCCGGCTGGCAACACTATCTGCCTTTATCAAGCGGGCGAGAACCGCCGCTATCCGCCGTGGCGTCTCCCCAATGCCTAGCCTCAAACACGAAAAGCTCTGCCTCGCCCCCGTAGCAGGCGTTGACGAAGCCGGGCGCGGACCCCTCGCCGGGCCGGTGGTGGCGGCCGCCGTGATCCTGCCGGCTAAGGGAATCCCGCGCGGGCTCAACGATTCGAAGAAGCTTCCCGCCGCCGAACGCGCGCGGCTGTACGGGCTGCTCCAGCAGCGCGCCTGCGTTGGGGTGGGCGTGGTCGAGGCGGACGAGATCGACACGCTCAACATCTATTGGGCGACGATGAAGGCGATGACGCTGGCGGTCGAAGACCTTGAGCGCTGTCTGGGTTCAAGGGTCGGCCACGTCCTGGTCGATGGCAACCGGCTGCCCAAATGGGGCTTCGCCGCCACCCCGATCGTCAAGGGCGACGCGATCAGCCTGTCGATCGCCGCCGCCTCGATCGTCGCCAAACACACCCGCGACACGATCATGCGCACCCATGCCGAGGCGCATCCGCAGTACAATTGGCACAGCAATATGGGGTACGGATCGCCGGATCACCTGCGCGCTTTGCGTGAACATGGGCCGTGCGCGCTGCACCGCCGCAGCTTTCGCCCCGTCGCGGAAGCTTTTGCGAAGGGTTTCGGTGTGCCCGAGTCTTTTTCGCCACACACCAGCGGTTGAGCCTGTGGATAAGTCCGGACTCAACATCTGGTCGGCTTCCCGAAATGTTCCGCCCGGTTAACGGCTTGTCAGGGTTTTTCGTTAACCAATGTTTGCTTGACGCGGAGTCTTACATTCGCAGGGATGCGCGCCACACGAGATGATTGGGGTGGTGACGATGGGGGTTTTGGAAAAGATCAGGCGCGCGGAGGCGAAGGCGCTCGCGACCCCGGTCGTGGCACCGGCGGTCCTCCCGCTCGACCAGATCCTGCGCGGCGACTGCATCGCGGCGATGCGGGCGCTCCCCGCCAAATCGGTCGACCTGATCTTCGCCGACCCGCCTTACAACCTGCAATTGGGTGGCGATCTGTCGCGTCCTGACGGTAGCCATGTCGACGCCGTCACCGACGAATGGGACAAGTTCGATTCGCTCTCGGCCTATGACAAATTCACCCGCGAATGGTTGTTCGAGGCCAAGCGCATCCTGAAGGACAACGGCGCGATCTGGGTGATCGGCAGCTATCACAACATCTTCAAGGTCGGCTCGGCGATCCAGGATCTGGGCTATTGGATCCTCAACGACATCGTCTGGCGCAAGTCGAACCCGATGCCCAATTTCAAGGGCACGCGCTTCACCAATGCGCATGAAACGCTGATCTGGGCGTCGATGGGCGAGAAAGCGAAATACACCTTCAACTATCGCAGCATGAAGACGCTCAACGACGAATTGCAGATGCGCAGCGACTGGGAATTCCCGGTCTGCGGCGGGCCAGAGCGGTTGAAGCGGGACGGGGTCAAGGTCCATCCGACGCAAAAGCCCGAGGCGCTCATTTACCGCATCCTGCTGGCCTGCACCAAGCCCGGCGACGTGGTGCTCGACCCGTTCTTCGGCACCGGCACGACCGGTGCGGTCGCCAAGCGGCTCGGACGGCGCTGGATCGGGATCGAGCGCGAGGCGGATTATATCGCGGCGGCCGAGGAGCGGATCGAAGCGGCGCTGCCGCTCGACGAATCGGCGCTGAAGACGATGCAAAGCCCCAAGGCCGCGCCGAAAGTGGCGTTCGGCGTGCTGGTCGAAAATGGCTATCTCACCGCCGGCCACATGCTGTGCGACGCCAAGCGCAAGCATCGCGCCCTGGTCCGCGCCGATGGCAGTCTGGAGAGCCTGTGTGGTCAGGTCGGCTCGATCCACAAGCTCGGGTCGGTGTTGCAGGGTGCCCCTGCGTGCAACGGCTGGACCTTTTGGCATCACGAAACACCCGAGGGCCTGAAGCCGATCGACACGCTGCGGCAGACCTATTTGCTGGCGACGCAGATTTGACGGACCTCGCGGGCGCCAACCTCTTTCCGTTCGCCCTGAGCTTGTCGAAGGGCTGTCCTTCCTGCGGCGTTGCGTAGAAGAGCAGTGCTTCGACAGGCTCAGCACGAACGGATTTTGTGATGCCCGCTACCTCGCTCCACCTCCGCCCGATCCAGTTCGTCGACACCCCGATCGGCCGCGATGGAGACGTCGCGCGGCTGGCCGGCGGGATGCTGTGGTTCGCCGCCTATGAATTGATCGAGGACGATCGGCGGCGGACCGTCGCGATTGCCGACCTCGACACCTTGCTCGCCGACGAACGCGCGGCCAAGCTCCACGCCGCGATCACCACGCCGCGCGCGCCGCTGGTGCTGGGGGAGCGCACGCTGCGCTTCGATCAGCCGAGCGTCGCGGGCATCCTCAATGTGACGCCCGACAGCTTCTCCGACGGCGGCACGCACCACGAGGATCCGGCGGCGGCGGCGAGTGCCGGCGTGGCGCTGGCGGCGGCAGGGGCGGCGCTGATCGACCTCGGCGGCGAATCGACCAGGCCCGGTGCCGCCACCGTGTGGGAAGGCGATGAGATCAGCCGCGTCGTGCCCGTGATCGAACGGCTCGCGCGCAGCGGCACGCTCGTCTCGATCGACACGCGCAAGGCGGCGGTAATGGAGGCGGCACTCGCGGCAGGCGCGGCGATCGTCAACGATGTCTCGGCGCTGCTATGGGATGATCGCGCGCTGGAGGTGGTGGCGAAAGCGGGCTGCCCGGTCGTGCTGATGCACTCGCCCGAGCCGAGCAAGGGGCCGCATGGTGGTTCGGGCTATCAGGATGTCGTGGTCGAAGTGTTCGATTGGCTTGAGGACCGGATCGCGGCGGTGGTCGCGGGTGGCGTCGATCGGGCGCGGATCATCGTCGATCCCGGCATTGGCTTCGGAAAATCGCTGTCGGACAATCTCGCGCTGATCAACGGCCTTGCGCTGTTCCATGGGCTCGGCTGCCCGATCCTGCTCGGCGCGAGCCGCAAGCGGATGATCGGCGCGCTTTCGAACGAAGCGCCGGTCGGCGAACGGCTCGGCGGATCGGTCGCGCTGGCGATGGCGGGGATCGCGGCGGGCGTGCAGCTGCTGCGCGTCCACGACGTCGCGGAAACGGTGCAGGCGGTGCGTGTGTGGCGGGGGCTGCGCGATCGGGCGTTGGTCGGGCGGTAGCGGCGCGACGTCGGCAGAGCCGTCGTCGGTCGGATCGGCAAAGCCGTCCGCCGTCCGGGCTTGCGCTGCGCCTTGCGCACCGGCGCGGGCGTTGCCGCGCCTGCGCTACGCCGCCGCGTTGTCGATCCCGAGCTCGCCGAGCTTGCGATACAGCGTCGAGCGCCCGATCCCGAGCCGCCGCGCGACCTCGGTCATGCGCCCGCGATAATGGCCGATCGCGAGCCGAATGACATCGGCCTCGATCTCCTCCAGCGCGCGCAAGTTTCCGTCGGCATGGAACAGCGTGACGCCGCCGCTGGTCGCCATCGGCATGGGCGTCGGTGTCGTGTGGCGCTGCCCGCCGAGTGCCGCGATCTGCGGGAAATCGGTGCGGGTCAGCGCCGCGCCGTCGCACAGTACGGCGGCGCGGAAGAGCGCGTTCTGCAACTGGCGGACATTGCCCGGCCAATCATAATGGCCGAGCAACGCCAGCGCATCGTCGGTAATGCCGAGCGGACGTAGGCCGGGCTGCTGCGCAATGCGCGCGAGCAAATGGCGTGCGAGCGCGGGGATGTCACCGGTGCGCTCGCGAAGCGGCGGAATGGTGACCTGCACGACGTTGAGCCGGTAATAGAGGTCCTCACGGAACCGCCCCGCCTCGACTTCCTCGATCAGCCGTTTGTTGGTCGCCGCGATGACGCGCACATCGACTTCGCGGGTATGCCGCGCGCCGATCGGCTGGATTTCGCCCGATTGCAGCACGCGCAGCAATTTGACCTGGGCGTCGAGCGGCATCTCGCCGATCTCGTCGAGGAACAGCGTGCCGCCGTCGGCCTCCTGAAAGCGCCCGATCTTGCGTTCGAACGCGCCGGTGAACGCGCCTTTCTCGTGCCCGAACAGTTCGGATTCGACGAGGTTCGGCGGCAATGCGCCGCAATTGACCGCGACCATCGCTTTCTTGCCGCGCGGGGAGGCGGCGTGGATCGCCTCGGCGACCACTTCCTTGCCGACGCCGCTTTCGCCTTCGAGCAACACCGGCACGCGCGCCCGTGCCGCCTTGGCCGCGATGGCGAGGGCGGCGCGGAAATCAGGGGCCGACCCGACGATTTCGTCGAACGCCAGCAGCGCCGGGATCTTCTCGGTCAGCGGCCGCAATTCGCCCGCCGACTTGCTCGCGACCGCGGCATCGAGCGCGCTCAGCAGCCGTTCGGGCGCGAGCGGCTTGACCAGGAAATCGGTCGCACCGCTGCGCATCGCGGTCACGGCTTGCGCGACCGAACCGTTGGCGGTGAGCAGCAACAGCGGCAGCGCGGGGCGGCGGCTGCGCAATTCGGCGATCAGCACGGTCGGATCGGCATCGGGCGCCCATTGGTCGAGCAGCACTGCGTCCAATTGCATCCCGTCCTGCGTGCCCAGCATCGCGATCGCCATTTCGCCATCGGCGGCGAAGATCGCGCGCCAGCCGCGCCGCGCCGCAATCGCCGCGACCAGCCGACGCTGCGCGGGTTCATCGTCGATCAGCATCAGCAGGCGCTGTCCGTTGCGCGTCATGCGTTACCCCATTCCGTCCCAGGTTCAGGCGCTAACCATAGGCGTAAGGTATGAAAGCGGACTTAAACGCCCCGCGATGAGACAGCAGGGACACAAGTGCTGTTCACGCCCCGCTAAGCATCGCCGCAATCGCAGGGCTTGAGGGTCGCGCGCGTGACCGCTAAGCAGACGATGAAATAGGCATTTCGAGGGACGAGACGATGGCTGCCGAAAACGACATTCAGGTCCACCAGGCGACGTATCACAAGGTGATCGGCTGGTTGAAATATGGCGCGATCATCGTTGCGGCGGTGGCCGCCGGGGTGATTTTCCTGATCACGCGGAAGTAGGATGAAGATCGCCGTCCTGCGCGAAACCGCCGAGGGCGAGCGCCGCGTCGCCGCGACACCGGAAACGGTGAAGAAGTTCATCGGTCTCGGCGCGACCGTCGCGGTTGAGGCGGGGGCCGGGGTCGGGGCGTCGATCGCCGATGCCGATTATGCGGCTGCCGGCGCGAGCGTGGCGGATCGGACGGCGACGCTGGCGGGTGCGGAGATCGTGCTCGGGGTGCAGGGGCCTTCGGCGGATACGCTGGGCGGTGTTGCGCCGGGTGCGTGGCTCGCCGCCGCGCTCAATCCATTCGCGGATCGCGCGCGGATCGACGGTTATGCCGCAGCGGGGATCGAAGCGCTGGCGATGGAATTCATGCCGCGCATTACGCGTGCGCAATCGATGGATATCCTGTCGTCGCAATCGAACCTGGCAGGTTACAAGGCCGTCCTCGATGCGGCCGCGACCTATGGCCGCGCCTTTCCGATGATGATGACGGCGGCGGGCACGGTTTCCGCGGCGCGTGTGTTCGTGATGGGCGTCGGCGTTGCGGGGCTACAGGCGATCGCCACCGCACGGCGCTTGGGCGCGCAGGTTTCGGCAACCGACGTTCGCTCGGCGACCAAGGAGCAAATCCAGTCGCTCGGCGCGAAGCCGATCTTCGTCGAGAACGTGGCTGGCATCGAGGGCGAAGGCTCGGGCGGCTATGCGGGTGAGATGTCGCCTGAATATCAGGCGGCGCAGGCGGAGTTGGTCTCGGGCCATATCGCCAAGCAGGACATCGTCATCACGACCGCGCTGATCCCCGGTCGCCCCGCCCCGCGCCTCATCTCGGCGGTGCAAGTCGCGAGTATGCGGCCCGGCTCGGTGATCGTCGATCTCGCGGTCGAGGCTGGCGGCAATGTCGAAGGCGCGGTCGCGGGCGAGACGGTGGTGGTGAACGGCGTGTCGATCGTCGGCTATCGCAACGTGCCCTCGCGCTTGGCGGCGGATGCCTCGGCGTTGTTCAGCCGCAACCTGTTCAATTTCCTCAGCGCCTTCTGGGACAAGGAAGCGGGCAAGCCGGTCCTCGACGCCGAGATCGGCGACGCGATCCGGCTGACGCAGGGTGGCAAGGTCGTGAACGCGCGGTTGCTGGGGTGATGAGAGGAGGCGCGATCTCAGCTTTCGCGCGGCTTCGATTTGCCCGCCTCATCGGCGCGTACCTCGTCGCGCTCGCTCCGGGCACCGCGTTGGCCAAGGATCCGATCTTCAGCGTCTCGTGGATGGTCGTTCCACAGTCGCTGCCCACGAAGCAGCTGACGCTCACGCCGGATCAATCGGAGCCACTGTTCAGGATCGTGCCGAAAAGCATCTATCGGCTCCCGGTCGATGCCGTGCCGCAAAAGGGCAAGACTCTGATCCCCGCCGGGACGTATCTCGCGGCGGTTGACGATGTGCCCGGCATGGTGTGTGAGCCGACACGCCGCCGCGGTAATGAGAGCTTTTTCTGTCTGGTCGATACCGATGGCGATGGCCGCTTCGATGCTTGCCGCAGGCTGCCGTCTAAAGAGATCAGCTACGGTCGCCGGGGCATGGTGATCAGAAAAAGCGAATATCTGTTCTCTATGGCGACGCCCCTCGCGCCGGAAACACGCGAACAGCCGATCGCGATTGACCGCTGGCAATCGGGTGATGGTTTTTCACCGCTTGCGGTGGAGTTAGTCTTTGACTCTCGTTTTGCGCTGCAAAGCGCAAACCGCTTTGCGATCTGCATTTCCCGCAGCGATCTGAAGGATGTCTGGGGTGGAACGATCCCCACGCGCGTCTGTCTACCGCAGATTACTGAAGTCAAGGATCGCGACTTGCCCGTCGAACAGAATTTTCTGGGGACGAAGGTTCGTTTCCTATCGGTCGCTGGCAAAGCGTTGCAGGCCGAGATCGAGTACCGTTCGAGTGGTGGAGAATTCCGATGATCGACGTGCTACGCGTCGCCGGTCGGTAAGGGGAAAAACATGGACTTCATCTCGATCCTTTCCATCTTCGTGATGGCTTGCTTCGTCGGCTATTATGTCGTGTGGTCGGTGACCCCGGCGTTGCACACGCCGTTGATGGCGGTGACCAATGCGATTTCCTCCGTCATCATCGTCGGTGCGCTGATCGCCAGTGCGGCGATCGGCATTGGCAGCGGGGGTGCCGTGTCGAAATGGCTCGGGCTGCTCGCGGTGGTACTGGCGAGCGTCAACATCTTCGGCGGCTTTGCGGTCACGGCGCGGATGCTGGCGATGTATAAGAAGAAAGCGCCGAGCGCGGCGAAGCACTGACACTGACTGTCGCCCCAGCGAAGGCTGGGGTCTCGTGGGGGCCGGTCCTGCGCGAGCAACGGGAAGATGCCAGCATTCGCTGGCATGACGGAAACGGGCACGGAATGGGGACGGGTTGAGCGCTATGGAACATGTGACGGCAAATCCCTGGGCATCGCTCGCCTATCTCGTCGCGGGTGTGTGTTTCATCCTCGCCCTGCGCGGCCTGTCGAGTCCGGCGACGAGCCAGCAGGGCAACCGCATGGGCATCATCGGCATGACCATCGCGGTGGTGACGACGCTGGTGACGCATGTTCCGATGCAGACCGTGGGGTGGCTTACGGACGGTTCCACCGGCCTGCCGTTCACGCGCATTGACGTGCCAACGATCATCGAAATAGTCGCCGCAATCGGCATCGGTGCCGCGATCGGCATCGTCACCGCGCGGAAAATCGCGATGACCGACATGCCGCAGCTCGTCGCCGCGTTCCACTCGCTGGTCGGTCTTGCGGCAGTGCTCGTCGCGGCGGCGGCGTTCCTCAATCCCGAAGCATTTGGTATCGCCGAGAACGGGGTTATCTTCGTCCAGTCCCGCATCGAAATGGGCTTGGGTATCGCGATCGGCGCGATCACCTTCAGCGGATCGGTCATCGCCTTCCTCAAGCTCAACGGCAATATGGGGGGCAAGCCGATCATGCTGCCGGGCCGCCACGTCATCAATCTCGGCGTGTTGGCGGCGATCCTTGGCCTCGTCGCCTATTTCACGCAGGACCAGAGCCCGTGGATCTTCTGGACCGTCACGATCCTCTCCTTCGCGATCGGCTTCCTGCTGATCATTCCGATCGGCGGCGCGGACATGCCGGTCGTGGTGTCGATGCTCAACTCCTATTCGGGCTGGGCCGCCGCCGCGATGGGCTTCACGCTGCACAATACCGCGATGATCATCACCGGCGCGCTCGTCGGCTCGTCGGGCGCGATCCTCAGCTACATCATGTGCAAGGCCATGAATCGCAGCTTCATTTCGGTGATCGCGGGCGGCTTCGGCGGCGATGCGGGGCCAAGCGGCGGCGAGGCCAAGGAACAGCGCCCGTGGAAGCGCGGCAGCGCCGAGGACGCCGCCTTCCTGCTCGGCCAGGCCGAACAGGTCATCATCGTCCCCGGCTACGGCATGGCGGTCAGCCAGGCGCAACACACGCTGCGCGAAATGGGCGACAAGTTGAAGGAACATGGCGTCCGCGTGAAATACGCGATCCATCCCGTCGCCGGGCGCATGCCGGGGCATATGAACGTCCTGCTCGCCGAAGCGAACGTGCCGTATGACGATGTGTTCGAGCTGGAAGACATCAACAGCGAATTCGCGCAGACCGACATCGCCTTCGTCATCGGCGCGAACGACGTGACCAATCCGGCGGCCAAGACCGACAAGAGCTCGCCGATCTACGGGATGCCCGTGCTCGACGTCGAAAAGGCGAAGACCGTGCTGTTCATCAAGCGATCGATGGGCGGGGTCGGCTATGCCGGTGTCGACAACGACGTGTTCTACATGGACAACACGATGATGCTGCTCGGCGATGCCAAGAAAATGGTCGAGGAAATCGTCAAGTCGCTCGAATGATCCGACACTGGCGCGCCTTCTGATACTGTCGCGACCGCCGCGCGGGTTTTCCAGATACGAATGATACGCATCGCAATTGCCGCAGATTCGGACGTAATCGCGCGATTATCCGGGCGCGTGCCATGATTTATCGCCGAAGCGGGGACAGTTCGACTACCCCGATTTGGCGTAATGCGTAAATTCCATGTTCGCCTCGGACCGTCCGGGTCCGATCGAAGGGGATGACAGCATGGAAAAGGGGAGCAGCGGCGGTATCGGTTCGTCGGCCCTCGGCTGGAGCGGCGCACCATCGCCAGCGATGCCAGCGACGCTGGTCATTGCCGACGCGGCGCTGGGCGATACGCCCGAACATGCCGTTCTCGCCGCAGGTGGTGAGCTGCGCGGCCGGGTGAGCTGGCAGGACGCGCTCGAGCGGCTCGAACGGCAAGGCCCGCTGGCGGTGGTGCTGGCTGAAGCGCGCGGCGCGTCCGACGCGGCGATCGCGCCGGTGTTGCCGCTGCTCGATGCGATGGCGCGGCGCGGCGATGCGCGTATCGTCGTCACGCTCGATGTCGAGCAGATCGATCTATTGAGCGCGACATTGGGCGGGCGCGGGATTGAGTTCCTGTGTGCACCGAGTGACGTCGAATGCGTGGCGGCGTTGTACATCGCCGGCATCGGTGAGGGGCACCGTATCCACGATGTCAGCCGCAATGCCGAGGCGGTGCGCCTGCAGCGGCTCAACGAGGAAGTCGCGCGAATCGCCGAGACGCTCGCGCGACTGACGCGCGGCGAGACCGAAACCCGCTATCCAGAGCGTCCGGCGGCTGGGGTCGGCGAGCCGGTGCAGAGCTATCGCGCGCCGCCTCCTGCCGACGATACGGCGGTCGTGAGTGCGCGCGACATTCGGGAGGCGATTCGCGCGCGGCGCCTGCGAGACCAATATTTCGGCAAGGGCCTGTTCGAGGATCCGGCGTGGGACATGCTGCTGGATCTGTTCGCGGCCGAATTGGAGCGCGCCCAAGTCTCGGTGTCGAGCCTGTGCATCGCCGCTGCGGTCGCGCCGACCACCGCGCTGCGCTGGATCGCGCGCATGACCGAAGCGGGCCTGTTCGAACGCCGACCTGACCCGTTCGACCGTCGCCGCGCCTTCCTCGGCCTCTCCGCGCGCGCCAGCGTGGGAATGCGCAACTATGCCGCAGCGATCGGGCGCGGCGGCTTGGCGATGGTGTAACGCGGCGCACGGCTGCGGTTCGGCGACGAGCAGACTTGCTCCAGCCAAAAACCGCGCTAATACGCTGGCTCCCGTGCAGGGGCGATTAGCTCAGTTGGTAGAGCGTCTCGTTTACACCGAGAATGTCGGCGGTTCGAGCCCGTCATCGCCCACCATTCGCAATTGCGAGCGATTCCAGCGCATCAGCTTTCGGCAATCAGCCGCTTGAGCTTGGCGAGCGTGGTCGCCGCGTCTTCGGCATGGTCGATCGTGGTCACGAACTCCCCGGCTCGCCCCATCAGATAGACCGAGGCCGTATGGTCGATCGTATAGTCGCCGTCCGAAGTCGGCACCTTAACGTACGTGACGCGATACGCCTTCACGATCGTGTCGAGCTGCGCCTTGGTGCCGCGCAGCCCGATGATCGGCGTGCCGAACAGCGCCAGATACTGGCCGAGCGATTGCTGCGAATCATGATCGGGGTCGACCGTCACGAACACGATGTTGAATTTGTCCCCGTCGCGGCCGAGTTGCTTGCGCAAGCTCGCCATCCGGCTGAGCGTGCTCGGGCAGACATCGGGGCAGCGCGTGAAGCCGAAGAAGATCGCGAACGGCTTGCCCTTCAGCGTCTGGTCGGTGACCGCCTTGCCGGTCGTGTCGGTCATGGCGAACCGTCCGCCGAACTGGCGGGCGTAATTTGCCTCGGCGGAGGCCGTTTCCGTCACCGGCATGGCCTTCTTATCGACAAAGGTCAGATAGGCGAACGCGCCCACGCCAAGGGCGACGAGCGCCCAAAGCGCGATCCGCAACGTGCGCCAGCGCGATGGCCGATCAATGCTGCGCATGATCGCCTCCCGGGCCGCCATAGGAGATCGCTTCGACCTTGAACTGGATGCGGACCTTCCCCGCGCGCTTGAAGCGCAGTTCGGCGGGGATCAGCGTTCCCTGCTTGAGCGGCGCTTTCAGGCCGATCAGCATGAGGTGATAGCCGCCCGGTTTGAGCGCGACGGTGGTCCCCGCCGGGATCGGCAGACCGCCCTTCACCTCGCGCATCCGCATTATGCCCCCCTCGATCGAGACGGTGTGGATTTGGACCTGGCGCGCGACCGGCGCGGTCGCGGACAACAGAATGTCGTCCTGCTTGCCGCTGTTGGTGACCGTCAGAAATCCGCCACCGACGGTCTGGCCGGGGCCGGTTTCGCGCGACCAAGGGTGGCCGAGCTTGAGGTCGCGGACGGCGAAGCCGTGTGCGGCAAGCGGCGCGGCAATGATCGCGCAAGCGAGCGCCAGTGCGTTTCTGGGCAGGATCATGGGTGATACTCCAATGGGTGGGATGAAAAGGGAATTGCGGCCGGCACCGGCGCGGCGGTGACGTGGAGCGGCAGCGAGAGCAGAAGCGCGAGCCAGGCCGATCGCCGGATCCGGCGCAGCGTTGCGATATGGCGGGGCGGCGGTGGGGATGCGGCGATCATGCCCAGCCCCGCGCATCGCGCAGCGCCCGGTCGATCACCTCCGCCACCGCTCGCCGTTCGTATTGGGCAAGGCATTGCCCGACTTGATGCCGCTCGCGGCGGAAGCGCAGCCATAAGGTCACGTCGATCGGTGAGCGCTCGACCGTCTCCAGCCGCGCCCAGAAGGCTTGCATGGTCAGGGTGCGGCCGTTGCTGCCCCGCCAGACGAGTTCGCCGTCGCGCAACGACACGTGCTCGGTCGGTGGTGGCCGCCGTCGGAAGATGGCGAGCGCACCGGCGAGCAGCGCGATGTCGAACAGCGAAAAGATCGCCACCGGCCAGGCGCCGAGCGCCACGAAACGGAGCGACAACAGAATCAGAGCAACGCCCGCCGCGATCGTCGCATGGATCGCGGGGAGCGGGATAGGCGAGCGGTTCGCCTGCATGTGCAGATCGAACGCGCCCTCGCGCGACCGGTCGGGTCGCGCGGTGAGATGGTAAGCCATTGGAAAGGTCTCTCGTCGCGGCGCACCGCTGCCGCAATCGGCAGCGGGCGGGTCAGCAGATCAAGCGGATCAGATCAGACGAGGAACGGTGGTGCCCGCAAGGGGGGCCGGAGACGCGCGGGTGCGCGCTGTTGGCGTGGCGCGAGGGGCAGGAAACCCAGCGAAAGCATGTAGGCGATGGCAAGCGCGAGCAGTGCGATGTCTGTGCCGGTCGCACCCGCCATGTTGAGGCTGGAGAAAGCGCAAGGATGATCGGCTTTCTTATTGTCCTGATGGTCGCCATGATCGACCACGCCCGCGCCCAGCTCCATCGCGACCATCTGCTGGCCTTGCCCGGAGCAGATCGACACCATGACCGTGCCGTTCGACGGCGTCACCATGAAGCCCGTCGGGACGACCGCTTTCATCGCCAGCGCCACCGCGACCAGCAGGAGTGCCAGCCGGTAATGCTTCAGGAAAAAGGCGCGCCAAGGGGCCATCGCTGCGTCAGATAGAGGGTTGGTGCGGCGTTGTCACCCGTCACCGGCCCCTTGCGTTGCTATGCCGGACCGCAGATGACGTGTCACCGGAGAGGGGCGAAGAAAGCCATGTTACCATTGAACGGGATCCGCGTGCTCGATTTCGGGCGCTACATCGCGGGCCCATATTGTGCCGCGTTGCTCGCGGATTACGGTGCCGACGTCATTCGGATCGAACGGATCGGCGGGAATGAGGATCGCTTCACGGTCCCTGTCGCCGAAGACGGCGCAGGTGGATCGTTTTTGCAGATGAACCGTAATAAGCGGTCGCTCGCGCTGGCGCTTGGACGCGAAGCGGGGCGCGCGGTGATGCGACGCCTGGTCGCTCAGACCGACATCGTCGTCGCCAACATGCCCGCTGATGCCTTGGCCAAAGCCGGGCTGGACCTGGCGTCGCTCAGCGCGATCAGACCCGACATCATCCTGGTCACGGCGTCGGCGTTCGGCGAGGATGGCCCGATGGCGGGCTGGGTCGGGTTCGACGCGGTCGGGCAGGCGATGTCGGGTGCCGTATATCTAACCGGCACGGTGGACCAACCGTATCGCGCACAAGTCAATTACGTCGATTTCGGCACCGCTTTGCACTGCGCGTTTGGAGCGATGGTCGCGCTGCGCGAACGCGACACGACGGGGAAGGGTCAGCAAGTGTCGGGCTCGCTTCTGGGCACCGCGGTCACGCTCACCAACGCGCTCGGCATCGATCATGCGCTGAACGGCGTCGAGCGGCAGCCGATCGGCAATCGGAGTTACGGATCGGGACCGACCGATGTGTTTCGCACACAGGACGGATGGATCGTCACGCAAGTGGTCAGCGACGCGATCTTCGCACGTTGGGCCACGTTGGTCGGCGCGCCCGAGTTGGTCGGCGACCCGCGCTATGCCAACGACATGGCGCGCGGCGACAATGGCGAGGCGCTCAGCGCGCGCATGGCGCAGTGGTGCGCAGCGCGGACCACGGAAGCCGCGATGGCGGCGCTCGGCGAGGCGCGGATTCCGGCGGGGCCAGTGCTCGCGCCATCGCAGGTTCTGGCCCATCCGCAAATAGCGGCGGCGGGCCTGGTCGAGCCGATGGCCTATCCCGGTATCCCGGCACCGGCCCCCGTCGTCGGCGCACCGATTCGGTTGAGCGGCACGCCGCGTGATCCTATGCTGCGCGCACCGCAAGCGGGCGAACATAGCGCGGAAATCCTGGCCGAAGCTGGTTTCAGCGCCGATGAGATCGCGGCGCTGGCGTCGGCGGGGGTGATTCAGCTTGGCGCGTGATTCGATAGATCCGGCACGGACCCCGGTGATTGTGGGCGTCGGTCAGATCAACGACCGCACGCCCGATCCGTTCGCGGCGCTCGATCCGATCGCGTTGATGGCGGAGGCGCTGCGCAGCGCCGATACGGATGGGGGCGGCGGGTGGCTGACTTCGCTCGATTCGCTCGCGGTGGTCGACCAGATTTCGTTTCGCGCGCTCAATCCGGTCGTCGATGCCCTTGCCGCGCAGCTCGGAATCGCGCCGGCGCATCGTTTCCAGACCGCCATGCCGATGGGCGACAGCCCGATCCGATTGCTCAACGAAGCGGCCAATCGGATCGGCAGCGGCGAAGCGACGGTCGCGGCGGTGGTCGGGGCCGAGGCACTGCGCACCGCGGCGCGTCGCGCGGCGGTAGCCGCAGGCGGTACCGAGGGCGACCACAATGCGATGCGCGTGCGGCATCGCGGGCGCGCACCCGACTATCGGCAGCGCTACGGCCTCACTGCACCAGTGGACGTCTATCCGCTGTACGAGAATGCAACGCGCGCAGCATGGGGCCAGAGCCTGGCCGGGGCGCAGGCGGAAACCGGGGCGATGTGGGCGGCGATGTCGCGCGTCGCCGCGGACAATCCGCAAGCCTGGCTGCGGACCGAGCGCGCCGCCGAAGAGATCATCCAGCCGTCCGCCGACAACCGACCGATCGCCTTTCCCTATACCAAACTGATGGTCGCCAACAGTTCGGTCAACCAGGGTGCGGGGTTCATCGTCACCAGCCTCGCCGAGGCGCGCGCGCGCGAGGTACCCGAGGACCGGTTGATTTATGTCGGCCACGGTGCCGCGGCGCATGAATCCGATGATGTGCTGGGGCGCGAGACGTACGTGGCATCGGCGGGAATGCGGACCTCGCTTGAGGGCGCGCTCACCGCGAACGGGCTTGGCATCGGCGACATCGACTTGGTCGAGCTCTATTCCTGCTTTCCGTGCGTCCCGAAAATGGCGCGTCGGATCATCGGCTGGCCGGAAGATCGACCGGTCAGCGTGGTCGGCGGGCTGACCTTTGGCGGTGGGCCGATCGGCAATTACATGAGCCATGCCGTCGCGGCGATGGTCGTGCGGCTGCGCGCCGGTGACGGCCACAACGGCCTGTTGTTCGGCAATGGCGGCTTTGCGACGCATAACCACAGCATCGTCGTGTCGCGCGCACCGCTCTCGGCAGCGCGGTTCCCGCACGATTTCG
Source organism: Sphingomonadales bacterium (assembly GCA_027489365.1). Classification (GTDB taxonomy): domain Bacteria; phylum Pseudomonadota; class Alphaproteobacteria; order Sphingomonadales; family Sphingomonadaceae; genus Sphingomonas. The sequence goes on from JAIXZV010000320.1 coordinate 22,792, forward strand.
ATCAGCAAAAGCGCGCCGACGCGGCACGCGGGCCAGCGCCAGCGGTGAACGAGCGTTATGCGGGTGCCGGAACGATCGAAAGCTATACCGTATTGTATGCGCGGACCGGCGCGGCGAGCGCCGGCGTGGTCGTGGCGCGCAACCGCGCGGGCGAACGGTTTCTGGCAGCGGTCCCCGCCGAGGACACGGCCACGATCCAATTCCTCAGCGACGGGCGGGTGGAACCGGTCGGAACATCGGGAGTGGCCACGCGCCGCAGTGACGATGGGCTGCTGACCTGGACACCCACCGTCGCTTGAACCGCTGGTGGACGCTGCCGGTGGGCGTTTGCGGCAGGGTATCCGCGGACGGGGAATGGCAACAAGCTGTATACGCCTGAATCTTTGACACTGCGGCTCACATTTCTCCTAGACGTTGCGAATAATTCGCATTAGCGCAGCCCGTGAACTTGCGAATGATTCGCAGGTAATCGAACAGCGACGCTTCAGGGGAAGACGATAATGACAGCAATTCTGGCGCTCCTGGCTTCGACCGTGGCGGCCCCGGCGACGCCGGTCGTCCTTCAACCGGTTGCCGAGCAACAGACGACAGACACCGCGCAGAATGACGATATCATCGTCACCGGGGTGCAGACCGCTGGCAACAAGAGCTACACGATCGACGGCCAGACCACTGCGACCCGCCTGCGCCTGAGCTTGCGCGAAACGCCGCAGTCGGTCAGCGTCGTCACGCGCGCGCAAATCGAGGATTTCCAGCTCAACGATGCCAATGCGCTGCTGAACACGGTGCCCGGCATCAACATCCAATTCACCGACACCGACCGCGTCTATTATTCGGCGCGCGGCTTCGACATTCAGACCTTCCAGATCGACGGCATCGGGGTGCCGTTCGCCTTCGGTATCCAGACCGGATCGATCGACACCGCGATCTACGACCATATCGAAGTGGTGCGCGGCGCGCCGGGCCTGTTGTCGTCCACCGGCAACCCGTCCGCGGTCATCAATTTCATCCGCAAGCGCCCGACCCGGACCTTCAAGGCCAGCGCCAGCGCGCAATACGGATCGTATGACAATCTGCGGCTCGAAGGCGATGTCAGCGTGCCGTTGACCAAGGACGGCAGCATCCGCGCGCGCGCCGTTGGCGTCTATTTCGATACCGACAGCTATCTCGCGCGCAACCATCTCAAGCGCTGGACCGGCTATGGCATCGTCGAGGCCGATCTCGGGCCCGACACCGTGCTGAGCGGCGGTTATGGCTATCAGAACCATAAGAGCAACGGCGCGCTGTGGGGCGCGGTGCCGCTGCTTTACAGCGATGGCACCCGCATCGCGTTCGATCGCTCGGCGAGCACCGCGCCGGACTGGTCGAGTTGGGGTGTGGTCGACCGGCAGATTTTCGGCGATCTGACGCATAAGTTCGGCAATGGCTGGGTGGTGCGCTTGAGCGCGATCCGGCGCGCGACCGACGAGGATAATCAGCTGTTCTACGTCTTCGGCAATCCCGATCGGGTAACCGGCGCGGGGCTGTTCACCTATCCCGGTGCGTTCCGGGCACCGACGCGCAACCTGACGATGGAAGCCTATGCCACCGGCCCGGTAACGCTGTTCGGGCGCGCGCATGACGTGATGATCGGCGTCAACCGCAGCGCGCAGGGCTATAAGCAATATTCCAGCTATGGGGTGATCAACGAACCGATCCTGCTCGATACGATTCTGGCCGGGAACGCAGTGCGGCCCAACTTCCCGAGCAACTACACGCTCAGCCTCGATCGGCACACGCGGCGCGAAACGGCGTACGGCCTGGTCCGCTTCAACCTGGCCGATCGGCTGAAACTGATGGTCGGCGGCAATCTGACCCACGCGACCAGCGAAGGCACGTCGTATGGCGTGCCGGTCAATTTCGACAACACCCGATTCCTGCCGTTTGCGGGGGCGACGTTCGACCTGTCGGCGGCGCTAAGCGCCTATGCGAGCTTTGCGACGATCTTCAACCCGCAGACCGAGGTCGATATCGGCAACCGCGTGCTCTCACCGATCAAGGGCGACAATCTCGAGGTCGGGATCAAGGGCCAATGGCTCGGCGGGCGGCTGAATGCGACGGCGGCGCTGTTCCAGACGCGGCAGAACAACACCGCGACCTATGCGGGCTTCGCCAATGGCGTCAGCTTTTACGAGGGCGTCGATGCCAAATCGCAGGGCATCGAAGTCGAACTCGGCGGTCAGCTTGCACCGGGCTTGCAAGTCACGGGCGGCTACACACTGATGCGCGTCGAGGGCAACAACGGCGCGCCGGTGCGGACCTTCGTACCGCGCAACACCGGTCGGTTGAATGTCGCTTACTCGCCACCGTCGTTCGATAAGCTCAAGCTGGGCGCATCGTTGCAGTATCAAAGCCACATCTATTACGATGCGACGACCGCGACCGGTGTCCGCGCGCGGATCACGCAAGGCGACTACGCACTGCTCGATCTGCTGGCGAGCTATCGCCTGACCGACCGCGTGTCGCTGAGTGCAAACCTGCGCAATGTCACCAACAGCAAGTATTTGACCGGTCTGACCTACGACCAAAGCTATTACGGTGCGCCACGCACCGTGCTGGGCACGATCAGCGTGCGGTACTGAGCTACGTGAGCGGGTTCGGCATCACCGCAGGCGCAAGCTTCGCGATCGCTGCAGCCATGCTGCTGGTGCGGCTTGGCTGGGCCGGCCGACGCGGTGCTGCGGCGGTCGGCTGGGTGGTGACCGTCACCGCTTTGATCGTGCTCACGGTGCGCGACGGCGCGTGGGGCCTGGCGATCGGCACGGTTGTGGGCCTTGTCGCGGCACTGGCGATCGTCCTTCACGCCGGGTGGGTCGCGCCGATCAAGACCCGCAAACCGGCGCGCGTCCCCGCATCGATAACCCTGCCGCGCGGTCGCGGCGCGTTCGCCCGCCGACTGGCGGTGTTCGTGCTGGTGGTGCCGGTCGGCTTTGTCGCCGCGCAGTGGCTGGCGTTCGGCATCCAGGCGCTCGCGCGCCGCGCTGGTGCGGTTGAGGCGGATGCGGTGGCGCTGACCTTGTTCCTGCAACCGCTGCTCTGGGCGTGCCTGATGGCCTGGCAAATGACGCGTGCGAACGCCGCACGAATGATCGCCCCGCCCGCGAGTGCCGCAGTGCTCGGCACGCTGCTATGGGGGATCGCATGACGACGCTTGGCACGGAGCGGCAGACGCTGGTGCAGCGCGCGCTGGCCGGTCATGCAGCGATCGGTTTGCTGGCGAGCGCGCTGCTCTACATTCTTGCGCTGACCGGCACGCTGGTCGTGATCCACGACCGCTGGCAGCGCTGGGAACAGCCCGACATCGCCGAGATGGCGACGCTCTCGCCGGTGGCGGCGCAAGCGGCGATGCAGGCCGCGCTCGCGCAGGACACGGCCAAGGGCAAGCCGCCGACCACGCATCTCTATATCCGGATGCCCAATGCCGACTTGCCGCGCGCGGTGGTTACCACCGATCATGGCGGCTGGTATGTCGATGGCGTTGGGCGCATCGCCGGACGCGAGGCGCATAGCTGGACCGAGATGGTCATTGGGCTGCACGAATATCTGCACTTGCCGCAAATCTGGGGCATGATGCTGGTCGGTGCGCTCGGCGTCGCGCTGGCGGCGTTGCTGGTGACGGGCGTGCTCGCGCATCCCCGCATCGTGCGCGACGCCTTTCGCTTGCGGACGCGGCACGACCCGCAGATCGCGCGGGCCGACTGGCACAATCGGCTGGGCGTCTGGACGCTGCCCTTCGCACTCGCCGTCACGCTGACCGGCGCGTTCATCGGGCTGGGCAGCGTGGGCTTCACCGTGCTGGCCCGCGCCTATACGGGCGGCGATCTTGAGAAGGTCTATGCGCCGATTTTCGGGCACGAACCCGCACCCGACGCCAAGGCCGCGCCACTGCCCGATGTCGCAGCCGCGCTGCGTCTGCTCGGCAACCGCGTGGCTCAGGCCAAGCCGACCTATGTCATCGTCCATGATCCGGGGACGCGCGGCCAGCACATCCAGATCATCGCCGAGCATCCGCGCCGCTTGATCTATGGCGAGAGCTATCGCTTCGACGCGCGCGGCCAGTGGCGCGGGCCGGTTGGCCTGTCCGATGGGGCGGTCGGGCAGCAGGTCGCCGCATCGGCCTACAACCTCCACTTCGGTAATTATGGCGGTCTGCCGGTCGAGATCGCCTACATGCTGCTCGGGCTGGCGTTATGCGTCGTGACATCGACCGGCACTACCTTGTGGCTGTGCAAGCGGCGTCGGCGCGGATTGGGCAGCGACCGGCTGGACGCGTGCTGGACGGCGGCGATCTGGGGTACGCCGCTGGCGCTGATCCTGACGGCGTGGATGCGCGGCGGTGTCGGCCCCGATGCGCCGCTGGTCGCCGGCTTCTGGGGGATGCTGGTTGCGCTCGTGCTGCTGGCGGTGGTGAGGCCCGGCTGGATCGATCCGGTCCGAATGCGCACGGTGGTCCTTGGTTGTTTGATCGCCACCGGTTTGGCGCACGCGGCCCTCTTGCACCCAAGCGAACCGTCGGTCCTTGCGATCGATGGCGCGATGATTGCCGGGTCGCTGATCACCTTCGGCGTGTTGCGCCGATTCCGGGCGACCAAGGCGTCGCGGACGTTTGAATCGCCGTTCCAAGACGGCGGCAGGCGCTTGCTGGACGCCGAAGGCCAAAATCCTCGTCGTCAGGGATGAATCCTCAGGGGGTGCGTTGCCTTGCGGCTCCGCTATAGGGGCCGCCATGATGCTGCTGCAGGCCCAGGCCGATGATCTGACGACGCTCAACGGGGCTGATCGTTTGCGCAGGTTGCAACCGCGCGGCGGTGTGGATTTCGCCTCGAACGACTATCTCGCGCTGGCGGGCGCGCCCCGTCTGCGGGCTGCGGTGGCGGCGGCGCTGGCCCGCGGCGTCCCCGTCGGTTCGGGCGGGTCGCGACTGCTGCGGGGGAATGATCCGGAGCATGAGGCGCTCGAGGCGGAAGCGGCGGCCTTTTTCGGCAGCGAGACGGCGCTGTTCTTCTCCAGCGGCTATGCCGCCAACAGCGCGCTGTTCGCGACGCTGCCGCAGCGCGGCGACCTGGTCGTCTACGATGCGCTGATTCACGCCAGCGCGCATGAAGGCATGAAGCTCGGGCGCGCGGCGACGATTGCGGCCAAACACAACGATCCCGGCGCGATCGAGGAGACGATCGCGGCGTGGCGACGGGAAGGCGGCACGGGGCGGCCGTGGATTGCGGTCGAGAGCCTGTACAGCATGGACGGCGACCGCGCCCCGCTCGGCGATCTGATGACGGTGGCGCTGCGGCATGAGGCGATGCTGCTGATCGATGAGGCGCACGCGACCGGCGTGTTTGGGGATCGGGGACGCGGTCTTGCCGCCGGGCTTGAGGGCCAGGAGAATGTCATCACGCTGCGCACCTGCGGCAAGGCTTTGGGGTGCGAGGGGGCATTGCTGTGCGGCCCGCGCACGATGCGGGATTTTCTCGTCAATCGCGCACGCGGCTTCATCTTCTCGACCGCGCCATCGCCGCTGATCGCCGCCGCCGTGCGCGAGAGTTTACGGATAGTGGCCGACGAATCCGAGCGGCGCGCGCGGCTCGCCGAACGGATCGCCTTTGCCGAACGCACGCTCGCGCCGTGCGGGGTGACGGCGACGGGATCGCAGATCCTGCCGCTGATCGTCGGTGCGGATGCCGCAGCGATGCGGCTGGCGAGCGCGCTCCAGGCGGCTGGCTTCGACGTGCGCGGTATCCGCCCGCCGACCGTGCCCGCGGGCACTGCGCGGTTGCGTATTTCGCTGACCTTGAATGTCACCGAAGCGGAGGTCATGGCGCTGGCCGATGCCATCAAGGAACTGAAGTGATGCGTGGAAATGCGATCGTTGTGACCGGTACCGATACCGATGTCGGCAAGACCGTCTTCGCGGCCGGGTTGGCCGGAGCGCTTGGCGCGCGTTATTGGAAGCCGGTGCAGGCGGGGCTGGACCCGTCGAGCGACGCCGCCAGCGTTGCCTTGCTGTCGGGGCTGCCGCCCGAGCGCATCCTTCCCGAAGCCTATCGCCTGACCACGCCCTGCTCCCCGCACCGCGCGGCGGAGATTGACGGCGTGACGATCGACCCCGACCGGCTGGTGTTGCCGCAGCTCGCCGGGTCGCTGGTGGTGGAGGGGGCGGGCGGGGCGCTGGTCCCGGTGACGCGCGATCTGCTGTTCGCCGATCTGTTCGCGCGCTGGGCCGCCCCCGTGGTGCTGGTCGCGCGCACCGCGCTCGGCACGATCAACCACAGCCTGCTGTCGATCGAGGCGCTGCGCGGTCGTGGCGTGCCGATCCTCGGCATCGCTTTTGTTGGCGACGCACAGGACGACAGCGAAGCGACGATCGCACAGATCGGCGGCGTCAAGCGGCTCGGCCGCCTGCCGCTGATCGATCCGCTGAATGCGGCAACCTTGGCGGCCGCCTTTGCGACGGCGTTCGATCTGGACGATTTTCGATGACGCCCTCGCCGATCTGGCATCCCTTCACGCAGCATGGTCTGGGCGAACCGATCCCGCGCGTCACCCATGCCGAAGGGGCGGTGCTCTACACCGATGACGGGCGGCGGATCGTCGACGGCATCAGCTCGTGGTGGGTGACGACGCACGGGCATTGCCATCCGCGCATCATGGCGGCGATTGCCGCGCAGACGACCAAGCTCGACCAGATCATCTTTGCCGGCTGGACGCACGAACCCGCCGAGACGCTCGCGCGCGGGTTGACCGCGATCATGCCGCCAGCGCTCACCCGCGTCTTCTTCTCGGATTCGGGCTCGACCAGCGTCGAGGTCGCGCTGAAGATGGCGCTCGGCTTCTGGGCCAATCGCGGCAGCCCGCGGCACCGCATCCTGGTGATGGAGCATAGCTATCATGGCGACACGATCGGCGCGATGTCGGTCGGTGCGCGCGGCGCGTTCAACGCCAGCTATGCGCCGCTGCTGTTCGACGTCGGCACCGTGCCGTTTCCGGTGGCGGGCGGGGAGCAGGCGACGCTCGACGCGCTCGAGCAAGCGTGCCGTGCGGCCCCGGCGGCGCTGATCGTCGAGCCGTTGATCCTGGGGGCGGGCGGGATGCTGATCTACCCCGCCTGGGTACTCGCCGAGATGCGCGCGATCTGTGCGCGCCACGACGTGCTGTTCATCGCTGACGAAGTGATGACCGGTTGGGGCCGCACCGGCACGCTGCTGGCGTGCGAGCAGGCCGGGATCGTGCCTGATATCGTGTGTCTGTCGAAGGGCCTAACCGGCGGTGCGGTGCCGCTCGCCGTGACGATGGCGAGCGAAGCGATCTTCGAAGCGCATCTGTCGCAGGACCGCGCGCGGATGTTCTTTCACTCCTCCAGTTACACCGCCAACCCGATCGCGTGCGCCGCCGCGAACGCGAATCTGGCGATCTGGCGCGAGGAGCCGGTGCTCGATCGGGTTGCGGATCTATCGGCGCGGCAGCGCGACCGTTTGCCCGTGCTTGCCGCGCTGCCCAGCGTACGCCACGCGCGCCAGATCGGCACGATCACGGCGATCGACTTGGTCGACCCGGCGGGCAGCGGCTATCTCTCGCACCTGGGGCCGCGCCTGCTCGCGCATTTCCAGGCGCACGATCTGCTCGTCCGGCCGCTCGGGAATACGATCTATCTGATGCCGCCTTATTGTATCGCCGACGCCGATCTCGATCGCTTGTACGAAAGCATCGCGGACGCGGCCGAAACCTTTGCACCTTCAAAAAAGCGCTATGTATTATCGATATAATACACTATGACGGTGAGCGATCTGACAGCCTGGCGAGAATGAGCGATGCGTCCCGTTATAATGTCCCGGACATCCTGGCACCAGCGTGCCGCGTCTCCTGAGCCCGTCCATACCCCTGCAGCATCCGCGGTGCGGTCATGAGCTTCCGCAACATCTCGGCCTGGTCGATTCGCAATCCGATCCCGTCGCTTGTGCTGTTCGCGATGCTCACCATCGCCGGTATCGTCAGCTTTTCGCGGATGCAGGTGAACGACAATCCCGACATCGACTTCCCGATCGTCATCGTCTCGGTCAGCCAGCCCGGCGCCGCGCCGAGTGAGCTTGAGAATCAGGTCACGCTCAAGGTCGAAGCCGCGGTGCGCAGCTTGACCGGGATCGACGAGATCAATTCCACGGTGTCCGAAGGCCAGTCGACCACCGTGATCCAGCTCGCGATCGGCACCCCGATCGACCGCGCGGTCGAGGATGTGCGCGGCGCGGTGCAACAGATCCGCAGCGACTTGCCCGACGGCATCCTGGAACCGCAGATCGAGCGCGCCAACACGACGGGCAACGATCTCGCAAGCTACGCCGCAATCGCCACCGACATGACGATCGAGGAATTGAGCTGGTACATCGACAATACGGTGACCAAGGAATTGCTGTCGGTGCCGGGCATGGCGCATGTCGATCGCAACGGCGGGGTCAGTCGCGAAATCCGCGTGATCCTCGATCCGGTGAAGCTGCAGTCGCAAGGCCTGACCGCGAGTGAGGTCAACCAGCAGCTCCGCCTGGTCAATCTCAATGCGGCGGGTGGGCGCGCGGAGATTGGCGGGTCGGAACAGGCGGTCCGCGTGCTCGGCAATGCGCGCACCGCGTATGATCTGGGCCAGACGCAGATCTCGCTCGGCGCAGGGCGGACGATCAAGCTCGCCGACATCGCGCAGATTCGCGATCTGTACGCCGAGCAGCGCTCCGCTTCCGCGCTGAACGGCCGATCGGTGCTGAGCTTCGATTTCCAGCGCGCCAAGGGCGGGTCCGACGTCAGCGTGTTCCACGCGGCGGAGGAGAAGCTCGCCGCGCTCGAAAAGCGCTACCCGAAGGTGCATTTCCAGCTGATCTTCAACCAGGTCAAATATACCGAGCTGCAATATCATTCGGCGATCGACACGATGATCGAGGGTGCCGTGCTCGCGGTGATCGTGGTGTTCGTGTTCCTGCGTGATTGGCGCTCGACCGTCATCTCCGCGCTCGCCATCCCGCTTTCGGCGATCCCGACCTTCTGGTTCATGGATTTGATGGGCTTCACGCTCAACGGGATCAGCCTGCTCGCACTGAGCCTGGTCGCGGGCGTGCTGGTCGATGATGCGATCGTCGAGATCGAGAATATCGTGCGACACATGCGGATGGGCAAATCCGCCTATCAGGCCGCGATTGATGCCGCCGACGAGATCGGCCTTGCGGTACTGGCCACCACGATGGCGATCGTCGCGGTGTTCCTGCCGGTCGGGCTGATGCCGGGCCTGTCGGGGCAATTCTTCAAGAATTTCGGCCTGACCGTCGTGGTCGCGGTGTTGATGAGTCTGGCCGTCGCGCGTCTCATCACGCCGATGATCGCCGCGTACTTCCTGAAGGCCGAGGGCCATCGCTCGCACGGCGAAGGCCCGATCATGAACGTCTATATGGTGGTGCTGCGCTGGACGCTGCTGCACCGCTGGTCGGCAGTGGTCGGCGGGATGGGGGCGCTTGCGCTGACCGTGGTGGTGGCCGGCGCATTGCCGATGACCTTCCAGCCCGACCAGGACAGCGATGCCTCGACCGCGACGATCGAAATGGTGCCGGGCACCACGCTCGCGCAGACGCAAGCGGTGGTCAATCAGGTCGCAGCACTTCTGCAGCGCCAGCCCGACGTGGAGACCACCTATCAGCGTGCGAGCGTCGGTAATGGCCGCGTGACCGCGATCTTCAAGGCGAAGAAGGCGCAGACCAGTAACGATTTCGAACGTGCGCTGGCGCCACAACTGGCGCAAATCGCCGATGCGCGCGTGTCGTTCCGGTCGAACAATGGCGGCAGCAGCGGACGCGATCTGTCGATCACGCTCGCCGGATCGGACCCCGAATTGCTGCGCACCACCGCCATCACGCTCGCCGAACAGATGTCGCATTTGCCGAGCGTCACCGCGCCGCGCATCGTCGGCGATCTGCAGCGGCCCGAGATCGTGATCAAGCCGCACATGGATCTCGCCGCGAGCATGGGGGTGACGACCGCCGCACTGTCGAGCGCGATCCGCGTCGCGACGCTGGGCGACATCGACCAGAACAGCGCGAAATTCTCGCTCTCGGATCGTCAGGTCCCGATCCGCGTCGCGCTGGATGAGAGCGCGCGCGCGCGGCTCGCGACGATCCGCAACCTGCCGATCCGCACCACGAGCGGCGGATCGGTGCCGCTCAGCCTGGTCGCCGATATCAGCTTCGGCGCGGGCGCGACAAAGATCGAACGCGTCGCGCAGCAGCGCAAGGTCACGGTCGGCGCCGACCGCGCACCCGGCGTGGTCAGCAGCACCGCGATGGACCAGATCAACGCGCTGCCGATCATGAAGAATCTGCCGCTCGGCGTCTCCAAGCTGACGCTCGGCCAGCAGAAATTCGAAACCGAGATGATCAACAATTTCGTCGTCGCGGTGGTGTCGGGGATCGTGCTCGTGTTCGCGGTGCTGGTGCTGCTCTACCGCCGTTTCCTCGCGCCGTTCGTCAATCTCGGCTCGCTGATGCTCGCGCCGCTCGGTGGTTTGCTGGCCTTGCTAGTGACGGGCAATCCGATCTCGATGCCGGTGCTGATCGGGATGCTGATGCTGCTCGGCATCGTCGCCAAGAATTCGATCCTGCTGATCGATTTCGCGCTCGAGGAAATGGCCAAGGGGGTCGATCCGACCGCCGCGATCCTCGATGCCGGACACAAGCGCGCGCAGCCGATCGTCATGACGACGGTGGCGATGGTCGCCGGGATGGTGCCGACCGCGCTGTCGCTGAGCGGCGACGGGGCCTGGCGTGCGCCGATGGGCATCACCGTGATCGGCGGGTTGCTGCTGTCGACCGTGCTGACGCTGGTGATCGTACCGGCGAGCTTCAGCCTGGCGATGGGGATCGAGCGCTGGGTCGGGCCGCGGCTCGGGCGGCGGCTGTTGACCTATCGTCCGGGCGACGATGCGCTTCCGGCGCCGGTGATCGACCATCCTGCGCTGGGGACGTCGGGCTGAGGGGCGGGCTGGGCTAGGGCGCTCGATCGCCTCGGCCGGGCTTCGCGCGGAGCAGGCGGTGGGCGATGAGCCACGCCAGCGCCGGGGGCAGGAGCGCGGCGGCGATCAGCAGCAGCTCGCTCGACTGCCGCTGCGCCATCGCGCCGAGCGTGGCATAGACCGCCGCGGTCACGGTGCTGGACAGCAGGATCGACACGAACGAGGCCAGCCACGGCGCGCGCACCGCGCCGAGCGCGATCACCGATGCCTCGCTCAGTACCGGGACCGGTCGCAGCAGCGCGACGATCCACGGCCCGTGGGCAGCCGCCAGACCGACGTAGCGATCATAATCGCGCTCCCCGATCAGCCGCCGCGCCAGCGGTGCCCCGGCGGTGCGCATCACGGCGAACATCGCGACTGCGCCGAAGCTTAGCCCTGTCGCTGAAACGATCGTGCCGAGCCACGGACCGAGCACCGACCCGGCTGCGGTCGCGACCACGCTCGACGGGATCGGCAGGATGATGTCGGCGGCGAGCAGCACGAAGGCCAGGATCGCGAACCCGGCGATATCCCGGTTGCGCATCGCGGCGATAGTATAGGCATCGAACCGCGTGCCCAGCCACAGGAACGGCACGATGACGACCGCGAACAGCAGCGCGATCCCCAGGATCGTTCGCTTGCGCGACGGGCGGTCAGCGCTCTGTATCATCGCGGGCGAGCATGACGACGATGCCGGGTTCGATCAAGCCGCGGCGGGATCGGCTGACCGATTGCCGCGAGCGTGGCCAACGGTTACGCATGGGCGACCGATACCAAATGGAGAGTGCGATGCGAGGCCTGTGGAGCGTTATCATGCTGAGCTGCGGACTTGCCGCACCGGCGCTCGCGCAGCCTGTCGCAGCTCCCAATGCAGCGGCGGACCAGGCGCTCGATCTCGCCAAGAAGGCGATCGCGCTGCGTTCGGTCCGGGGCCCGGGCAACCAGACGCCGCAGGTCGCAGCCCTCTACAAATCCGCTTTGGTCGCGGGCGGCTATGCCGACGCCGATGTCGAGATCGTCCCGGTCGATGATACCGCCTATCTGATCGGCACCTGGCGCGGCAGCGATCCGAAACTGAAGCCGCTCGTGATTTCCGGCCATATGGACGTGGTCGAGGCCAAACCCGCCGATTGGCAGCGCGACCCGTTCACGCCCGTCGTTGAAAACGGCTATCTGTTCGGCCGCGGCGCGAGCGACATGAAGCTCGACGGGACGACCGCGATTGCCGCGCTCGTCGATCTGCGCCGCACCGGCTACAAGCCCAAGCGCACGATCATCATCGAATTTTCGGGCGACGAGGAAACCGCGATGAAGACCTCGGCGCTGATCGCCGAGCGGCTCAAGAATGCGGAGCTTGTGCTCAACGTCGATGGCGGCGGCGGCGTGCTCGACGAGGCGACGGGCAAGCCCAAATATTGGACGTGGCAGGGGGCGGAGAAGACCTATGCCGATTTCCGCCTGACCGTCACCAACCCCGGCGGCCATTCCTCCGCGCCGCGCCCGGCCAATGCGATCGTACAATTGTCCAAGGCGCTCGAAAAGATCGGTGCCTATCGCTTCAAGCCCGAGGTCAGCCCGCTGACGCGCGAGGCGCTGACCAAGGCGGCACCCTATGAAGAGCCCGCGATCGGCGCGGCGATGAAGGCGTTCGTCGCCAACCCGTCGGATGAAGCCGCGATCGCAACGCTCGTCGCCAATCCCGGCACCGTAGGGCGGATCGGCACAACTTGCGTGCCCACGCTGGTCAGCGGCGGCCATGCCGAAAACGCGCTGCCGCAGCGCGCCACCGCCAACATCAATTGCCGCATCTTCCCCGGCCACAAGCCCGCCGACATCATGGCCGAACTGGCGCAGGCGGTGGGCGATCCGGGTGTTGCGTTCAGCGACGTCACCGAGGGATCGGTTGCGAACGATGCGTCGCCGCTGCGCCCCGATTTCGTGGCAGCCGTGAACCGGGCGATGGGAACGGTCTATCCCGGCGTGCCGGTGTTCCCGGCGCAATCCTCGGGTGCGAGCGACAGCATGTGGTTCCGCTATCACCACGTGCCGAGCTACGGCGCGAGCCCGACCTTCAGCAAGGAATCGGAGGATTTCAGCCACGGATTGAACGAGCGTAGCCCGATCAGCAACATCGCGCCGGGCATCCGCTATTATCGGCTGCTGTTCACCGACCTGTCGAAGTAAGCGCGCGTGGCGGACGATCCCGACGCCGACTGGAGCCTGCCCGGCTGGCTCTACACCGACCCCGAATATTTCGCGGTCGAGACCGAGCGCGTGATCCGACCGTCGTGGCAGATCGTGTGCCACCAGAACGATGTCGCCAATCCGGGGGACTACCACACGCTCGACTATATTGGCGAGAGCGTCGTGGTGGTGCGCGGCGATGACGGGGTGTTGCGCGCCTTCGCCAATGTCTGCCGCCACCGTGCGATGCGGCTGGTCGAGGGGCCGCAGGGCTGCGCGAAGAAGCTCGTCTGCCCCTATCACGCCTGGACCTATGAGACCGACGGGCGGCTGTCGGGCGTACCGATGCGGCGCGATTATCCGGCGCTGGAGCTCGAAAAGAATGGGCTGGTCCCGGTTGACCTCGAACTGTGGCGCGGGTTCGTGTTCGTGCGGCTGGAGGGGGACGGGCCGTCGGTCGCCGAGATGATGGCGCCGTACGACGCCGAGATCGCGCCGTACCGTTTCGAGGAGATGCGCACGATCAGCCTGGTGCGGCTGCGCGAACGGGCAGTGAACTGGAAGAATGTCGGCGATAATTATTCCGACAATTTGCATATTCCGGTGGCGCATGACGGGCTCACCCGGCTGTTCGGCAAGAGCTATGCGATCGAGGCGCAGCCGTGGGTCGACAAGATGTCGGGGCGGATCGTCGATCGCCCATCGGACAATGTCTGGGAGCGCTTCTACCAGACGCATCTGCCGCACGTGCCGCATCTGCCCGAGGACAATCAGCGGCTGTGGCTCTATTTCAAGCTGTGGCCCAACATGGCGTTCGATCTCTACGCCGATCAGATCGATTTCATGCAGTGGCTGCCGCTGACGCCGACGACGTGCGTGCTGCGCGAAATGGCGTTTGCGCTCCCCGATGACCGGCGGGAGATGAAGCTGGTGCGCTACGCCAATTGGCGGATCAACCGTGTCGTCAATGCCGAGGACACGTGGCTGATCGAGCGCGTCCAGCGCGGCATGGCGTCGCAGAGCTACACCGCCGGGCCGATCGGCGCGAGCGAGGTATGCCTGCGCAGCTTCGCGCGCAAAATCCGCGAGCGCATCCCCGAAGCGCGACTCCACCGCGCGCCGGCGGCGGGGTGGAGTCGGAGGGGGGCGACATGAGAAAGATCCTCCGTTCGTGTCGAGCGAAGTCGAGACACGGCCACGGGCGCGCATTTCGCGGTTTCTCGACTTCGCTCGAAACGAACGGACGCTTTGAATGACCAAACGCTACGACGCGCTCATCATCGGCGGCGGCCATAACGGCCTGGTCTGCGCCTTCTACCTCGCCCGCGCCGGGCTGAAGGTGCGTGTGCTCGAACGCCGTCATGTCGTCGGCGGCGCGGCGGTGACCGAGGAGTTCCACCCCGGCTTCCGCAATTCGACCGCCAGCTACACCGTCAGCCTGCTGCGGCCCAAGGTGATCGCCGACATGAAGCTGCACGATCGCGGCTTTCGCATCATCGAACGCACGATCAGTAATTTCTTCCCCTTCCCCGACACCTATCTGACGCTTGGCGGCGGCACTGCGCGCACGCAACAGCAGTTCGCGCGCTTCAGCCAGAAGGATGCCGACACCTATCCCGCGTACGACGCCGCGCTGGAAAAGGTCGCGCAAGTGCTGCGCGATCTGGCACTCAAGACCCCGCCCAATGTCGGCGGCGGCCTCCGCGCGCTTCTCTCGGGCGCGACGCAAGGCTGGCCGATCGCGAAAATGGAGATCGAGGCGCAGCGCGATCTGCTCGACGTCTTCACCAAATCCGCACGCGATTTCCTCGATGGCTGGTTCGAGGACGATCACGTCAAATCAGCCTTCGCCTTCGATGCCGTGGTCGGCAATTATGCGGGCGTATCGACGCCGGGCAGCGCTTATGTCCTGCTCCACCACGTCTTCGGCGAAGTGAACGGCAAGTTCGGCGCGTGGGGCCATTCGGTCGGCGGGATGGGCGCAATCACGCAGGCGATGGCGCACGCGTGCCTGGAGGCAGGCGTCGAGATCAGCCTTGAGGCCCCCGTCGCCAAGCTGCTGACCGAGGGCGGCAAGGTCGCGGGCGTGCGGCTCGAATCGGGCGAGGAGATCGCCGCGAAGATCGTCGCGGCCAATGTCGGCCCTGCCTTGCTGTATCGCCAGATGGTCGATGCCGCCGACATGCCCGCCGATTTCAAACGGCGCATCGATAGCTTCAAGACCGGCAGCGGCACCTTCCGCATGAACGTCGCCTTGTCCGAATTGCCTGATTTCACGGTGTTTCCGGGCAAGGAAAAGGCCGAGCATCACACCGCGGGCATCATCATCGCACCGGGCATGGATTATATGGACCAGGCGTTCATCGACGCGCAGCAGTATGGCTGGTCGAAAAAGCCGATCGTCGAGATGAAGCTGCCGACCACCGTCGATGACAGCCTCGCCCCGCCGGGGATGCACATCGCCAGCCTGTTCTGCCAGCAATTCGACCCCAAGGTCGATTGGGACACGCACCGTGAAGAGGTCGCCGATCTGATCATCGATACCGTCACCGACCATGCCCCCAATTTCAAAGCTTCGGTGATCGCGCGGCAAATCCATTCGCCGCTCGATCTCGAACGCAAATTCGGGCTGATCGGCGGCGATATTTTCCACGGGACGATGGGGCTCGACCAGCTCTGGGCGGCGCGGCCGATGCTCGGGCATGGCGATTATCGCGGGCCGATCGCGGGACTCTATATGTGCGGATCGGGCACGCATCCGGGCGGCGGCGTGACTGGCGCGCCGGGGCATAACGCCGCGCATGAGATTTTGCGGGATCGGAGCGTGTTAGGCCGCTTGTTCGGCTAAAACGGTCTGCGCTTGATATAGCAGACCCCACCCCGTTCGCCCTGAGCTTGTCGAAGGGCTGCGTGGCACAGGCTCGGCGCTACTTGTGGCACGCTGGGCTTCGACAAGCTCAGCCCGAACGGGGTTAGGGCTGGGTCAGATTGGACGTGCGGTGCTCGGCATCCTACGTCTGCGGGCGCAGCAGGTAGAGCGGGATTGCGGCGAGCATCAGCACCAGGCTGAGCCCGCTCGCCGCACCACCAGCGCCCCAAAAGGCGAAGAGCGAGAAGGCGATGCCGAGCGTAGCGGTGACCGGTGCGATCCGTCGGACCAGCGCGGAGACGCAGGCGGCGAGATAGAACCACAGGCTCGAACAGGTCGTCAGCAGCGCGACGAAGGCAAAGGCGCCGGCGAGCGATGCGCTGGCGTTCGACAGCACCAACAGGCTGGCGCAGATGGAGGAGAGGATCAGCACGCGCACCGGCACATCGCGCGCCGAGACACGCGCGAACCAGCGCGGCAGCAGCCCCGCGCGCGCCATGCCGAGCGGGACTTCGCCCTGGATCAGCACCCAGCCGTTGAGTGCGCCGAGCGCCGCAATCGCAGCGAAGGCGGCAACCAGCAATCCGCCCCCCATGCCCACGAACCGTTCGACGAAGAGCTGGAACGGCGCGGTCGATGCGGCGACATCGGCGGCGGGCAGCAGCAGGACGATGCTCGAACAGACGAGGATATAGAACAAGCCGACCGCGATCGTGCCGGTCATCGTCGCGCGCGGCACATTGCGCGCCGGATCGCGGATGCGCTCGGCGGTGACACTCGCCGACTCGAACCCGAGCAGCGGAAACAGGGTCAGCGCGACCGCACCGCCGAGCCCGGCGAGCATCGTTCCCGGCGCGGGCAGTGACGGGAGTGCGACCGTCCCGCTCCCCCCGACCGCAGCGGCAATCGCCACCACCGCGATCAGTGGCGCGATCTTCAGGATCGTGGTGACGACTTGCACCCGCCCCGCCAGTTTTGCGCCAGCGAGGTTGAGCAAAGTGAACAGCCAAATCAGCGCGACCGACACCAGCGCGCCGGTCAGTGGCGTGGCGTTGAGTGCGGGCGCGAACGCCGCGAGATAGCTCGTCGCCGCCATCGCGATCGCGGCATTGGTCGCCCAGACCGACACCCAATAGGCGACCCCGACCATCACCCCCGGCAGCGGCCCCAGCACCGCGCCGGTAATCGCGATCGCGCCGGTCGCTTCGGGCATCGCCTGCGCAAGCCGCGCCAGCGTCCAGCCGATCGCCAGCGCGCCAGCGATACTGACGATCCAGCCGGCGACCCCGGTCCAGCCATAGGGCGCGAGCGCGATCGGCATCAGGAAGATGCCGGAACCGATCATCCCGCCCATCACCAGCGCGGTCGCGGTCCAATATCCGAACGGGCGTGGCGCGGCGTCGTGCATCGGCGTAATCCCCCTGTCCGGCAATTCAGCACGACGCGGGAGGCGACGCCATAGTTCCTTTTCGCGCGCGCTGCGCTACCACCGCGGCATGGTGCAGGCGATCACGGGGACCGAAACGGGGTGGATGGCGGCGAGCGGGCGCTATCCTCCGCGCCTGATCGAGGCGGCGCTCGCGCTGAATGATAACCGGTTGCACGATGCCGAGCCGTTACTGAAGGCGCACCTTCGCGATGATCCGTTCGATGTTGCGGCGATCCGCATGTTGGCGGAACTCGCCGGGCGGATCGGGCGGTACAAGGATGCCGAAACACTGCTGCGCCGCGCGATCGAGCTGTCGCCCGGCTTTACTGCGGCGCGCGCCAATCTGGCGCTGGTGCTGTACCGGCTCAACCGCCCGACCGAGGCGATCGCCGAACTCGCGACCGTGGTGGCGGAGGATCCCGACAATCCCGGCCACGCCAATCTGCAGGCCGCCGCGTTCGGACGGCTCGGGCAGTTCGACGATGCGATCGCTTTGTATCAGCGCGTTCTGGACGAGGTGCCCGAACAGCCGCGCGTTTGGATGAGCTATGGCCATATGCTCAAGACGGTCGGGCGGCAGGCGGATGGCGTCGCTGCCTATCGCCGCGCGATCGACCTGCTGCCGAGCCTGGGGGAGGCGTGGTGGAGCCTCGCCAATCTCAAGACGGTGCGCTTCGACGATGCCGATATCGCGGCGATGCAGGCGGCGCTGGTCGCGCCCGGCATCACCGACGAAGACCGCTTCCACCTCGATTTCGCTCTCGGCAAGGCATTCGAGGATCGCCGCGATGCCGCGCGTGCCTTCGCGCATTATGCCGACGGCAATGCGCGCCGCCGCACCGCGCTCCCGTATGATGCCGACGAGACGAGCGGCTATGTCGATCGCAGCATCGCGCGCTTCGACGCGGATTTCTTTGCCGAGCGCGCCGGGCAGGGGCATCCGGCGTCCGATCCGATTTTCATCCTCGGAATGCCGCGCGCCGGATCGACGCTGATCGAACAGATTTTGTCGAGCCATTCGCAGGTCGAGGGGACGACCGAACTGCCCGACATCCCGCTGCTCGCGCGGCAAGACGCGGCCTATCCCGTCGGGCTCGCCGATTGGTCGGCCGAGCGGCTGCACGCGGCGGGCGAGGCGTATCTCCAGCGCACCCGCATCCAGCGCCGCACCGACCGGCCGTTCTTCATCGACAAGCTGCCCAACAATTGGGCGCACGTGCCCTTCATTCTCTCGATCCTGCCGAACGCCCGGATCATTGATGCGCGGCGGCATCCGCTCGGCTGCTGCTTCTCCAATTTCAAACAGCATTTCGCGCGCGGACAGGGGTTCAGCTACGCACTCGACGACATGGGGCGCTATTACCGCGATTATGTGCGGCTGATGGCGCATGTCGATGCGGTGCTGCCGGTCCGCGTCCACCGCGTGCTGTACGAGGATATGGTCGACGACACCGAACGCACCGTGCGCGCGCTGCTCGCCGCGTGCGGGCTGGCGTTCGAACCGGCGTGCCTTGCCTTTCATGAGACCGAGCGCGCGGTGCGCACGGCGAGCTCCGAACAGGTCCGCCGCCCGATCTTCCGCGAGGGGACTGAGGCGTGGAAACCGTTCGAGCCGTGGCTCGATCCGCTGAAGATGGCGCTGGGTGACGTGCTCGATTGTTATCCGGCAGTGCCCGCAGCGTTGTAAATCAGCAACGATCCAGCAGCATTGTTACAGTTCGGTATCGACCCGCTTGACGCTTGCTGCGTCCGCGAACAGTCTGTTGCAACATCGCAATAGGGGGCTGTTTGATGTCATCGTCTGCGCATCGTGCCGTGATCGCCGCACTCTTGTCGTCGGTCTTCACCGTCCCCGCCTTTGCGCAGACGACGCCTGCACCGCCCCCCGCTGCGGCACCGGCGGACGATAGCAATGCCGACATCGTCGTCACTGCGACCAAGCGGTCGGAGACGCTGCAGAACGTGCCGATCAGCGTGCAGGCGCTGACCACCAAGAAGCTCGATGAACTCAACATCACCAATTTCAAGCAATATGCGCAGCAATTGACCTCGGTGTCGTTTCAGGCGCTGGGCGGCACGCCGGGCACCAACGTGATCTATATGCGTGGCGTCGCCTCGGGCGGCGACGGCAATCATTCGGGTGCGCTGCCCTCAGTCGGCGTCTATCTCGACGAACAGCCGGTGACGACGATCGGCGGCAATCTCGACGTCCATATCTACGACGTCGCGCGGATCGAGAGCCTGTCGGGGCCGCAGGGTACGCTCTACGGCGCCTCGTCCGAAGCGGGCACGATCCGCATCATCAGCAACAAGCCCGACACGTCGCATTTCTACGGCCGCGCCGATGTCGAGGGCAATCACGTCAGCAAGGGCGGGTTCGGCGGCAAGGCCGAGGGGATGATCAACCTGCCGCTGTCGTCGTCGGCGGCGCTGCGCGTGATCGGCTATTACCAGCGTGACGCGGGTTATATCGACAATGTTGCGGGCACGCGGCAGTTTTGCGGGGGCGTGAACTTCGACACCGCTGGCAATTGCGTGAAAGACGGAATTTCCGTCAGCAACGCCGCCTTCGTCAAGAAGGACTATAACGACACCGAAATCGCCGGGGGCCGCGCTGCGCTGAAGGTCGATCTCGACAGCAATTGGACCGTCACGCCGAGCGTGATGTATCAGGACACGCGCAGCCACGGATCGTATGGCTTCGATCCCAAGGTCGGCGACCTCAAGGTCCAGCATTTCTTCCCCGAATTCCGCCGCGACCGCTTCATCCAGGCGGGGCTGACGATCGAGGGCAAGGTCGGCAATTGGGACCTGACCTATGCCGGGGCCTATCTCGACCGCAAAACCTACCAGTCGAGCGATTACACCGATTATTCCGAGGCGTATGACAGCCTCTACTCCTCGGCGGGCGGTCTGGCTGGCTATTTCTATTACCGCGACAATGCCGGGCGGACGATCGACCCGCGCCAGCAGGTGATCGGCAGCGACCATTTCAAGAAATTGAGCCAGGAACTGCGCGTTGCGAGCCCCGCAAGCGACCGCTTCCGCATCGTCGCCGGTGCCTTCTACCAGCGGCAAACCAACGACATCTATCAGGATTACAAGATCGCCAATCTGGCGACCACGCTGTCGGTCAACGGATCG
Source organism: Sphingomonadales bacterium (assembly GCA_027489365.1). Classification (GTDB taxonomy): domain Bacteria; phylum Pseudomonadota; class Alphaproteobacteria; order Sphingomonadales; family Sphingomonadaceae; genus Sphingomonas. The sequence goes on from JAIXZV010000320.1 coordinate 43,471, forward strand.
CCGGGCACGCTGTGGCTGACCAAGCAGTATCGCGTCGACACCGATTACGCGATGTTCGGCGAGGCGAGCTTCGACATCACTCCGACGCTGACCGCGACGGCGGGTGCGCGCGCCTATATCTACGACAACTCGCTGATCGGCTTCTTCGGTTTCGGCCGCGATCCGGCGAACGGCTTCAACACCACGCCGTATAACGCCGCGGGCAGTTCGCGTACCGGCGTCGCGGGCTGTTTCACCACCAACGGCACGCGGTTGCGTGACGCGGTGGCCGCTGGCGCATCGACCACGCTGCTGCCGCCAGCGGTGGCGGGTGGGCCGTGTACCAACCTCGGCACCTTCGCGGCGGGTAGCGGCGTGCAGCCGGTAAAGGCATCTGGCCAGGGCGTGACCTATCGCTTCAACTTGAGCTGGAAGCCGGTCACCGGCGTTCTGCTGTACGGCACCGCCTCGCGCGGGTTCCGCCCCGGCGGCATCAACCGGCGTGCGGACGTGCCGCCGTACGGCGCGGACTTCCTGACCAATTACGAGATCGGCGCGAAGACCACGCTGCTCGGCGGAAAGCTGCGGTTGAACGGCGCGATCTATCAGCAGAATTGGGACAAATTCCAATTTGCTTTTCTTGGATTGAACAGCTTCACGCAGATTCAGAACGGCCCGAATGCCCGCATCCGTGGTGCGGAAATTCAGGGCAGCCTCAACCTGCGCGCGCTGACACTGAGTGGCTCGGCGTCCTACACCGATGCCAAGACGACGCAGAACCTGTGCTTCGCCGCGGACCCTACCTTCACGTGTGGCGGAGCGACCCCATCGGCTCCGGCGGGCACGCGCCTGCCGATCACGCCGCAATTCAAAGCGAGCGGAACGGCGCGCTACACCGTGCCAATCGGGACGGCGAAGGCCTATGGCCAGGGCGTAGTGTCGTACCAAAGCTCGGCGTCGAGCGATGTGCGCACGCTCGCCTTCACCCCGACCGGCGTGCCGTATAATCCCGCCGCGACGCTCGGACGCCTTGCCGCGTTCACGACGGCGGATTTCGCGATTGGGGCGGAGTTCAGCCGCTTCAGTCTCGAACTGTTCCTGCAGAATGCGTTCGATGCGCGTGGCCAGCTCTCGCGCTTCCAGCAGTGCGGCTCGTGCGGGCAGCGTCCGTACATCGTGCCGGTGACGCCGCAGACGATCGGGGTGCGGCTGCACACCGATTTCTAGCGCGCTATAGCCCGGCCTTGTCGAGGGCTGCGGCGAGTTCGGTGGTCATCGCCTTGTCGGCCCGGTCCGGCTTGGGCGTCAGGCGGTTGAGTGCGGTCTGCACGCGCGCTTGCGCCACTTGTAGCGTCTTGTGCCGCACCGCGCGGACCGCATTGGTGCGGCCCGAGCGGCTTTCGCCGAGCAGTGCGGCCCATTTCGCTTCCTCGGCCGCCAGCAGCGCAAGCGCGAGCCGCAACCCGTCGCGCTGACCATGCGCATAATCGTCCGACATGTCCGGGCCTTTCCTCGTCACCGCGCCCGATACACCGCATCGGCGGCGTTCATAAGGGGTAGATCGGTGGCCACGGCTGCCGCGATTTGACCCATATCAAGCCCGTTTGCGCAGCACGCATTATCCCCCGAATCGACAAAAGGTGAGGAGGCCAGCGCCATGATCCGCTTATCGACCGTCGTGCCCTTTCCCCCGCCCGCCACGATCGAGACGCTGCGCGAGGATCATGTCATTCAGCGCTGGCTGTGCGACGACCTGGAGCGTGTCGAGGATAATTTGCCGACATTGCCGAGCTTGCCCGAACTGCGCCGGATCAGCGATCGCATCCTGTGCATCACCGGATCGCATTTCGCGCGCGCCGAAAAGGTGCTCGGCGCGATGCCCGCCGGGCAGCGCCCGACGCCCGCGATGCTCGATGCGTTGCACCAGATGCACGTGCTCGATGAATTGCACGGGCAGGATCTCGTCGTCACGCTGTGGCAGCATGTCGGCACGGTCGCGGGCGCGAACGTGGGGCAATTGTCTTATATGCTGCGCTGCTTCTTCGACGGGTGCCGCCGCGCGATCCGGCTGAAGGAAAGCTATCTCGCCGAGCTTGCCCCCGTCCCGCTCAGACCGGATTAGCGATCCGCTCCAGCCCGGCGGGATCGCTGACGATGCAATCGCGCTCGCCCTTGGCGAAGGTGATGAGGCCCGCTGCCTTGAGCCGGGTCAATTGGCGGCTGACGGTCTCGATCGTCAGGCCGAGCAGATCGGCCACTTCGCCGCGGCTCATCGGAATCGACACGTCGATCCCCCCGCCGTCGCGTGGGGTGCCCGAACGATCCGCCAATTGCAGGATGAAACCCGCGACGCGTTCCTGCGCATTGCGCCGCCCGAGCGACAACATGCGTTCGCGCGCTTCGTCGAGCGAGGCCATCGTGCGTTCGAGCAGCATCCGCTCCATCCGCGGTTGCGCGCCGAGCTTGCGCTCGAATGCCGCGCGCGGGAAGCTGCACAGGGCGGTCTCGGTCAGCGCGGTGACGGTGAGCGAGGCTTCGTCGGTGAACATCTGCCCGACGAAATCGCCGGCAAACAGCAGGCCGACGATCTGTTCGCGCCCGTCGGGCGTCGATGCGGTCACCTTCAACGCGCCGCTGACGACATTGGCGAAGGTCGTGACGACATCCCCGGCCCAGGTGATGACTTGCCCCGGCGGCACGCTGCGGCGGCGTCCGATTGCGCTGAGGGCGATCAGCTCGTGATCGTCGAGGCTCGAACACAATGACGTGTCGCGCACCAGGCATTCGTGACAGACCGACGCGCCGCGCGATCCGGTTGTGCTGTCGATGCGGATGTGCGTGTTCACGGTGCGATCCTTTCTGCCGCCCGCACTGTAGCGCACTTATGGCGGCGGACCAGCATAGGAACTACGCCAGCAAACCGACCGCTCAAGTTTGATTCCGGTCAAGCGCCTGTTTGCCCACGCACAAAAGGCGGCGGCGCGCGGTTGCCTAAGGTGCAGCCCTCACAACCAGAGGGATTGAACCGTGAAGATCGCCATCGCACTTGCCGCCGGCTTGTTTGTCGCCACCCCCGTTTGCGCGCAGAGCACAGACGCCGATGCGCGCACCGGGATCAAAGCGGGCGACGTCCTGCTCCGCGTCCGCGCGATCATGGTCGCGCCGAACGAACGCTCCGGTGGGATCGGCCCGACCTTCCCGACCGAGAAGGTCAGCGTGAACAATGCGGTGATGCCCGAAATCGATCTCACCTATATGGCGACCGACCATATCGGGTTCGAACTGATCGCCGCGACGACCAAGCACAGCGCATCGGGCACCAGCGGCACGACCGGGGGAATCGGCAAGCTCGCCTCGACCTGGGTGCTGCCGCCGACGCTGACCGCGCAATATCATTTCAATCCGCACGGCGCAGTGCGGCCCTATGTCGGCGCGGGCGTGAATTACACGATCTTCTGGAACGAGAAAGCGTCGAGCGGGCTGGTCGGCGCGGTCGGGCCGACGCGGGTGAAGATGTCAGACAGTTTTGGCTGGGCCGCGCAAGCCGGGATCGATGTCGACATCTCGAAGCGCCTGTTCGTCAATGTCGACGCCAAATACATCAAGATCCGCACCACCGCTCGGCTCGACACCACGGCGGTCGGCACGCAGAATGTGCGCGTCCATCTCGATCCGCTGGTGGTCGGCGTCGGGCTGGGCCTGCGCCTCTAAGCTTGCGATGTCGCCGATCGCGATCCGCTGGTCCGCAAGGGCCAGCGGCATCGTGCGGTGCGATACCAGAATAACCCAGTCCCGGTCGTATCGGGCCAGTCGCGCAGCCGGGCGATCACCAATGCCTCGGTCGCAGCCTCGGCGACGATGCCGTGGCTTTTCACAACCGCCGGCGCGGGCGCGCTTATCGCGATAGCAACACGGGCACACGCGGATGTTCGATGAGCGTGCGGGTGACGCCGCCGAACACAGTTTCGCGCAGGCGCGAATGGCCGAAGGCACCGATCGCCAGCAATTCGGCACCCTGACGCAGCGCGAAACCTTGCAGTGCGTCGGCATCGCTTTGCCCATTGGCGGGCACGGCATGGGGCGTGGCATCGAAGCCGTGCGCCACCAGATGGCGGACGACTTCGTTCATGCTCGCCAGGATTGCGGGTAGCGCAGCCTCGTCACGCCCGACCCCAACCACCTCGACCTTGGCATGTGGCGTGATTACGGCGACCAGATCGTGCACCGCGCGCCTCGCCTCGCGCGTGTCTTTCCAGCCGATCACGGCGTGCTTGACCGGCGCCAGGCTGGTTTCGCCGCTCAGGACGATGAGCGGCGTCCCGCTGCCCATCACGACCGTTTCGGCAACCTTTGATCGGAGCCAGCCGATTTGCCACAAATCGGCGTCGCCGATCAGGATCAGGTCGGCGATCGGCCCGGCTTTCCCGGTGCGGTCGGCCAGCACGAAGAGGTCATCATGCAGCCCGACGACGCGGATATCGGCGCTCGCGGCCGCGACCATTGCCTTCACCGCTTCCACCCGCACGGCCTGATCGCGCGCGAGTTCGGGGAGCGGGATATAGATTTCGGTCATCGGCGCGAGCGTCGGGATCAGCACCGGCCCGGCGCTCAGGATCTCGATCGTGAGCGTGGTCGCCAGCCGCTGCGCCAACGCGCAGGCGGCGTAGATGATCGGATCGGCACGCACAGAGTCGTCGGTGACGAGCAAGATGTCCTTGATCATGGTTCGGTCCTTTGGTCGGGTTCGAGCGATCAACAGGCGTGCGCCCGCGTGATGCGCGCGACGGCGCTGCGGCACGCGGCATCCGCCGCAGCGTGCTTACGCCGCTTGCGCGCAGCGATCTTGTTTTGGATCAAACGGCGCCGTCAGCGTTCCGACCGACCGCTACCCCCGCAGCGCGGCGATGCGCTGATCGACCCGGCGTTCGAGGATGGTGAGCGGCATCGCGCCTTCCTTCAATATGTCGTGGAACTGCTTCAGGTCGAATGTGTCGCCAAGCGCCGCCTGCGCTTTGGCGCGCGCGCGGGTCCACGCCATGTGGCCGACCTTGTAGCTGCAGGCTTGCCCGGCTTGCGTGCAATAGCGTTCGACCTCGCGTTGCGTGCGCGGGCGGGCGAAGCCGGTGGTGGCGACCATATAATCGGTTGCCTTTTCGCGGCTCCAGCGCTTGGCGTGGATGCCGGTGTCGACCACGAGGCGCACCGCGCGGAAGAGGAAGGATTGCAGGTATCCGGCGCGCTCCAGCGGGGACGCATAAGCGTTCAGCTCATCGGCAAGCTGTTCGGCATAAAGCGCCCAGCCTTCGAAATAAGCCGAGAAGAAGCCGATCTTGCGCAGCGTCGGAATGTCCTTCGATTCCTGTGCGAGGCTGATCTGGAGGTGATGCCCCGGCACGCCTTCATGATAGGTGAGCGCGGGCAGCGTATATTTCGGCCAGTCGCCGACATCCTTCAGATTGACGAAATAGATCGCCGGGCGCGACCCGTCGAGCGAGGCGCGGTTGTAATAGCCGTTCGACGCGCCGTCCTGGATCTCGACCGGCACGGCGCGGATTTCGAGCGGTTGCGTCGGCACCGTGGCAAAGGCTTGCGGGAGCTTGGCGTACATCGCCTTCACCCCGGCGTTGAGCCCGGCGATCAGCTCGGCGCGGCCCTCGGCGGTGTTGGCATAGACCTGGTCGGGCGCGACGTTGAGCTGCGCCAGCCGCTCGCCGACGGTGCCATTGGTATAGCCTTGCGCGCGGAGAATCGTGTCGAGCTGCGCGGTGATCTCGGCGACTTGCTTCAGGCCGATTGCATGGACCTCGTCCGGTGTCATCGTCGTGGTCGTCGCCTGGGCGAGCGCCATCGCATAGATCGCATCGCCGTTCGGCACGCGCCAGATGCCGTCGCCTGATTTGGTGGTCGGCTTCAGCCGCTCGATCAACGCGATCTGGCGGTCGAGCGCGGGATAGATTTTGTCGCTGACGATCTTGGCGGCGCGGGTCTGCCACTCCCCGGCGATGCCCTTGGCGGCGGCGCGCTTGACCAGCGACTGCACGATGCTCGCGGTCTCGGCCGGTTGCTCGCGCAGCTTGCGCATCTGGCCGAGCGTCAGATCGAGCGACCAGGCGGGGGCGAGATAGCCGCGCTTCGCTTCCTCGGCTTGCAGCGTGCATTCCTGATCGAGCACGGCCGCGAACTGTTCGAGCCGCGAAAGGTATGCCTCGGCATCGGCCTGCGTCGCGATCGTGTGCGCGGTGTTGAGGAAATCGGGGGTGGAGAAATAGGCGCCGCCCTGCTGGAAGATTCGGTACGGGCGGATCGGGCTGTCGATCCCGAAGCGGTCGGCCGAGGCGATTTGCGTGCCGAGCGAATAGCGCACGACTTCGAGATTGAGCTGGGCGGCGGGCGAAAGGTTCGCTGCGGGAAACTTCGCCAGCCGCGCGAGCGCTGCCTTGGTCTGCGCGATGTCGGCCTGGCGCTTGGCGACGGTGCGCGGCGACAACATGCCCTTGGCGGCGGCACGCGGCCCCTTGTCGAGCCCGAGCGAGGTGGCGAGCTCGGGCGAGCGCGTCACCGCATCCTGAAAGATCCGCTCGAACTCGGCATTGAGCGCGGTGTCGCCGCTCCCCGCCGCCGCGAACGCGCGGGCGGGAATGAACGAAGCGGCCAGCGCCGCAGCGCCCCCCGATGCAAGCAACTCACGACGATCCATGGCATAACCCCTTGATAGACTGCGGGGTATCCTGCCGGGGTTTGCGCTCGCGCGCCAGTGGGGAGGCGGATCAGGCCGTCGTGATCTGCACGATCGCATCGACCTCGACTGCCGCGCCGCGCGGGAGCGACGCAACGCCAACCGCGGCGCGGGCGTGTTTGCCGGCGTCGCCGAACAGCGCGACCATCAAGTCCGATGCACCATTGGCGACCTCGGGCTGGTCGGTGAAATCGGGGGTCGAATTGACGAACACGCCGAGTTTCACGATCCGCTCGACGCGGTGCAGCCCGCCGAGCGCGGCCTTGATCTGCGCGACCAGCATCAGCGCGCACGCCTGCGCGGCGGCGGTGCCCTCGGCGATATCGACGTTCTCGCCCAGCCGCCCGGTGATCACCGCGCCATCGCGGAACGGCAATTGCCCGGAAATGTGCAGCATCCCGTATGCATCGACGGTCGGCACATAAGAGGCGACGGGCGCGGCGGCGGCGGGGAGGGTGAGGCCGAGCTCGGCGAGCTTGCGGTCGACACGTTCGGTCATGCGGAAATCCTTTCGGGAATAGTGGCGGTGGCGGGGGCCGGCACGCCGGCGGTGAAACGGTCGGTGATCCAGGCTTGCGCGGCTTGCCAATCGTCGATCCGCGCGTGTGCGTCGGCGGCGGGGGCGACGTGCGGGGCAAGGCTCGGCTCGGACACCATGTGGAGGCGGTGAACCTGCGGCGCGTGCTTCGCGACGGAGGCGTGATGCACCGCGAGATCGTCGACGAACACAGTCACGGGATGGCCGAATTCGGCGACCAGCCGCGACACCGGATTGCCCTTGCCGCCGGTGTTGGTCTCGACCCGGTAATCCATGTCGTGGCCGAGCAATTGCGCGATGCGCGGTTCGCGATTGTGGTCGGCGAGATTGGTCAGGATCACGACATCGGCGATCTCCGACAAAGCGGCGAGCGCTTCGCGGGCGTGCGGCACCAGCGTCTGACGGCTCATCTCGTCGGGGAAGAAGCCGTGGAGGAGTTCCCACATCTCCTCCTGCGTCGGCGCAGCGCCACCATCGCGACGGCGCATACTCGAGGCGAAATCGCCGCCCTCGATCGCAAAGTCGATGTCGTGATGTTCGCGCAGCCACACGCCGAAATGCCGCACCATATGGAGCAGCACTTCGTCGCAATCGCAGATCAGCAGGCCCTTCATTCAAAATACTCCGGATCGAGCGCGGCACGCGCCGCGACGATCGCATTCGGGGATTCGCCGATGTCCTCGGCACAGGCGAGCAGATCGGGCTCGTAATTCTCAAGGAAGCCGAGCACCGCCGACAGCACGGCGGGTTCCCCGGCCCGCGCGCGCAGATCGTCGGGGTCGAGCCCGGTCGTGTCGAGCAAGCGTTGCGCGCGGTCCTGCTCGGCCAGCGTCCACACCAGGGCACGCAGCGCAATCTGATGCGGGTCGGGGTTTGTCTCTGGCGCGCGCATTGCGTAGGAAGCCCCATGGACGAAGGAATGGTTGAAGGTTTGGCCGAGGTGGCAAAAAGGGTGCTCGTTGTCGAGGACAACGAACTCAACCTGAAACTTTTCTGCGATCTGCTGCGTGCGCACGATCACGCGACCGAAGGGGTGCGCGACGGGCGCGAGGCGGTGGCGGCGGCACGCGCCTTTATGCCCGATCTGATCGTGATGGATATCCAGCTGCCGCATGTCAGCGGCTACGATCTGATTGTGCAGTTGAAGGCCGATGCGGCTCTGCGCGCTATCCCGATCATGGCAGTGACCGCTTATGCCGGGCGTGAGGATGAGGAACGGATTCGCGCGGCGGGGGCGGATGCCTATGTGTCGAAGCCGATTTCGCTGATGCGGTTTGTGGACGCGGTGCAGGCGTTGCTCAAAGCCGATTAGCGGCGCTAATCGGCGGTGCGCGTCAGCGCATTGGCAACGCCGGACGGCGGACGGGCTATAGCCCGATCCGACCGACGGCGTGGCTTTGCCATGCCGGGTTAGAAGATGTGAGAGGTATTAAACCCGCCGCGGCAAAGCCGCGTCGTCGGTCGTCGGCGTGCCGACGCCGGCCGGTAACGTTGGTGCTGCGCACCGCCCGGGCGTGGCCGGGCTCCAACGTTACTTAATTTTGGCTTCCTTGAACTCGACATGCTTGCGCACGACGGGATCGTACTTGCTGAAGCTCAGCTTCTCGGTCTTGGTGCGCGGGTTCTTCTTGGTGGTGTAGAAGAAGCCGGTGTCCGCCGTGCTGACGAGCTTGATCTTGACCGTGGTCGGCTTTGCCATGACCTGAATTCCTGTGATCTGAAAATGCAAAAGCGGCGAACCGGTCGCCGCTCTCAAGCGCTGCCCGATGGGCCAAGCAGGCCGCGATGTCAAGCCGCGTGCCCGATTCGCGGGGGGTTAAGCCGACCTTTACCCGTTCGGGCCTATAGTATGGGGGAGAGGGCCTTTCGTCATGAGCGCTGCACATGCCACATCCCACACTGTTCAAAGCGATCTCGCCGCGCGAGTCGCCTTGATCGGCCGCCGCGCCCCGACCGCCTCCACTGCCAGCCTTGCCACCGAAGTCGATGCAATTCGCGCGGCGGCGCTTGCGCATGGGCTGTATCCGGCGGTTGCCGTCACGCACGCGATCGAGGCGGCGCTGGCGCGGGGTGAGCGCGGGCCGCTGGTAACCGGCTGGCTGCACATTCTGCGCGATGCGGTGTCGTGCGACCGGCATGACGGCCCGGCCTGCGAAACCTATCTCGCCGCCTGCTCGGTTCGCCTGAGCGGCTGACGCGACAGCTATGGATGCGCTGATGGCCGCGCTTGTCGCGGCGCTCCTGACCCAGGCGAGCGACCGCACGCCTTGGGCCGCAGCAGCGCTCGGCGATCGTTTTGCCAACAATAAAGGTGCTGTGATCGCCGCGAGCGCGCTGGCGCTCGCGCTCGGCAATGCGATCGGCGTTGTGGGCGGAATGCTGGTCGCCCCGGCGCTCTCCCCCAATGCGCAGAATCTGTTGCTGGCGCTGGCGCTGGTGTCGGGCGGGGTGACCGCCTTCTGGCCGATCAAGCGCGACAAGCCGCGCGGCTCGCGCGGGGGGGTGTTTCTGGTGACGCTGCTGACGATCGCGCTGCTCGGCTTCGGTGACCGGATGCAGTTCATCACCGCCGCGCTGGCGGCGCGCAGCGCGACGCCCGCGCTCGCCGCAGTCGGCGCAACGATTGGTGCGCTGGCGGTGGTCGTGCCCGCGACGCTGCTGGGCGAGGGCAAACTGCGCCGCTTGCCGACCAATCCACTCCGCCTGATCGCGGCGGCGTTGCTGACCGTCGCGGGGGTGGTGCAGGGGCTGGGGGCGTTGCGGCTGATTTAGCCGGTCGATCGCACCCATCGAAATTTGTGTCGGCAGGGTCGGACCCAATCGGCTATCGGATCGTTCCCGCAACGAACCATCTCACAGGAGACGTATTGTGGCCGCCGACGCACTCAAGACCCCGACCGATCTGAAGACCAACGCGACCAAGACCGTCGCCGAAGCGCTCAACGGCATCCTTGCGGACACGTTCGCGCTGTATCTGAAGACCAAGAATTTCCACTGGCACGTCTCCGGCCCGCACTTCCGCGACTATCATCTGATGCTCGACGAACAGGCCGCCGAAATCTTCGCCGGGACCGACGACATTGCCGAGCGCGTGCGCAAGATCGGCAAGACGACGCTGCGCTCGATCGGAGACATCGCACGGCATCAGACGATCAAGGACAATGACGCCGATTTCGTCGCGCCCGATGACATGCTGAGCGAACTGCGCGACGATAACCTCGCGCTCGTCGTTGCCCTGCGCGAAGCCAAGGACATTGCCGACGAAGCCAAGGACAATGCGACCAGCGCGGTAATCGACGACTGGACCGACCAGGCCGAACGCCGCGCCTGGTTCCTGTTCGAGGCCGGCCGCAAGGGCTGATCTGTTCACACGGGCGCTGGCGGAACTCTCCGCTGGCGCCCATGTTGAACGCCTATGCGCGCCTTTGCCGATCTTCTCGACCGTTTGATCTATACGCGGTCCCGCAACGCGAAGCTCAAACTCATTGTCGATTATCTGCGCGCGACGCCCGATCCCGATCGCGGCTGGGCGATGGCGGCGCTGACCGGCGAACTCGATTTGCCGGGGGTCAAGCCCGCCGTGATCCGCGCGCTGATCGAAGCGCGGGTCGATCCGGTGCTGTACCGGATGAGCCGCGATTATGTCGGCGATTCGGCCGAGACGATTGCGTTGCTGTGGCCGACCCCCACCAACCCGTTCGTTTCGAGCGCAGTCGAGAAACCGGCACTGGGGACAGGTTTCTCGACTTCGCTCGAAACGAACGGGGAATTGAGCATCGCGCAGGCGGTCGATCGCCTCTCCGCGCTTTCCCGATCCGATGCGCCTGCGGTGCTCGCCGGAATGCTTGATCGGCTCGACGCCGACGAGCGTTTCGCCTTGCTCAAGATGGCAACCGGCGCATTGCGGATCGGCGTGTCGTCGCGCCTCGCCAAGACCGCGCTGGCGCAGGCTTTCGACCTCGATGTCGAAGCGGTCGAGGAAGTGTGGCACGGCATCGACCCGCCCTATACCGCGCTATTCGATTGGGCCGAGGGGCGGGGGAGCCAGCCGACCGCCGTCGACGTGCCGGTGTTCCGCCCGTTCATGCTCGCGCATCCGCTGGAGGAGTTGCGCGTCGATCTCGCCGATTATGCCGCGGAGCGGAAATGGGACGGGATTCGCGTGCAGATCGTCCATGTTGCGGGACAGACCCGGCTGTACAGCCGGACCGGGGATGACATCACCGCGAGTTTCCCGGAAGTGGCGCGCGACTTCACGACCCCCGGCGTGCTCGATGGCGAGTTGATGGTGAAGGGCGATGCGCAAGGCGCTGCGACCGAGGAGGGCGGGGCGGCGAGCTTCAACGCGCTGCAACAGCGGTTGGGGCGGAAAGTCGTCTCGGCGAAGATGCTGGCCGAGGCACCGGCGTTCGTACGGCTTTACGATATCCTGTTCGATGGCGAGGAGGACCTCCGCGCCTTAGCGTGGTCGGACCGTCGCCAGCGGCTTGAGAGTTATGCGGCGCAACTCGATTCCGGCCGCTTCGATCTCAGCACGGTGATCGCGGCCGAGGATTTCACGGCGCTCGAAGGTATCCGTGCCGGGGCCCGCGATGCCGCGATCGAGGGGGTGATGCTCAAGCGCCGCGACTCCCCATATGTCGGCGGGCGCAAGACGGGCCTGTGGTACAAATGGAAGCGCGATCCGCTGACCGCCGATTGCGTGATGATGTATGCGCAGCGCGGCTCCGGGCGGCGGTCGTCTTTCTACAGCGATTACACCTTCGGCTGCTGGACCGAGAGCGGCGAGTTGCTGCCGGTCGGCAAGGCCTATTCGGGCATCACCGATGAGGAATTGAAGCTGCTCGACCAGTTCGTGCGCAACCATACGACCGGCCGCTTCGGCCCGGTGCGTGAGGTCGAGAAGACGCTGGTGCTGGAGATCGCGTTCGATTCGATCCACGATTCGAAGCGGCATAAATCGGGTGTCGCGATGCGCTTCCCCCGCATCGCCCGCATCCGCACCGACAAGCCTGCCGCGGAGGCCGATACGGTGGCGGCGCTCAAGCGGTTGATCGTCTGACCCGGCCCATACCCCGTTCGCCCTGAGCTTGTCGAAGGGCTGTCCTTCCTTCGACAGGCCGGGGGAAGGGCAGTGCTTCGACAAGCTCAGCACGAACGGGTGAAGTTGCGTGCTCCCCTCGACACAAGCGTTCAAGCGGTTACGCTGGCGTCAAAATTCAGATCCAAGGGGGACCCGATGCGTACATTCCTGATTGCCGCCATGGCCTTGCTCACGGCGAGCACTGCTCACGCCGAAACCTTCGCGATCCAGGCGGGGCATCTGATCGTCGATGCGGCCAAGCCCGAGCGCGGCCCTTCGACCGTGATCGTCACCGACGGCAAGATCGTGCGGATCGACGATGGCGCGACCGCACCTGACGGAGCGACGGTCGTCGATATGCGGGACAAGACGGTGCTGCCCGGGCTGATCGACGTGCATGTCCATTTGACGGGCAACGCGGGCGAGCCGTGGTATCAGGGACTGACCCCGAAATATTCCGAACCCTATGCCGCGACGGTCGGCCTCAAGAACGCGCTGATCACCGCGCGCGCCGGGTTCACGACGGTGCGCGACTTGGGCGGTGGGGCGCAGGCGAGCGTTGCCATGCGCGATGCGGTGAAGGAGGGGAGCTTCCCCGGTCCGCGCATCCTGGTGTCGGGGCCGGCGCTGTCGATCATCGGCGGGCATGGCGACGGCACGGTCGGGCTCAACCCCGATCTGCGCGCCGCGATCGATGCGACCGGTGAACAGATCGGCGTGTGCACCGGGGCGCTCGAATGCGCGCGCGCCGTGCGGCGGATCGCGGCGTATGGCGTCGACGTGATCAAATTCCACGCGACCGGCGGCGTGCTCGACGATGGCAAGATCGGGCTCGAACAGCATTTCACCGACGAGGAAATGAAGGCGATCTGCGACACCGCGCACCAATTGGGGCTGAAGACGGCGGCGCACGCGCATGGAGCCAAGGGGATTGCGGCGGCGGTGCGCGCCGGGGTCGATTCGATCGAGCATGGCACCTTCGTCGATGATGCCGGGGTTGCGCTGATGAAGGCGCGCGGCACCTATTACAGCGCGACGTTGATGGCGTTCAGCGGCTTGCAAATGTACATCGGCACCGGGCGCTACACCGCCAATACCGAGGCGAAGGGCCGCGCGACGCTCGCGGTGTGGGGCAAGGGGCTGAACAAGGCGTATAAGGCGGGCGTGCCGATCGCGCTCGGCACCGATGCCGGGGTCTTCCCGCATGGCCGTAACAATGAGGAACTCGGCCTGATGGTCAGCAAGGGCGGGATGACCCCGCGCGACGCGCTGATCGCGGCGACCAAGGGGGGTGCCGATCTGCTCGGTCTGTCGGCGGAGACGGGGACGCTGGAGGTCGGCAAATCGGCTGATCTGATCGCGGTGACGGGCGATCCTTTGGTCGATCCGGCTGCGGTGACGCATGTGAACTATGTGATGGTGCAGGGCCGCGTGATCCAGATGCGGTGACGTGACAGCGCAGGCCGCGCGGCGTATCCGTTGGTGATGACCGACTTCCGCACGCTGTACCCCGAGATCGAACCCTATGCGTGCGGAATGCTAGACGTCGGCGACGGGCACGTTATCGCCTATGAGCGGTGCGGCACGCCCGGTGGCACGCCAGCGGTGTTTCTGCACGGTGGCCCCGGCGGCGGCATCTCGCCGAGCCACCGGCGGCTGTTCGATCCCGCGCGTTATGACGTGCTGCTGTTCGATCAGCGCGGGTGTGGCCGATCCACGCCGCACGCATCGCTCGAAGCGAATACAACGTGGCATCTCGTCGCCGATATCGAGCGGTTGCGGGAGATGGTCGGGGTCGAACGCTGGCTGGTGTTCGGTGGATCGTGGGGATCGACGCTCGCCCTGGCCTATGCCGAGACGCATTCGGAGCGCGTTAGCGCGTTGATCCTGCGCGGCATCTACACCGCGACGCGGCCGGAGCTCGCCTGGTATTATCAGTTCGGCGTGTCCGAGATGTTCCCCGACAAATTTGAAGCCTTCGTCGCGCCGATCGCGCCGGAGGAGCGCCACGATATGCTCCGCGCCTATCGCCGCCTGCTGACCGGCGAGGACGAGGCGAAGAAGCTGGCGGCGGCCAAGGCCTGGACGATCTGGGAGGGCGAGACGATCACGCTGCTGCCCGATCCGGCGCTGTCCGAGGCGTTCAGCGACGGCCATTTCGCGCTCGCCTTTGCGCGGATCGAGAATCATTTCTTCGTGCACGATGCGTGGCTGGAGGACGGCCAATTGCTGCGCGATGCCGGGCGGCTCAGCGGCATTCCCGGTACGATCGTCCACGGCCGTTACGACATGCCATGCCCGGCGCGTTATGCCTGGGCGCTGCACAAGGCATGGCCCGAGGCCGATTTCCACCTGATCGAAGGCGCGGGCCATGCCTATAATGAGCCCGGTATTCTCGACCAGTTGATCCGCGCGACCGATCGCTTCGCCGACGGCTGAGCGCTTGCGTTGGCGCGCAGCGACGGGCAGGCGCGGTGGATGCCGCCCTTCACCCTAGCCGCTGCGCTGATGATCGCGTCCGGATCGATCCACGCGGTCGTCAACGCGATCGTCAAGGGCGGGCGCGATAAGGCCGCGGGGCGCGCCATCACCGATGCGACCGGCGCGATCATCCTGCTGCCCGCGATCGCCTTCGTGCCTTGGCCGACCGGCGCGTGGGGCTGGCTCGCGGCGAGCGCGGTGCTGCACGCCATCTATCTCTACGCTTTGGTCCGGGCCTATGCGATCGGCGACCTGTCGGCGGTCTATCCGGTGTTGCGTGGCACCGCCCCGCTGATCACCGCAGGCGTGTCGATCGGCATATTGGGCGATCATGCGACGGGCGGGCAGATCGCCGGGATCGCGGTGATCGGGGCTGCCATGTTCGTGATGGTGTCGGGCAAGCATATCGGGCGGGCGGCGCTCGGCTGGTCGGTGCTGACCGGCGCGCTGATCGCGAGCTACACCGTGATCGACGCGATGGGGGTGCGCGCGGCGCCCAGCCCGGCGAGCTATATCGTCTGGGTGTTCGTGCAGATGGGGTTTGTCGTGGTCGTCCTGTTCGGCGTGGCGACGCGCGGCGGCATCTTCACGTCGGCGCGGGCGCAGTGGCGGCCGGGGGTGATCGCCGGGCTGCTGTCGGTGCTGACCTATGGCGGGGCGCTTTATGCCTTGTCGCTGGGGCCGACCGCACCGCTCGCCGCGCTGCGC
>JAIXZV010000253.1 GCA_027489365.1 Sphingomonadales bacterium
CACAGCCTGTGCGACGCCTTCACGTCCGCGATAATCGTCGCGCCGGGCCGTTCCTTCAGCCCGGGCTACGCCAAACTGGACAGAAGCTGGTCAAGCTCCTGCCGGGTGAGCATCACCTGCTGTTCACCGATGTCGACGGCAATTTTCCCAACCATCATCCTGATCCCACCGAGGAAAAGAACCTTGCCGATCTGAAGGCGCTGGTCGCCGAGAAGCAGCTCGATTTCGGATTGGCCTTCGATGGCGATGGCGACCGGATCGGTGCGATCGACGGGCAAGGCCGCGTGATCTGGGGCGATCAGATTCTGTCCATTTTGGCGCAGCCTGTGCTGAAGGAACTGCCCGGCGCGACGATTATTGCGGACGTGAAGGCGTCGCAAATGCTGTTCGACCGGGTCAAGGAACTCGGCGGCGAGCCGCTGATGTGGAAGACCGGGCACAGCCTGATCAAGATGAAGATGAAGGAGACCGACAGCCCGCTCGCCGGCGAGATGAGCGGGCATATCTTCTTCGCGCATGAATTCTACGGCTTCGACGATGCGCATTATGCCGCCGTCCGCCTGATCCGCGCGGCGCATATGATCGGCAAGTCGATCACCGAATTGCGGGGGAACATGCCAGCGCTGGTCAACACGCCCGAGATGCGCTTCCAGGTCGATGAAAGCCGCAAGTTCGCGGTGGTCGAGGAAGTGCTCGAACGGCTCGAAGCGGCGGGTGCCGACGTCAACCGCACCGACGGCGCGCGCGTGAATACGCCGGACGGCTGGTGGCTGCTGCGCGCCTCGAACACGCAGGACGTGCTGGTCGCGCGCGCGGAGGCGAAGGATCAGGCCGGGCTCGACCGGTTGCTGGCGATGATCGACGACCAGCTCGCGCAGAGCGGCTTGGTGCGCGGCGAGCAGGCGGCGCACTGAGTAGGGGGAAGAAGGGGTTCACGCGAAGGACGCGAAGGAAAGAAGCCCGCGAAGGGGACGGTCCGCGTAGCGGCTTCATGTAGATGCGGATGATCGGCTGAAAGCACGCCTACGGCGTGATATCTCTCTTCGCGCCCTTCTTTCCTTCGCGGTCTTCGCGTGAACCCCCTTCTTCTTCTCTCGCAATCCGCAGCCAAAAACGCCACCTAGGCGACATGCCTCCCCCCGCCCCCCAGATCATCCGCGTCATCGATCTCGAGACCACCGGCGAAGCGCCGCCGCTGCACGGGGTATGCGAAATCGGCTGGCAGGATGTCGCCCTTGGTGCGGACGGGCGCTGGGAATTGTACGGCGAGGGCGGCGCGCGGCTGGTCAATCCGGGGCGACCGATCCCGCCGCTGACGCAGACGATCCACCATATCCTCGACGAACAGGTCGCCGATGCGCCGCTGTGGCATGACGTCGCGCGCGGCGTGCTCGATCCCTATCCCAAGCGCGTCGCGCTCGCCGCGCACCGGTCGCTCTATGAGGAGAAGTTCTGCAGCCCGGCGCTGACGCGCGACGCGCCGTGGATATGCACCTGGAAATGCGCGCTGCGGCTGTGGCCCGATACGCCGGCTTTTTCCAACCAGATGCTGCGGTACTGGCGCAAGCCGGTGGGGCTGGAGCATGAACGCGGCTTGCCAGCGCACCGCGCCTTTCCCGATGCCTATGTCACCGCCTTCCATTTGCGCGACGCGCTCAATGCGGTCGGGCTGGAGCAATTGCTCGCATGGTCGCGCCTGCCCGGCTTGCTGCCGCGCGTGATCCGACCCGGTCCCGATCGGGGGAAGGAGTGGTCGGAGATCAGCGATGAATCGCTCGCCATCATGCTCGGCGACCGCGACGAGGATGTGCGTTTCACCGCCGAGACCGAGCGCGCGCGGCGCAGTGGTACTGTGGTGTGACCCTTCTGGCAGCTTGATCGAAGTCAATCCGGCGTGGCTGGCGTAAAGCGTTGGCGTTGCTTAAGGATGTCCGCACATGGCGCGACGTTTGGTTCTGGGTTTTGGCGTCGGCGAAGGGCGCATCGGGCGCTTTCTGGTGGTCGCCGTGGCGCTGGGCTTTGCCGCGCTGATTGCAGCCGGGATTGCCGCCGCCTGGTCGACCGCGCGCAACGAAGCGCATACCCGCGCCGTCAACCACACCTATGAAGTCGAGCTGGCGATCGATCGCGCGCGGATCGCGATCGAGCAAAGCGAGACGACAAGGCGCGGCTATCTGATGACGGGCGAGGCGATCTATCTCGATTCGTATCGCACCGGCATGGGTGGCCTTCCCGCATTGATCGCACGGATCGGCGCGCTGACGCTCGACAACCCGTCGCAGCAGCGCCGGCTGGCGGTGCTGCGCCGCCTGACCGACGACATCGCCGCGCAGCGCGAGCGCACGATCACGCTGGTTCAGGCGGGGGATCGCGACGCTGCGCTGACGCTGTTCCGCACCGAGACCAGCGGCCACCGGATGCGCGCGGTGCGCGACGTGGCGCGCGCGATGGCGGCGGAGGAAGAGCGACTGCTCGCGATCCGCAACGCCGAACAGCAGGCGAGCGTGCAGGTGTTCTACGGTACGCTCGCGATCGCCGGGCTGCTGCTCGTGCTGGTCGCCGCGGTCACGCTCGCGACGATCCTGCGCTACACGCGCGATCTGGCGCGATCGCGCGACACTTTGCGCGATTTCGCCGATACGCTGGAGGAGCAAGTGGCGGAGCGCACCGCCGATCTGACCCGCGCGAACGACGAAATCCAGCGCTTCGCCTATATCGTCAGCCACGATTTGCGCAGTCCGCTGGTCAATGTGATGGGCTTCACCGCCGAATTGGAGGGCGCGGTCGCGCCGCTCGGCGAATTGGTCGATCGCGCCGAGGAGGAGGCACCGGGTATCGTCACCGAGGAAGCGCGGATCGCCGCGCGCGAGGATCTGCCCGAGGCGATCGGCTTCATCCGCAGCTCGACGCAGAAGATGGACCGGCTGATCAACGCGATCCTGAAACTGTCGCGCGAGGGGCGCCGCGTGATCGCGCCCGAGCCGCTCGATCTGAACGTGCTGATCGACGGCCTCCCCGACAGCCTGACGCCGCAACTGCACCAGCGCGGCGCGGAGATCGTCGTCCAGCGGCCCTTGCCCGGCATCGTCAGCGATCGGCTGGCGATCGAGCAGATTTTTTCGAATCTCATCGAGAATGCCGTGAAGTATCTCGATCCCAAGCGCGTCGGGCGGATCGAAGTGCGCGGCAAGCGTGCGGGCGCGCGGGTGATCTTCGAGATCATCGACAATGGCCGGGGCATCGCGCCCACCGATCACAGCCGTGTGTTCGACCTGTTTCGCCGGTCGGGCAATCAGGATCAGCCGGGTGAGGGGATCGGACTCGCGCATGTTCGCACGCTGGCCTACCGCCTAGGCGGGGTGATCGACGTGGAGTCCGAACTCGGCCAAGGTGCGACGTTCCGTCTCACGCTGCCGGCCACCCTGACCGAAAGTGCTGCCGCAGACATTCCGGGGAAAGCATCATGACCGCACACCAATCCGTCAGCATCATCATGATCGAGGATGACGAGGGCCATGCCCGCCTGATCGAAAAGAATATCCGTCGCGCCGGGATCAGCAACAGCATCACGCATTTCACCGACGGGACGAGCGCGCTCGATTATCTGTTCAACGCGGAGGAAGGGCCACAGCGCAACGGCCCGGCGCTCGTGCTGCTCGATCTCAACCTGCCCGACATGAGCGGGACCGACATCCTGACCAAGATCAAGGCGTCGGAAGGGCCGCTCCGCCGGACCCCGGTGGTGGTGCTGACGACGACCGACGACAAGGTCGAAATCCAGCGCTGCTACGATCTCGGTTGCAACGTCTACATCACCAAGCCGGTCAATTATGAGAGTTTTGCCCAGGCGATCCGCCAGCTCGGCCTGTTCCTCTCGGTCATTCAGGTGCCCGACAGCGAGCCGGAGGCGTAAGCGCCAGCGTGACGCGGGTCCTGTATATCGACGATGACGCCGGGTTGCGGCGGCTCGCGTCCCGTACCCTCGCCCGGCTCGGCTTCGCGGTGACCGTCGCGGAAGGCGGGGCTGAGGGCATTGCGCTCGCGCAGAGCCAGCCGTTCGATCTGATCGCGGTCGACCATTATATGCCGGGCATGGACGGGCTGGAGACGCTCGCACAGTTGCGCGCGCTGCCCGATGTGCCGCCGGTCGTCTATGTCACGGGGTCGGAGGAAGGGCGGATCGCGGTTGCTGCGCTCAAGGCGGGGGCGGCGGACTATGTCGTCAAATCGGTCGGCGGCGATTTCTTCGATCTCCTCGCCAGCGCGTTCGAACAAGTGCTCGAACGCAGCGCGCTCGAACGCGACAAGGCGGCGGCCGAGGATCAATTGCGCGCGAGCAACGCGCGGCTTGAGGCGTTGCTGAGCGAGGTCAACCACCGCGTCGCCAACAGCCTGCAGATCGTCTCGGCGATGGTGCGGATGCAGGCGACCGCGCTCGACAATGAAGAGGCGCGCCTCGCGCTGGAGGATACGCAGCGCCGCATCGCCGCGATCGCGCAAGTCCATCGGCGGCTCTACACCAGCAACAATGTCGAGCAGGTCGACATGCGCGAATATCTGGGGGCTTTGGTCGAGGAATTGGGCGAGACCTGGTCGAGCCCAAGCGCCCCGCGCACGCTGTCGCTGGCGGCGGACCCGATCCGGCTATCGACCGATCGTGCGGTGTCGCTTGGCGTGATCGTCACTGAGCTCGTCAGCAACGCCTGCAAATATGCCTATCCCAGCAATGGTGGAGAGGTCCGCGTGTCGCTGATCGACGAGGGCGACGCGCATTTCCGCCTCGCGGTGGAGGATGACGGCGTCGGCATGGTCGCCGACGCCGCGCCGCGCGGCACCGGGGTCGGCACCAAGCTGATCCGCGCGATGGCACAAAGCCTGCAATCGAGCGTCGAATATGGCAGCAGCAGCGCGGGCGCGCGATCGGGCGTACGCGCGACGCTGCGCGCCGCGCTGCACTGATCGCGCCGCCTTAGCGCGGTTTGCGGAATTTATAGACGAACTGGTCGGTGCGGCCGCGGATCGCGGGGTCGAACACATTGGTTTTGTGATCGTCCGCCGGATTGGCGAGCGCGTTGCTCTCCCCGACGAATTCGAAGCCGGCGCGGATCACCTCGGCCTTGACCGTGGCGGGATCGATCCGGTGCGTCGTGCCGGTGCTGGCGAGGCCGCTGCCGGGATCGGCATGGTCGATCACGATATAGCTGCCGCCGGGCTTCAACGCCTTTAGGACTGCGGCGTTCATCGCGTCGATCGCCGCTTCGCCGCCATTGTTGTTGATGTCGTGATAATTTTGGACGGTCCATACGATATCGACCGGCTCCGACGCCGCGACGATCCCGCTGCCGAGCACCTTGGCGGTGACATTGGAGAGCTGCCGCGCTTCGAGGTCAGCGAGCGCCTTGGTAGCGTATTTCGCGCCCGCTGCGGGCCAGATCGCATAGACATGGCCGGTCTTGCCGACCACGCCCGAGAAGATTCGCGTCCAATAGCCGCCACCTGGCAAGAAATCGAGCACCTCGTCACCCGGGCCGACGCCGGAGAAAGCGAGCACGTCGGCCGCCTTGCGCCGGGCATCGTCGCCCGCTTGATCGGCGCGTGCCGGATTGGCGAGACCGGCGGCGACGGCGCGCGCGGTTTCCTTCGCGCTGTGCTTCGATGCGGGAACGCCCGCCGCCACCGCCGCGCTCGCCACCAGTGCGACCGCCGCTACACCCGCCAGAAGTCCACGCATTCCCGCTCTCCCTCTTGCTCGCGCCTCAGACGTCGAGATTGGCGACGCTCAGCGCATTCTCCTGAATGAATTCACGCCGCGGCTCGACCACATCGCCCATCAGCCGCGTGAAGATTTCGTCCGCCACATCGGCCTGATCGATCTCGACGCGCAGCATCGAACGCACCTGCGGGTCGAGCGTCGTCTCCCACAATTGCTCGGCATTCATTTCACCGAGGCCCTTGTAGCGCTGGATCGCGAGGCCCTTGCGGCCCGCCGCGAGGATCGCGTCGAGCAATTGCGAGGGGCGGGCGACCATCGTCGAGCCCTTTGCGGCGGTCGCGGCGGGAGCTTGTGCCGGTGCCTCGGTCGCCGCGGCTTCGTCCTCGGCGGCATCGGCTTCGGCCTGCGCCGCGGCGGCGGCCTTGGACGAGACGATGCGTGCGGTCTGTTCGTAGGCTTCCTGCTGTTCGACCGCGAGGCCGTGCAGCTTGCGTGCTTCGGCCGAGCCGAGGAACGCGCCTTCGATGATGTGATGATCGGTCACGCCGCGCCACACGCGCTCGACATGGAAACCGCCATCTTCGGCCAGCCGCGCCGACCAGCGCGCTTCGGGATCGCCCGCATCGAGCCCGCGCACGACCTGCACCACGACTTCGCGGCGCGTCTCAAGGTCGAGCGCCGGGTCGAGCGCACCACCCATCGCCAGCGCCTCGACGATCGTCGGATCGTAGCGGCGCGGGATGTAGCGCATCAGCGTGCGCATCCGCCGCGCATGATCCACCAGCATCCGTAGATCCTGACCCGAGCGCGAGCCGCCCTGCACGCCTTCGAGCACGGTGCCCGCGACGCCCGCCTCGACCAGATATTCATCGAGCGCGGCGTCGTCCTTGAGATACACTTCCGAGCGGCCGCGCGTCGCTTTGTAGAGCGTCGGCTGCGCGATGTAGAGGTGCCCGCCGGTGATGATCTCGGGCATCTGGCGGTAAAAGAAAGTCAGCAGCAGCGTGCGGATATGCGCGCCGTCGACGTCTGCGTCGGTCATGATGACGATCTTGTGGTAGCGCAGCTTTTCGACGTTGAAATCGTCGCGGCCGATGCCGGTG
>JAIXZV010000156.1 GCA_027489365.1 Sphingomonadales bacterium
GAGCGGCAGCCCTTCGCGGGCGAGCCGGTCGGCGATCCGCGCGTGCACCCCGCGCAACCGCCGGATCGCGGTGAACAGCCCGAGCATCCCGCCGCCGCTCGCCACGCCTAGCCGCGCATAGGCATTGGCGAGCGCCCCCATATCGCCGCGCTTGACGTCGGTGACGATCAGCACCTCGGCCTGGGCGGCATAATCGAACGGTGACGCCGCCTCGAACCGGCTCGCGCCGCGCTGTAGATGGTTGGCACCGGTGCGCGCCTCGGCCACGTCCCAGCCGCCATCCTGCGCGCCGCCACCGCGCAGCGTCGCCGAGGTGACGAGCACGCCGTGGGCTTGCTTGAGCACGGTTTCAGCGAAAGGGCGGGTTGGATCGAGCCAGTGGCGGTGCAGCCCGATATCGTACTCGCGCCCCTCGACCCGATCGACGGCGAGCCAGTCGACGAAATCGGGGGAGGCCGGGCCGCCGATCCGCGCGAGCAGCGACAGCCACGCCGCCACCGTCTCCGCCCGCCAACCGAGCGAGGCGACCGCGCCCTCGATCCGGGCGCGCGCCGGGCCGTCCATCCAGTCGGGGCCTTCGTCGAGCACCGCCTCGAGCCGTCGGCCGAGCGCGACCAGCGGGCGGACCAGCGCATCGAGCGCCTCCGCCGCCGGGCCCGCCGCCTCGATCAAGGCCGGGTCGGGCTCGGCCAGTTCGGTTTCCAGGCCGTACCCCGCCTCGCCGTCCTTCTCGGCGCGGGCATAGGTCAGCCCGCGCACCGCCGCGAGCAGCGTCTCGATCGGCCCGAACGGCGCGCCCTCGCCGATCCGTTGCAGCCAACCGTCGCTGGCGAGCCGCTGCGCCGCCGCCACCGCATCGGCGATCGCGCGCCCGCCGGCTTCGTCATAGCTCGCGACATCGGACAACCGCGCCGCGAGGCCCCGCCGCCGCCCGCGCCCGCCCGATTCGGGGCCGATCACCCAGCGGCGTAGCTCGATCGTCTCGCTGCCGGTGAGCGCGGTCGAGAACATCGCGTCGGCGGCATCGAACAGATGATGGCCTTCGTCGAACACGTAGCGCGTCGGGCGTGTCGTCGACTCCCGCCCCCGCGCCGCGTTGACCATCACCAAGGCGTGGTTGGCGATCACCAGATCGGCGTCGGCACTGGCCCGCGCGGCGCGCTCGATGAAGCACTTCCGGTAATGCGGGCAGCCGGCATAGACGCACTCGCCACGCCGGTCGGTCAGCGCGGTCGCGCCGTTGCGGCGGAACAAGGTGGTGAGCCAACCGGGCAGATCGCCGCCGACCATATCGCCGTCGGCGCTATACGCCGCCCAGCGCGCGACGAGCTGCGCGAGGACCGCCGCGCGCCCGGCGAACCCGCCTTGCAACGCATCCTCGAGGTTGAGGAGGCACAGGTAATTCTCGCGGCCTTTCCGCGTTACCACCTTGGCGCGGCGCACCGCCGGATCGGGGAAGAGGCGGGCGCTTTCCTGCCCCAATTGGCGTTGCAGCGCCTTGGTGAAGGTCGACACCCACACCGCGCCATCGGCCTTCTCCGCCCAGAGCGAGGCGGGCGCGAGATAGCCCAGGGTCTTGCCGATCCCGGTGCCCGCTTCGGCCAGCACCATGTTGGGGGCACCTGCCGTCATGCGCGGACCGAACGCCTCGCGTGCGGCTTGCGCATAAGCGCGCTGGCCCTGGCGCTGCTCGGCCGCCGAGCCGGTGAGCGCGGCGAGGCGTGCCTGCGTTTCCTCCGGATCGAGCGTCACCGTACGCGGCTGCGGGCGCGCGGCGCCCTCGGACCATTCGGGCAGCTTGGTATAGAGCCAGCGTTCGGCCACCTCGGGCTTGCGCAGGCGCTGCGCCAGCACCGGCGCCCAGGTCCAGCGCAGCCGGAACAGCGACTGGGCGGCGGTCCACGCGCCCTCGCGCTCAGGCCAGTCGCTTGCCGGATCGGTCATGTCGAGCAACGCCGCCGCCGCCGCGCGCAGGAAGCTCGCCACCTCGGCATCCTCGCGCGGCGCGGACAACCCGGCGACGCGCGCGAGGCCGCGCGGCGTCGGCACCATGAATCGGGCCGGACAGAGAAACGCGAACAGCTCGAGCACATCGAGCCCCGACAGATCGGCATAGCCCAGCCGCTGCCCGATCAGCGCGGCGTTGAGCAGAATCACCGGCGTATCCGCCGCAACCCGGATCGCCTCCCCCCGCCCGATCGGCCGCGTGCCGTCCTGATCCGCGATCCAGATGCCGCTGTGGCTGGCGTGGAGGGCGGGATAGGGGAGCATGGGTTGGAGATAGCGGGTTGGAACGGAATGGCAACGGGCGGGGTGTGAGGGGCGTGGCGTAAAGTCACAGTGAGTCGCACTATCGGGCGTGATGTGCGGGCGTTGGCACACTTGCATTCGTCAGGTGCGGTGCCGTGCCGAAGTTCACACAAGTTCACACGGTATGGGGCATGCTTGCCACATTTAGGAGATCACGGCGAGTGCATCCTGCGACGCGCGCTTAGCGGCGCTCGCGGCAAAAAGCGGGATCGACAGATTGAAAGAGCGGGGTTTTGCCGGACTTTGACACAAGCGGGCGCTGTAGGACAGCGCCCCAAAGTCGAGCGCCGCGCCGCTGCTCGCAGGACCCGCCTATTTGGCGGCTTCAGGCCGCGCGCCCGGTGGGAGGACCCAGTTGCGGTCCGCGCTCGGGTCGATCACCAGCGTGACGCGGCGGATGATCGGCAGGCCGATGTTGGCGAGCGTCCCCAGAAACGCGACTTCGGGGTTTTCGAGCGTGACCGGGCCGATCTTGATCGTGCCCTTGATCTGCCCGCCGTAAAATTCGCCCTCGGTATTGATCGATTTGAAACGCCCGACGACTTTGGCCGGGGCCATCAGCGGCACCTTGTCCATCATCGCCACCGGCAGGCTGAGCGCGCCATTATATCCGGTATCGAAATGCGCGGGGATCGTGCTGCCGTCGGGCAGGACCAGATCGACGCTGGGGATGCTTTCGACATAGGCGGTGGCCTGGCCCGCGGGAGTTTGCGCCGTCGCGCGCGGGACGAGCAGCGCCCGGCTGGCCCCGAGGTCGAGGTACAACAGGCTGTCGGTGAACATTTCGGACGAAACGATGCCCATCGCGTCGCGCCGGTCGTAATCGACCGAGGCCGCCTCGATCAGCGGCACCTTGAGACCGCCCAGGGTAACGTCGCGGATCGCGACCTGCGGCAGAAAGCGTTCCTTGCCGGTGGTTCCGTCGATCTCATGGACTTGGCCCACCGTGCGCATCTTGAAGCGGCGCGCGAGCGAGGCATCGATCGTCGCGCCGTCCGATCCGGTGTCGAACACCATCGGCACGAGATCGCGATCGTCGATCTGCATCATCACCAAAACCCGATCGGGCGATTGAAACAATCTGATCTCGCCCGCCGCGGGCAGTTTCGCCGCAGTGTCGGTGCGGGCCGCCGCCGCGCCCGCCGCCAAGGCGCCGCCGACCAGCAGCAGAGATTGGACAATCCGTGTAATCCGACGCATTTAGCGGCTCCCCTCGTTCGATGGGCCGAATTGACTACAAGTGTAGTCGACGTGTCAACGGCCTTTGTGCCGGGCATCGTTGCGCGCGCGATACACGCGCCGGTGGGGTGACGAAGCGGATGCGTGACGCTAGGCAAGGGCGCATGACCACCGATTTCCGCACCGCCGCCCTCGATTCCAAAGCCTGGCCGTATGAAGAGGCGCGCAAGTTGCTCAAGCGCTATCCCGAGGGGAAGCCCGGCAACGCCCCGATCATCTTCGAGACCGGCTATGGCCCGTCGGGGCTGCCGCATATCGGCACGTTCAACGAGGTGCTGCGCACGACGATGGTGCGCCATGCCTTTCAGACGCTGTCCGACGCGCCGACCCGGCTGATCGAGTTCAGCGACGATATGGACGGGTTGCGCAAAGTCCCCGACAATGTCCCCAATCAGGCGATGCTCGCGACGCATCTCGGCAAGCCGCTCAGCCGCATTCCCGATCCGTTCGAGAAGTTCGAGAGCTTCGCCGCGCATAACAATGCGATGCTGCGTGATTTTCTCGATCGCTTCGGCTTCACCTACGAGTTCATTTCCTCCGCCTCGCAATATGAAAGCGGTGTGTTCGATGAGGCGCTGAAGGGCGTGCTGCGCCACTATCAGGCGATCATGGGCGTGATGCTGCCGACGCTGCGCAAGGAGCGCGCCGCGACCTATTCGCCGATCCTGCCGATCAGCCCCAAGACCGGCGTGGTGCTGCAAGTGCCGGTCGAAGTGGTCGATGCCGAGGCCGGCACGATCCGCTTCACCGACAGCGATGGCGAAGTGCTGGTGCAGTCGGTGCTGGGGGGCCAGGCCAAGCTGCAGTGGAAGGTCGATTGGGCGATGCGCTGGGTCGCACTCGGCGTCGATTATGAGATGTACGGCAAGGATCTGATCGACAGCGGGATTCAGTCGGGCAAGATCGCGCGCGTGCTCGGCGGACGCCCGCCCGAGGGGCTGATCTACGAGATGTTCCTCGACGAGAAGGGCGAGAAGATTTCGAAGTCGAAGGGCAATGGCCTGACGCTCGATCAATGGCTGGAGTATGGCACGCAGGAGAGCCTGTCCTTCTTCGCCTATCGCGAGCCAAAAAAGGCCAAGCAGCTCCACATCGGCGTCATCCCGCGCGCGGTGGACGAATATTTCCAGTTCCGCGGCACCTATGCGGCGCTCCCCGTTGAGCAGAAGCTCGGCAATCCGGTGCACCATATTCATGACGGCGCGGTGCCGGCCGACGTGCCGCCGGTGACGTTCGGCTTGCTGCTCAATCTTGCGGGCGTGCTCGGCGCGAGTGCTACCCGTGAGCAGATGCGCGGGTATCTCAGCAACTATATCGATGGCGCGGTGACGCCTGAGCTCGATGCGCTGATCGGCCATGCGCTGGCGTACAATCGCGATTATGTCGCGCCGACGCTCAAGCGCCGCAAGCCGGTGGGGATCGAGATTCCCGCGCTCGAACGGCTCGATCGCGAGCTGGCCGCTGCGCCCGGCGATGCCTCCGCCGTGGATTTGCAGAACATCGTCTATGCGATCGGCAATGAGGGCGGGTTCGATCCACTGCGGGCGTGGTTCGGGGCGCTGTACGAAACGCTGCTCGGATCGAGCCAGGGGCCGCGCATGGGGAGCTTCATCGCGCTCTACGGGATCGATAATACGCGCGCACTGATCGCCGAAGCGCTTACACCCTGATGGCGGATGCACCACCGCCGACGCCGATCGCGAGCTTGATCGCGGTGCCGCAAGGGATGGCCCGCCGGGCGCGTTCGGCGACGCGGCACTTCCTCGCCGCCGAAGCCTCGGGCGGGATCGTGCTGATCGCGGCGGCGGTGCTGGCGATGATCGCGGCCAATTCGGCGCTGGCGCACGACTATTTCCACTTGCTCCACCTTGAAACCGGGCCGGTGCTGGTCCCGGCGCTCGGGCCGATGACGGTGCATCTGTGGATCAATGACGGGCTGATGGCGATTTTCTTCCTGCTCGTCGGGCTGGAGATCAAGCGCGAGTTCGTCGACGGGCAATTGGCGAGCTGGAAGCGGCGGCGCTTGCCCTTCATCGCGGCGGCGGCGGGGATGATCGCGCCTGCGCTGATCTATCTGGCGGTGGCGGGCGGCGATCCGGCGGTGGTGCGCGGCTGGGCGATCCCGGCGGCAACCGACATCGCCTTTGCGATCGGAGTGCTGGCGCTGCTCGGATCGCGCGCGCCGCCTGCGCTGAAACTGTTCCTGACGACGGTCGCGATCGTCGATGACATGGGCGCGGTGGCGATCATTGCGGTCGCCTATACCGATCATATCAATGTGCTCGCGCTGGCGGGCGCGGGCGTGGTCGCAGGCGGTCTGTACGCGCTCAATCGCTACGGCGTGCGGCGGCTTTGGCCGTATCTGGCGGGGTTTGCAGTGCTGTGGTTGCTGGTGCTGCTCTCGGGCGTGCACGCGACGATCGCCGGGGTGGTGACCGCATTCCTGATCCCGATCACGACCTCACCCGGCGCGCCGGATTCGGCCGAATCGCCGCTCCACCGGCTCGAACATGCGCTGCATCCCTATGTCGCGTTCGTGATCGTGCCGCTGTTCGGCTTTGCCAATGCCGGCGTGTCGCTCGCGGGCACCAGCCTCGCGTCGCTGGCCGAACCGCTGGTGCTGGGGATCACGCTCGGGCTGTTCCTGGGCAAGCAGATCGGCATTCTGGGGAGCATCGCGCTCGCCGAGCGGCTCGGCCTCGCGCGGCGGCCGGGTGGGGCGAGCTGGCTGCAGATCTACGGCGTGGCGCTGCTCGCCGGGATCGGGTTTACGATGAGCCTGTTCATCGGTGGCCTCGCCTTTCCCGGCGAGGCGGCGCTGATCGACAAGGTCAAGCTGGGCGTGCTGGGCGGATCGATCCTGTCGGGTCTGGCGGGCTATCTGGTGTTGCGCTTCGCGCCGCGGCGGCGCGCGGTTCCGGGGGTGTGATGCGGAAGTTTTTCTCGAGCCATCAATTGGCCCACGCCCCCGCGACCGAGCTGCACAATGGCGGGTTTGCCGCCCATGCCGAGACACCGGCCCGCGCCGAAATGGTGCTGCGCGCGATCGGCGGGGCGGAGGCGCCCGAGGATCGCGGCGATGCGGCGATCCGCGCCGTCCATACCGCCGATTACCTTGCTTTTCTCCAGGAGGCGCCAGCGCGCTGGGCAGCGGCAGCGCGGCCGGGGGATGCGATGGGCTATGTCTGGCCGGTGGTCGGGCGGCGGTCGGTCAAGATCGAGCGGATCGACGGGCTTATCGGGCGCTATAGCTTCGATGCCTCGACGCCGCTGACCGCCGAGACGTGGGGATCGGCCTATTGGAGCGCGCAAAGCGTGCTGGCGGCGACACACGCGGTGTTGGACGGCGAGCGTGCCGCTTTCGCGCTGTGCCGCCCGCCGGGGCACCATGCCGGCGCTGATTATCTCGGCGGCTATTGCTATCTCAACACTGCGGCGATTGCGGCACAGGCGGCGATCGATGCGGGATGGGCGCGGGTCGCGATCCTCGATGTGGACTATCACCACGGCAATGGCACGCAGGACATCTTCTGGGATCGCGGCGACGTGCTCTACGCCAGCATCCACGCCGATCCGGCGACGGATTATCCCTTCTACTGGGGCCATGTCGATGAGGTGGGCGAAGGCGCAGGGCTGGGTACGACGCTCAACCTGCCGCTGCCGCAAGGGTCGGGGCTGGAACCGTTCCGTCGCGCTCAGGGGGCGGCGCTGGAAGCAATCACCCGTTTCGCGCCCGATCTGCTGATCGTCAGCCTGGGCGTGGATACGTGGGAGGGCGATCCGATCTCGCACTTCCAGCTGACGACGGCGGATTATGCAGTGCTGGCGGCGGATATCGCAGGCTGCGGCTGGCCGACGGTGGTGGCGATGGAGGGCGGGTACGCCGTCGATGCGCTGGGCGCGAACGTGGCGAGCTTTTTGGGCGGGTTTTAAGGAGCTATTCGGCTGCGCCCGTCAGCGACCACCAATCCTGCGCGGCATGAATCATGCGCGCGACCGAAATGCCGTTTGGCCGACGCTCGTAGAAGATCAGATGGTTTGGAAAGCCATCGACCTTCCATTTATGCAGCGTGCCTAGGCGACGATGCGTTGACACGAACCGTGGCCCGATCCCCGGATTTTTCGCCAGAACGGCGAATGTCCGATCGGTAGCATCAAGGAAACGGTCGGCAATTTCGAAGCCCGCTTCGTCGGCGAGCCAACGATAGTGACGTTCGATGTCGCGCCGCGCCGCCGCGCGGACGACGATCGCGGATCGGCTCAATGACCGACCCGGGCCGATGAGCGAATTTCGTCCATATCCTGCCGGGTCCATTCGGACTCCGGGCTGGCAAGCCCTTCGAGCAGCATCGTCTCCAGCGTCTCGCGCGCTTTGCGCTTTTCGTCGGCGCGGATCAATTCGCGGACATATTCGCTCGCGCTGCTGTAACGGCCATTGGCGATTTCACCTTCCACGAACGCCTTCAGCGCACCCGGAAGCGAGATGTTCATGCTGTCCATTGGTCAAGAATAGGCCGATGGCAGGAAATGGCAATATTGAGCTGCGGAGCAGCGACGCGGGAGTAAATCCCGCGTCGTCGGTCGGCGCTGTGGCGCCGCCGGCCGTGCCGACGCGTGCCGACTGCGCTTCGCTGGTCGGCACTGGCGCGTAGCCCTGCTACGCGCCTCGCGTCGTCATAGCTTCTCAGTTAATTCCGGCACCAGCTTGAACAAATCACCCACCAAACCAAGGTCCGCGACCTGGAAGATCGGCGCGTCTTCGTCCTTGTTGATCGCGATGATCGTCTTGCTGTCCTTCATCCCCGCGAGATGCTGGATCGCGCCCGAGATGCCGACCGCGACATAGACTTCCGGCGCGACGATCTTGCCGGTCTGGCCGACCTGATAATCGTTCGGGGCATAGCCCGCGTCGACCGCCGCCCGGCTCGCGCCGACGCCTGCGCCGAGCTTGTCGGCGAGCGGATCGATGATCGCGTGGAACTGCTCGTCCGAGCCGAGCGCGCGGCCGCCCGAGACGATGATCTTGGCCGAGGTGAGCTCGGGACGCTCCGACTTGGCGATTTCCGAGCCGACATAGGTCGACAGACCCGCATCACCGGTCGTGGCGACGGCTTCGATCGTGCCCGAACCACCCTCGGTTGCCGCCTTGGCGAAGGCGGTGCCGCGCACGGTGATGACCTTCTTGGCGTCCTTGGTCTGGACCGTCGCGATCGCGTTGCCGGCGTAGATCGGCCGGGTGAACGTGTCTTCGCTTTCGACCGAGAGGATGTCCGAAATCTGCATCACGTCGAGCAAGGCGGCAACGCGCGGCGCGATGTTCTTGCCGTTGGTGGTGGCGGGCGCGAGGAATGCGTCGTGATCGGCCATCAACCCGGCGATCAGCGGCGCGACATTCTCGGCGAGCGCATGGGCATAGGCGGCGTCATCGGCGACGTGGACCTTACCGACGCCCGCGATTTTTGCGGCTTCGGCAGCAACTGCGTCAATGCCTTGCCCGGCGACGAGCAGATGGACTTCGCCCAGTTGCGAAGCGGCGGTGACCACGGCGAGCGTGGCATCCTTGACGGTGGAACCGTCATGTTCGACCCAAACGAGCGTCTTCATATCGAGAACCTTCCAATCAAATCCGTTCGGGCTGAGCCTGTCGAAGCCCTGTCCTTCTCCGCGTACGCCGGTAAGAAAGACAGCCCTTCGACAAGCTCAGGGCGAACGGCGGGGGGTGTTACTTGGCGACTCCCATCGCCTTCAGCTTTGCGACGAGTTCATCGACATCGGCGACCTTGACGCCCGCCGAGCGCTTGGCCGGCTCGA
>JAIXZV010000199.1 GCA_027489365.1 Sphingomonadales bacterium
CACCCGGCGTCGACCGGATCGTGATGCTGCTGGCGGATGAACCCAACATCCGCGAGGTCATCACCTTCCCGATGACGCAAAAGGCCGAGGATCTGATGATGGGCGCGCCGAACTTCGCAACGCCCAAGCAGTTGAAGGAACTCAATCTTCGGTCGACGGCTGAACTCCCTAAAAACTGAGGCCCCCCGTCACCCCGGTCTTGTGCCGGGGGCCACGGTGCCGCACATGCCGAAGGGATAGGCTTGCGGCCCGGTGGATGCCGGAACAAGTCCGGCATGACGGATTGGTGCGATGACGCTCGAACTCTCAGATTACGAAGCCGGCAAGAAATATCCCGGCGATTACGACGCCGACCTTGCCGCGCTGCAGGAGCGTCTCGCGCATATCCAGGTCGCGCATATCGTCCATCGCAAGCGCGCGGTGGTGCTGTTCGAAGGCTGGGACGCGGCGGGGAAGGGCGGGATCATCCAGCGGCTCTGCGCCGATTGGGACCCGCGCAATTTCGAGGTCTGGCCGATCAAGGCGCCGACGCAGGACGAGTTAGACCGCCATTTCCTGTGGCGTTTCTGGCAGAAGCTCCCCGCCTGTGGCGACATCGCGGTGTTCGATCGCAGTTGGTACGGTCGCGTGCTGGTCGAGCGCGTCGAAGGCTATGCCAAGGAAGCCGAGTGGAAGCGCGGCTATGACGAGATCAACGAATTCGAGGCGCAACAGGCCGATTCGGGCACGACGATCATCAAGCTGTTCATCCATGTGACCCAGAAGCAGCAGGACAAGCGCCTCGCCGACCGGCTCGAACATCCGTGGAAGCGGTGGAAGACCGGCGCCGAGGATTACCGCAATCGGGCAAAGCGTGCGGAGTATCTCGATGCGATGCACGACATGTTCAAGCGCACCGACACGCGCTGGGCGCCGTGGGTGGTGATCGACGGCAATGACAAGAAAGCGGGCCGCATCGCTGCCCTGACCGCGATCGCCGAGCGGCTGGAGGCGCATGTCGACATGACGCCGCCGGTGCTTGATCCGCAAGTCGAGAAAATCGCGCGGGAAGCTTTGGGGCTTTAGCGGCCCCCTTCCGTTCGCCCTGAGCCTGTCGAAGGGCAGCGCGCCGCAGGGACCGCGCTTTGTGGGGCACGCAGGGCTTCGACAAGCTCAGCCCGAACGGGAGTAGGGTTCCCCGGTGCCCTTCTCAAACCCACAGCAAAACGACCGGCATCACCGTACCCAACACCAGCAACACGATCGACACGCGCCGCATCGATCGGTTGGCGAGGGCGATCACGATGCCCATGATCGTTGAAACCGCGAGCGCGATCGACAGCAGCACCACGAAAATCTTGAGCGGGAGCGGGGAAGGGCGCTTGGGCCCGCTCCGGGGCGCCTCGACGCGCGGTTTCGCCGCCTCGGCAGCAGATTTCGGCTTCTCCGCACGCGGTTCGCGTGGCGGACCCTGGTCCTTGTGGACGCTCGCCAACCAGACGATCCAGTTCGGCGGCGGCCCGCCATAGCCCTTGGCCTCCTGCAAGCGGAACGTCTGGAGCGCCCCGCTGACCGCGAACAGCAGGATCATCGGGGCAAAGAAAAGCCCCAGATAATGGTGATACCGCCGCAGCAGCCGGAGCGTGTTTGGTCTCATGGCGTCACGCTACGCCATCGCCCGCCAAGCGGCAATCAAAGGTATCAGGCGGGTGCGAACGCGCCGCTATCGTCCATCACGTGCAGAATGCCGTCGGCAATCGCGAAATAGGCACCGCGCAGCCGCAGCGTGCCGGCCGCTTCACGTTCGACGATGCCGGGGAAGGTGCGCAGATTAGCGATGCTGACGCGGACCGTTTCCAGTTCGAGCGCGTGAACTGCCTCCGGCCCGGTGCCGTGCGCGGCGATGATGCGGTCGCGCGCGTCGTCCAGCATGTCGACCCAATGCGCGATGAAACCGCCTTCGCCCGGTGCCTTGCCGTCGAACGCTTGAGTCAGCGCGGCATGGACGCCGCCGCACGATCCGTGGCCCATCACCACGATTTCGGACACTTTGAGCTGGGTCACCGCAAACTCCAGCGCCGCCGAGACGCCGTGGCGCGACCCGTCGAGCTCGAACGGTGGCACCAGATTGGCGACGTTGCGCACGACGAAGATTTCGCCGGGCGAGGTATCGAACACCTGCGCCGGATCGACGCGGCTGTCCGAGCAAGCGATGATCATTACCTTCGGGCTTTGCCCTTGCGACAGCCTGGCCCAACGGTCGCGCTGACGCGTCCAGTCGGTATCACGAAAACGGCCATAGCCAGCGAGCAGTTCGGTAAAATCAGCCATGTCCGCGCTGTACGGCTGAGACGGAGGGGCTGGCAAGCGCGCGCATCAATCGCTATCTGCGCTCCCATGAACGAGATGTCCCCGCTCGCCCGCACTCCCCGGGAGCGCAAGCCAGACTGGATCCGGGTCAAGGCCCCCGGTGGCTCGGCTTTTGCCGAGACCAAGGCGATGATGCGCCGCCTGAACCTCAACACCGTGTGCGAAGAGGCGGCCTGCCCCAATATCGGCGAGTGCTGGACCAAGAAGCACGCGACGGTGATGATCCTGGGCGACACCTGCACGCGCGCCTGCGCCTTCTGCAACGTGAAGACCGGGATGCCGCGCGCGGTCGATGCGCTGGAGCCGCAACATACAGCCGATGCTGCCGCCGAACTCGGCCTCGAACACATCGTCATCACCTCGGTCGACCGCGACGATCTGCCCGATGGTGGCGCGTCGCAGTTCGTTAAGGTGATTCAGGCGCTGCGCCGCACCACGCCGAATACGACGATCGAAATTCTGACGCCCGATTTCCGCAACAAGGCACAAGCCGCGATCGAGTCGATCGTCGAGGCGGGGCCGGACGTCTACAATCACAATCTCGAAACCGTACCGCGGCTGTATCCGACGATCCGGCCGGGTGCGCGCTATTACGCGTCGCTGCGGCTGCTGGAGAGCGTCAAGCGCCACGATCCGCGCATCTTCACCAAATCGGGCGTCATGCTGGGCCTCGGCGAGGAACGGCTCGAAGTGCATCAGGTGATGGACGACATGCGCAGCGCCGAAATCGATTTCCTGACGATGGGGCAATATCTGCAGCCGACCCCGCGCCACGCCAAGGTGATCGACTTCGTCAGCCCACAGGGATTCGATGCATATGCTGCGATCGCCCGTGCGAAGGGGTTCCTGCTCGTCGCGGCGTCGCCGCTGACTCGGTCGAGCTATCACGCGGGCGATGATTTCGCGAAGATGCGGGCGGCACGCGAGGCGAAACTTGCCAAGGCATAACGAAACGCGCCGTCTTCCCTACACGCCGGAGCAGATGTTCGATCTGGTCGCTGACGTCGGCCGTTACCCGGAGTTTCTGCCGTGGGTTTCGGCGATCCGCATCCGATCGAACAGCGACACGCAAATCGTCGCCGACATGATCGTCGGGTTCAAGGGGCTGCGCGAGACCTTCACGTCGAAGGTCGACAAGGAGCGCCCGACGCGCATCCATGTCGAATATCTCGACGGGCCGCTCAAATATCTGCGCAACGACTGGATTTTCCGGCCTGACGCGGGTGGCTGCGCGGTCGATTTCACGGTCGATTTCGCGTTCAAGAACCGCGTGTTCGAAATGCTGGCGGGCCAAGTGTTCGGCACCGCCCTGCGCAAGATGATCGGCGCGTTCGAGGATCGCGCCGCCGTGCTTTACGGGGCCTCGTCTGCCTCGGGCTCGGGCGGCATCAGCAGTTCGAGCGCACACAGCGCCGCCTGAAGCCGCACGCCACCGCGGCCGAGATCGCCGAAATCCTTGCGATCGGCGACGACATTGCCCGGATCGGCCCCGCGTTCGGCGCGCGCGAACACCACCGTGCCGACGGGTTTCTTCTCGCTGCCGCCGCCCGGACCGGCCACGCCCGTGATCGCCACCGCAACATCGGCGCCACTGGCTTCAAGTGCGCCCTGCGCCATGCTCCAAGCGGTCGCGACCGAAACCGCGCCAAACGTCTCCAACACATCGCCGCTGACCCGGAGCATCTCCATCTTGGCGTCGTTCGAATAGGTCACGAAGCCGCATTCGAACATTTCGGACGAGCCGGGAATCTCGGTGATCGCCGC
Source organism: Sphingomonadales bacterium (assembly GCA_027489365.1). Taxonomy (GTDB): domain Bacteria; phylum Pseudomonadota; class Alphaproteobacteria; order Sphingomonadales; family Sphingomonadaceae; genus Sphingomonas. The sequence continues at coordinate 4,114 of JAIXZV010000199.1, forward strand.
CGCGACCAGCCCGCCGGTGCAGCTTTCCGCCAGCGAAACGCGTCGTCCGACTGCCAGATTCGCGGCAACGACGGCGCGCGCCGCCTCGACCAGTTCTGCGGGCAGGATCGTGTCCATCATCGCGTCTCCGGAACCCGCACCGTCGCGGCGGCTTGCGCGGCGATGCCCTCGCCACGCCCGGTGAAGCCGAGCCGCTCGGTCGTCGTGGCTTTGATGCTGACTTGATCCGCGTCAAGCTGCAAGAGCGCTGCAATCCGATCGCGCATCGCGCTGCGATGCGGGCCGATTTTGGGCGCCTCGCAGATCAGTGTCAGGTCGATGAAATCGATGATCCCGCCGCGCACGGTGATCAGCGAGGCTGCGTGCTGGAGAAACTGCGCCGAATCGGCCCCGCGCCATTGCGGGTCGCTCGGCGGAAAGTGCGTGCCGATATCGCCCGCCGCGATCGTGCCGAGCAGCGCATCGGTGATGGCGTGGAGCGCGACATCGGCATCGCTATGCCCCGACAAGCCCTTGTCGTGCGGGATCAGGACGCCGCCGAGCCACAATTCCTCGCCTTCTTCCAAGCGGTGGACGTCGAAGCCGGTTGCGGTGCGGACGCGCATCGTTGCCGCAAGGCGGGCCTCGGCGGCGGCGAAATCGGCGGGGTGGGTGATCTTTTCGAGCATGGGGTCTCCTTCGACCAAGGCGACGGTGCCGCCGGCGGCGCGTATCATCTGCGCATCGTCGGTTGGCTCTTCGCCGGTCCAATTGCGGTGCGCCTCAAGTGCGGCGGCATAACGGAAGGCTTGGGGCGTCTGAATGCGGTGGAGGCCGTCGCGCGAGACGGTCTCGCCGAGCGCTGCGTCGCCGCGCGCGAGGGTGTCGGCGACCGGGAGGGCGGGGACTGCGCCGTCATGATCGTCCAGCGCTGCGAGTAGCCGGTCGATCACTGCCGCGGACAGGAACGGGCGGGCGGCGTCGTGGATCAGCACGCGGTCGACATCCCCCACTTCCGTCACCCCGGCCTTGTGCCGGGGCCCACCGGGGTTCACACTTTCCGGCTGCGGTTCGCGCGGCGCAGTGGACCCCGGCACAGGGCCGGGGTGACGGGTGGGGGAGGCCAGAGCTTCCAAGCCCGCGAGCACCGACATTCGCCGCGTCGCACCGCCAGTCGCAAACTCGACGTCACCAAGCGCTTCGCGCAACGCCGTTTCCTGCCCGGCACCGATCACCACGACGACGCGGTCGATTTCCGGGTGCGCGCGGAGTGCCGCGAAACTGTGCGCGAGCACTGCCTTGCCGCCAAGCAACGCATATTGCTTCGGCACGGCGCTGCCCGAGCGCGTGCCGGTGCCGGCGGCGACGATGATGGCGGCGGTCTTTCCCCTGATCATGACGCGCGCCTAGCCCAAGCCGCACGCATGTTCCAGTGCAGGAGCAAGCCTTGCTGCCATGGCCCCATTCGCCTATAGGCTGCCTGTTTTTCAGGCAGACCTAAACCCGTGACCCCTCGCACCCTCGCGCCGCTGCAAGTTGGCCCCGTGACGATCGCCTCGCCGGTGATCCTCGCGCCGATGACCGGCGTCACCGACATGCCATTCCGCACGCTGGTGCGGCGCTACGGCTCGGGCCTCAACGTGACCGAGATGGTTGCGAGCCAGGCGGCGATCCGCGAGACGCGCCAGTCGCTGCAAAAGGCGGCTTGGCACCCGATCGAAGACCCCGTTTCGATGCAGCTCGTCGGTTGCACGCCCTATGAAATGGGCGAAGCGGCGAAGCTCTCGGAGGATCGCGGCGCGGCGATCATCGACATCAACATGGGCTGCCCGGTGCGCAAGGTCACCAACGGCGATGCCGGATCGGCGCTGATGCGCGATCTCGACACCGCGGGTGCGATCATCAAGGGGGTGGTCGATGCCGTCAGCGTACCGGTCACGCTGAAGATGCGGATGGGCTGGGATCATTCCAGCCTCAACGCGCCGCAACTCGCGCAGATCGC
>JAIXZV010000229.1 GCA_027489365.1 Sphingomonadales bacterium
ATCTTGCCCATTTCCTCGGCGCAGAGCGCATATTCGAGATTGGTGAGCTGCGTGCCTTCGAACACGAAGCTGTCGTCGACATGCGTCTGGCCCGAATGCGGCGGCATGAAGAAATTCCACAGGCCAGCAGCCTTGGCCTTGTCCTTCATTTCCTCAATCACCGGAATGACCTTCCAGCGCTCGCCCTCGTGATGCTGTTCGTCGAACTCGTCCTGCCGGGGACGGATATTCTGGTCGATGAACGCCCGCACGCGGTCCCGGAAATAGCTTTCGCGTTCGCTGAGTGTGAAGTCCATCGCCGCTCTCCAAAATCTGCTGTTGCACGGGTCGTTAGACCGTACCGCGTTTTCGGTAAAGCGCCTTCGAGCATCAAAACGCCCGCATTCGCAGCAGACTCGAAAGGGACTGTTTCTTCTAAAAGATGCTGTTACAGTTTCGCTATGGAGGCCAATGAGACCATCGCGCTGGACGAAGATACCAGCACCAAGCGCTTTCGCGCCAAGCGCGACGCGATCCTGGCGGCGGCAGCCGAGGCGATCAACGAACAGAGCGCGAAGGGCATGACCTTCGCCGACGTCGCGCGCCGAGTCGGGCTGAACACGACCAGCGTCACCTATTATTTCAAACGCAAGGAGGATCTGGCGGCGGCGTGCTTCGAATACACGCTCGAAAAGCTGCTCGCGATGCTCGACGAGTCGCTGGCCGAAGCGACGCCGCGCGCTCGGGTCGCCAAATATCTGTCGCTCAACATGGTGCGCCTCGCCCGGATTCAGCGCGGCGAGGAGACGCCGTTCGCGATTCTGTCCGATCTGCGCGCGATGGAGGAGCCGGTGCTCGGGCGCCTGATGACCGGCTGGCGCGAAGTTTTTCGCAAGACGCGCAGCCTGTGGGGCCCTGCCGCCAACCGTGCGCAGACCGACCTCCACGGCGGGCGGGCGCACGTCCTGCTTGAGAACACCTTCTGGTTGCCGGTCTGGCTCAACCGGTATGAGCCCGACCAATATGACCGGGTCGAGGAACGGCTGATGGACGTGTTCGCGCACGGCATCGCCGGGCCGAAGGCGCGCTGGGAGCCGGTGCTGATCGACTTGGCGCATGACGAGCCTGAGCCGGGGCGCGAGGCATTCCTGCTGGCGGCGACGCGGCTGATCAACGAGCTCGGCTATCGTGGCGCATCGGTGCAGAAGATCGCGTCCGAGTTGAACGTCACCAAGGGTAGTTTCTACCACCATCTCGACGCCAAAGACGATCTCGTCCTCGCCTGTTACAAGCGCAGCCTCGACACCGTCGCCGATGCGCAGCGGCTCGCCGATGAGCGCGGCGGATCGCATTGGGAGCGGTTGTCGGGGACGATCGCGACGCTGCTCGACGTGCAATTTTCGGAGCGCGGGCCGCTGTTGCGGACGACGGCGCTGTCGGGCTTGCCGAGCGAGGCGCGGATGCAGATGGTCGACCGTTCGAACCGGATCGCACGGCGTTTCGCAGGCACCATGAGCGATGGTATCGCCGAAGGATCGATCCGCCCGGTCGATCCGTTGATCGCCGCACAGGCGTTGATGGCGATGCAGAACGCCGCGTTCGACATGCGCAAATGGGCAAGCACGATGACGCGCGAGCGGGCGATCGGCTATTATGCCTCGACGCTGGCCTTCGGGCTGTTTGACGATCGCGTGCTGGGACAATAGCCGCCGCGTAACCGTATTTCCGTAGTTCTGGAGCTTTAGCATGGCCGAGATGGCGCGTTTCGATTGGGCTGACCCCTTCTTCCTCGACGATCAGCTTGAGGATGACGAACGGATGATCCGCGATTCGGCGCGGGCTTATGCACAGGACAAATTGGCACCCCGGATCATCGATGCGTTTCAGAATGAAGTGACCGATCCCGAAATCTTCCGCGAGATGGGCGCGCTCGGGCTGCTCGGGCCGACGGTGCCGGAGCAATATGGCGGCGTTGGCGCGTCCTATGTCGCTTACGGATTGGTGGCGCGCGAGGTCGAGCGGATCGACTCGGGCTATCGCTCGATGATGTCGGTGCAGTCGAGCCTCGTGATGTACCCGATCCTGAGCTTCGGGTCCGAAGCGCAGAAGATGAAGTATCTGCCCAAGCTGGCGAGCGGCGAGTGGATCGGCTGCTTCGGCCTGACCGAGCCCGATGCCGGATCCGACCCCGGCAGCATGACGACGCGGGCCAAGAAGGTCGATGGCGGCTATGTCCTGTCGGGCGCCAAGACGTGGATCAGCAATTCGCCGATCGCGGATGTGTTCGTGATCTGGGCCAAGTCCGAAGCGCACGGCGATGGCATTCGCGGGTTCATTGTCGAGAAGGGTGCCAAGGGGCTCGCGACGCCCAAGATCGAGGGCAAGCTAAGCTTGCGCGCGTCGATCACCGGCATGATCCTGATGGACGAGATCGAGCTGTCCGAGGACGCGCTGCTGCCTGATGTGCAGGGGTTGAAGGGGCCATTCGGCTGTCTCAACCGGGCGCGCTACGGGATCAGCTGGGGTGCGCTGGGGGCGGCGGAGTTCTGCTTCCATGCGGCGCGGCAATATGGGCTGGACCGGCAGCAGTTTGGGACGCCGCTGGCCGGGCGGCAGCTTTACCAGAAGAAACTTGCGGATATGGAAACCGAAATTGCGCTGGGGCTGCAAGCCAGCTTGCGGGTTGGGCGGTTGATGGACGCGGGGAAGTTCGCGCCCGAGATGATCTCGATCGTCAAGCGCAACAATGTCGGCAAGGCGCTCGATATCGCCCGCAATGCCCGCGACATGCACGGCGGCAACGGCATCAGCGGGGAATATCAGGTGATGCGGCATTTGATGAACCTGGAGACGGTGAACACCTATGAGGGCGCACACGACGTTCATGCGCTGATCCTGGGCCGCGCGATCACCGGGATCGCGGCGTTCTGATGGCCGGCCCTGCACCACTTTCCGGTCTCCGCAGCCTCGAACTGGCCGGGATCGGGCCGGGTCCGTTTTGCGGGATGATGCTCGCCGATCACGGCGCCGAGGTGATCCGCGTGGTGCGGCCGGGCAGCGGTGGCGGGGTGAGCGACGATGCGCGCGACCCGCTGCTGCGCTCGCGCCGGACGATCGCGCTGGACCTGAAGAAGCCCGAAGCGGTGGCTGCGGTGCGGCGGATCGCGGCGACGTGCGACGGGCTGATCGAAGGGTTCCGGCCCGGCGTGATGGAGCGGCTGGGCCTCGGCCCGGACGTGCTGATCGGCGACAATCCCAAGCTGGTGTTCGGGCGGATGACCGGCTGGGGCCAGACCGGGCCGCTGGCGTCCGAGCCGGGGCATGACATCGACTATATCGCGATTTCGGGCACGCTCCATGCGATTGGCGATGCGGGCGGGAAGCCGGTCGCGCCGATGAATTTGGTCGGCGACTTTGGCGGAGGCGGGATGATGCTCGCCTTCGGGATGCTCGCGGCGATGCTGCAGGCGAAGACGACGGGCACGGGTCAGGTGGTCGATTGCGCGATGACCGACGGGTCGGCGGTGCTGACGTCGATGATCTGGGGGATGCGCGGGCAAGGCCGGTGGGGCGACCGGCGCGGGACCAATCTGCTCGACGGCGGGGCGCATTTCTACGACACGTACGAGACCGCCGACGGCAAATG
>JAIXZV010000313.1 GCA_027489365.1 Sphingomonadales bacterium
TGAGGTGGCTGTCGATCTGCTGCGCCGCCTGCGTGAGCGGGAACTCTTCGTGCGGGCCTTCGCCTTCTTTCCCGGGCAGCCCGAACGCGAGGATGATCCGACGTCCGACCAATTCGACCAGATCATTAAGTCGATCGACAATGGTGAAAAGGCCGCCTCTCTCCATAAGGACATCGTCGCTCGCACCCGCGAGATCCTGAAATTACGAGGCGAAGCCGAGGGTTCCTTCCGCTACAGGAACGCCGATAAACTAATCGTCCTGCGCAAGCTTGAGCCGCCTTCCCAAAAGGAACTGCGTCACGCTTGGATATTCCCTACCGGGGGTGAACCGAAAACTTTCGAGAAGACCGGTATCCACAAAGAAGCGTGGAGTAGTTCGTTCGTCTCCGCCTCCGCCAAGGGCTACGTTCTCGCGCCAAAAAACCTGGCTGAGGAAGCGTTGCTCGCAACCGAGACGGTCATTGCCGAAAGGTACGGCGTCGCGATTCCCGAATGGATGCTTGAGGAAACCAAACAATCGCAGGATACCCTGCGCGAGACGAAGCTTGCTCTGCGAACAGCCGGTTTCTACCGCGATAAGCCGCCGCTCATCAGGCCGCGCCAAGAGCGCCTGCGGATGAGCGATGTGGAGAAGGCGGTGATTACGTTCGTGGAGCGTTTTGGCGCTGTCCAGGAAACGGTCGCCACCGTCGAGGAAATCGCTGACAGTGCGACTGGCGCATCGACGTTGAAGGATCGGACCTACGCTTGGCTCGATCAGTTCGACCGGGAAGAGCATATCGACTGCGCCCTTGAGCTGCTTTCCAAAGCTAAGCTGGTTGGTCGTAACGACGTTGTTAGCGCCGTGCGCTCGTTCATCGAACAGAATGATGGGTTCTCGACAGCGTCCGTGATCTCGCTCGACAAGGGCAACGACAGTTCGCAAATCGTCCAGTATTTCGCGGGAGATGCCGGTCCCGGTCTCATTTTCCATGGATCGCCAGAGGAGGCCGCGCGGCAGAACCGGCCAGATCCAGTCATCATCGTTGATGACTTCTGCGGAACTGGAAATCAGTGGTCAAACATCATTGGGACAGCCTTCGGACTTGAGGAGGTGCAGAAGCCTGACCTGAAGGAGCAACGCACCCTCGAGCTGGAACCCGTTCGTCAGTATTTGCGTAGCCGAGCAGTCGCCTTCGTGTTCACGGGCGGTTGGGAAGACGGTCGAAAGGCCGTGCTGGAAGCCGCCCAAGCAGCTGGACTTGACGTCAAGGTGCACATCCATATCACCGAGGACCAACTACCCTTCGCCCGTCAGGTGCTCGAAGCCAGTGATGTCGCAGAGCACACCGAGAGCTTCCTGGCGAGCGCAGCGGAGATCGGGGAGGCCATCCTTCGCTCCCGAGAAAAGGATTGGGACGAGAGCAAGTTCGAAAAGCGGAAGCTAGGCTACGGCAACCGGGGCATGCTCCTGTTTTTTCCGTACAATGCGCCAAGCCAGACCCTCACATGCATGTGGTCGGGCGGCACCTTCGACGGTCAGCCATGGTTGCCGCTGATCAGGCGACGCAAGAAAAACACCGACTCGGGTAGCCTGCCTCAAGATCCGACAGACGAAAACTCGTCCTGATTTTCTTTGTCGTCCGCTGCCGCGCACGACGCGGTCTTCATGCTTCCCGAGCTTAAAACTGCCGGTTGTTTCGCTGATTGGTTAGCCGGACGATGCCGCGCCAACCGAAAACCGCGAGCTATAGGTAGGTAAAAGCTATCCGCCCGACCCGCGCTCACGACCTTGGCGAATCCGCGAAAAGACCTTCGCGGCGTCTACCGCCGAGCGGGACTAGAAGTGGCCTCCTTGGAGAGCCGCCGCGATTGGCACCGTTACACGATCCGCTGCGAGCCGGGCAGGATCATAGGCAATATGCGCGTAGAGCTGCGTGCTTCGTGCGTTAGCATGTCCGAGCAGCGATCCAACCATAAGGAGCGCTTCGCCAGAGGAGGCTGCCCAACTGCCGAACGTGTGGCGTAGGGCGTGTGGGGTGACACCGGGAAGATCGGCGCGCTTCACGGCTGCAGGCCAGACCTGCTGGAAACCCTGGTAGAAGCCCGTGCCTCGCTCCGCCGGGAAGACAAAATCCCCATCGTCGGCGGCTTTCGCTCGAAGCGCTCCTAGCAATGCTACCGCGGCGGCGCCGAGTGGGCGAACGCTTCGGCCGGTCTTCGAATCGGCAAGAATCAGCAAACCGCGTTCGAAATCGATCTCGGACCAGCGCAGCCCGGCGATTTCGTTGCGTCGGCAGCCCGACAAAACCCAGAGCCGCGCAATGTTTGTTGCCTTCGGGTTGCAACCTTCGGCTTCAAGCGCATCGAGTGCCGCGCCCAGGCGCCGAATTTCCTCCATCGATAAGTACCGCTCCCGGCGGTTGTCGGTCTTGCGCACGCCAGCCGCCGTGACCGGGTTCGAGATGACGAGTCGTCGGCGCTTGGCGAAGGAGAAGACCGCAGACAAGTCCCGCACGGTTTTCCGCGCCGCACCTTCGCCGCCGCGCACGATAATTCGCGTGCGCGGACCCTTCTTCTCGTCCTTGGCGGTCTTCCCATTAGTAACTGCGCGCACAAACGCTTCGATATCGCCTTCAGTCACTTCGGTAAGACGCTTTTTGCCAAGCAGCGGTACGACGTGATGCCGAAGTCGGTTCATCGTGTAGCGCGCAGTCAGGGGCTTCATGGGAATGCCAATCCGAATGCCGCGCTGCACGACGAGACCCTCTTTTTCATACAGGTCGATCAAATCGACGACTCGAAGCTCCTTGCGCTTCGTCGCCGCATCGCCTGCCGGATCCTGACCCAGCAGCACTGCAGCGAGCGCCTTGGATGCGAGCTCCCGAGCTTTCGCTGCGGCCAGCGTGGGATAGGTGCCGATCGTCAGCCAGCGTATCGGAGCGTTCCGACCGCCGCCTTCGCCGCGATATTTCACGACCCAAGTTTTGGCACTTGCTGAAGTGACGCGCAGGCCGAAACCAGGCAGTTCCGAATCCCAAAGTACATATCGCTCACTTCTGGGCTCCGCTTGGTCGGCCACAAGCTTTGATAGTTTAATCGTCGGCATGAGCTAATCGATAGCACAATCTGGACGGGCGGGCTACCGCCGGGCTACCACCGAATAGTTATCCGGGGCCGTCCACCAAAATCCATCTTCAACCTAGGTTGCTGTAAAGCAAATAAGAAATATTCTAACGGACGCCTCCGAACACTCTTAGATGTTCTTGCCAAGGTTGGGGTCGAGGGTTCGAATCCCTTCGCCCGCTCCAGTTTTTAGTCCGATAGCGCGATCAACAGCGCCGACCGGCCGTTCTTGGTCGGCCTTGCGTACCTTGCGGACGGGCATCCCGACCGCATGACAATGCACGGTCGGGCCGCGCGAGGTCGGCACCGTTCTTCAGTCGGTCGGGCCTGTGGTGCACTCTGCGGCAGGAGCCTGCGTTGATGAGGTCGCCAGTTTCGCCGAGCTTGATCCGAGACTGTGCGTGCGGTGATCGCTGAGATTAGAAGGCAAAGGGTTCAACTCGCTCGACCGTAGCCTGTTGCAAGGCCGCCTCGACGATCGCGAGCGGTGCGAGGTCGGTATCGCTGTCTCCGGTGGCGACCAGGTTCGCGAAGCGGGCGTAGAGTTGGGGATATTCGCAATTGGGCGCGGTCCGCGGTGCTTCGTCAGCGATCGCGATCGTCGCGCCGCCATCGGACAGGCGCAGCGGGCCTTCGTCGGTGTCGAACGCTATGTCCCAGCGCTGCGGCCCGGTGCGCAGGAAATCGAGTTCGACGCTGACCGGCACATCGCCGCTGCGCAAGCCGAGCGTCGCGGCGATCGGACAAGCGCGGCCTTTCGGAATGGCAAGGTGGGCGTGATCGACGACGAAGCTGCCCGGTAACAGTCGCGTGATGATCGATAGCGCATTGATGCCAGGATCGAACACACCGAACCCGCCTTCGTCGAGAATCCATTCCTGTCCCGGGTGCCAGCGGCGAATGTCCTCCGCCCACACAATTCGGGCAGCGCGCACGGTCTTGTCGGACAACCAGTTTTGCGCTTCCCCGATTGCGGCCGCCTCGCGCGAATGCCAGGTGGTGAATAGCGGTACGCCTGCGGCATGTGCCGCCGCGACGAGCGCTTCGGCCTCCGCAAGCGTCGCGGCCGGCGGCTTTTCGAGCATCACCGCTTTGCCTGCTTCGATCGCCACGCGGGCAATATCGATTCGACCGGGTGGCGGGGTGCACAGCGACACCGCGTCGATCTGCTCGGCCCCAGCCAGCATATCCTCGATGTGGGTATAGCCCGGCACGCCGTCGATTTGTCCGTGGCGGCTTGCGGTTGCGGCCAGCACGAGGCGCGGATCGGCGCGCAGCGCCGGAACATGCTGGTCGCGGGCGATCTTGCCGATGCCTACCAGGCCGACGCGGATCGGGTCGCTGGCGTCGATGTCCAGTAGGTTCAACATACGCTCCTACATTTATAAGATATATATTTTTATTGATGTCGTGGCTGCGATCAAGCCGGGGAAATACCACCACCGTCGCGTCTGACAGTGGCGAGCGGCCGCCCGAATTGAACGCCGAGCGAGGCGGACGGTAGGGGAGCGGGGCCATCGCGGTCCCCGGAAACGCGCGAGTCAGCCAATTCCCTGCGATCCCGTTCCACAGATCGCGCCGATCACGCCGACTGTGCCGCCGGCCCAGCATCGCGATTGCCCTCGACCTGGTCGATCAGCTCAAGCACGTCGCCAATCAGATGCCGCATCGCGTGCCGCGCGGCATCGGCATCGCGCGCGGTGATTGCGTCGCGCACTGCCCCATGGTCCGCAATGCTGGCGGTACGGCCCTTGATGCGGTTGGTGAAGCGGATCGAGGTATGCAGCGCGGTCGTCACGACATCGTGGAACTGCATGTAGAACGGGTTTTTCGATGCGTTCAGGATCGCGATGTGGAAGGCGATGTCGGCCTCCAGCGGTTCGTCCTGCCCTTGCTCCGCTGCCACCATCCGCGCGAGGCCAGCGTCGATCTCGTCCAAATCGGCCGGGCCGCCAAAACGCGCCGCCAGCGCCGCCGCCTCCGGCTCGATTGCGACGCGCAACTGGTTGAAGTGCCGCAGCAGATCGACCGAGAACTTGCGTTCGAGCAGCCAGCGCAGCACGTCGGTGTCGAACAAGTTCCAGTTGCTCGCCGGCTGCACCACCGTGCCCTGCCGCGGTCGGGCGCTGAGCAAACCCTTGGCGGTCAGCATCTTGACCGCCTCGCGCGTGACCGAGCGGCTGACACCATGCGCCTGGGCGAGCTGCGCTTCGGTCGGAAAGGGGGTACTTTCGTAGTGCCCGGTGACGATCGCGCGGCCGAGGCTGTCGAGCATACCGTAGGTCAGATTGCGACCGAGCGAAGGACGCAGATCGCTCGCTGCGCGTTCGAGAGGAGGAGGTTCGGTGGCCATATTTGTCCTCATAGTGGCGTACCAGTCGAACTTTGTCATCCGCTTGCCCCGCCCGCATCGCTAGACAAAGGCAATTAGTCATATAAATAGTCGGCAGACCGCGAACTGCGGCATAGTGGGGAACGGCACCTGGTCGGCGTGGCCGTTGTCGGGGAGTGACGCGTGAACCTTGCCACCATCGACGCTGCGGTCGTCATCGTCTATTTCATCGCGATCTTCGGCCTCGCCCAATATGTCTCGCGCGAGAAAGCCGGGCACGCCAAGAATACGTCGGACTATTTTCTGGCGTCCAAATCGCTGCCGTGGTGGGCGATCGGCGCATCGCTGATCGCGGCCAACATTTCGGCCGAGCAGATCGTCGGCATGTCGGGATCGGGCTATGCGATCGGTCTCGCGATCGCGTCGTACGAGTGGATGGCGGCGCTGACGCTGCTGATCGTCGGCAAATATTTCCTGCCGATCTTTTTGAAGAACGAAATCTACACCATGCCGCAGTTCCTGGAACAGCGGTATGGCCCGACGATCCGCACGATCATGGCGATCTTCTGGCTCGCACTCTACGTTTTCGTGAACCTGACCTCGATCATCTGGCTCGGCTCGATCGCGGTCAATCAGGTCGCTGGAATCGACCAGACGGTGGCGCTTTGGGCGCTCGGCGGTTTCGCCTTGCTGTATCAGTTGCGCGGAGGCCTGAAGGCGGTGGCGCTGACCGATATCGTGCAAGTCACGCTGCTCGTGCTCGGTGGCCTGATGGTGTCGAGCCTGACGCTCAGCAAGATCGGGGGCGATGCCGGGATCATCGGCGGGTTCCTGGAACTCACGCGCCGCGTGCCTGATCATTTCGACATGATCCTGTCGCCGAGCAGCCCGCATTTCAAGGAATTGCCCGGCATCGCGGTGCTGGTCGGCGGGATGTGGATCGCCAATCTCAGCTATTGGGGGTTCAATCAATATATCATCCAGCGCGCGCTCGCCGCGAAGAATCTGGGCGAAGCGCAGAAGGGCATAGTGTTCGCGGCCTATCTGAAGCTGCTGATGCCGGTGGTGATCGTATTGCCCGGCATTGCGGCGGTTATCCTCGCACCCGGCCTCGCCAAGCCCGACCAGGCCTATCCGACGATGATGCGGTTGCTGCCGCCGGGCATTCTCGGTTTGGTGTTCGCCGCGCTGATCGCCGCGATCATCGCCTCGACCGCGTCCAAGATCAATTCGATCGCGACGATCTTCACGCTCGATCTCTATGCCAAGCTGCGCGGCATCAAGACCGGCGAGGGCGCCGAGGCCGCAAGCGAGACGCGGATGGTGCTGGTCGGGCGGACCGCTGCGGGCGTTGCGATCCTAATTGCGATCCTGCTGGCACGCCCGCTGATCGGGCAATCCGACCAGGCGTTCCAGTTCATCCAGGAATTCTCGGGCTTCTTTACGCCGGGGATCACGGTGATCTTCCTGCTCGGGCTGTTCTGGAAGCGCGCGAACGAGGCGGGAGCGATTGCCGCTGCGGTCTCGTCGGTGCTGCTGTCCTATATCTTCCGGGGGACGCTGCCGGATCTGCCGTTCATGAACCGGATGGGATTGGTGTTTCTCGTCTCGCTGGCGCTTGCGGTGATCCTGTCGTTGACCGTCAAGGCACGCGCGAACGCCAATCGCATCACGATGGAAGGCGTGGCGTTCAAGACGACGACCAGCTTCAACGGCGCGTCGGTCGGCGTCGTGCTGATCCTGATCGCGCTCTATGCGACATGGTGGTGATCGCGCGGGCGGGCAGGGCGTGACCGAGTTCGCCTCTGCCTTTCTGGCGGTCGATTGGGGTACGACCAACCGGCGCGTTTTTCGGATCGAGAACGGCGCGGTTGCCGCCACCGAGCGCGATGCGCGGGGCGTGACGAGCGTTGCCCCGGGCGATTTCGTGGACGAAGTCGCGCGCATTCGGGGCCGCTTCGGCGATTTGCCGATCCTGCTCGCGGGCATGGTGGGATCGACGATCGGCTGGCGCGACGTGCCCTATGTCGCGGCACCAGCCGACCTTGCCGCGCTGGCGCAAGGGCTGGCGTGGATCGATGCGCGCACCGCGATTGTCCCGGGCGTGTCGGTGCTGACGGATGTGAAAGCCGACGTGATGCGCGGCGAGGAGGTGCAGTTCCTCGGCGCGGTGGCGGCTGGGCTGGTGCCGCGCGATGCCCTGCTGTGCCAGCCGGGAACGCATTGCAAATGGGCACGGGTCGAGAGCGGCGTGATCGTCGATTTTACGACTGCAATGACAGGTGAGGTGTTCGCCTTGCTGCGCCGCCACGGCCTGCTCGCCAGTCAGCTTCAGGCCGAGGTGACACCCGGTGCCGCGTTCCGTGACGGCGTTGCAACGGGGCGCGGCGGCGATCTGGCGGCGGCGTTGTTCGGGATTCGCGCGGCCAAGCTGCTGGGCGTGCGCGACGATGCCGATGCCGCATCCTATGCCAGCGGGTTGCTGATCGGCAGCGATGTCGCCGCGCGGCTGGCGGGCGCGCCGGGCGCAGTCCATATTCTGGCGGACGCCGGATTGGCCGAACTCTATTCGATCGCCGTTACCGCCCACGGCGGCACGGCGCATATCGTCGACAGCCATGCCGCGTTCGTCGCGGGGGTGGTTGCGCTTGCCAGGATGCTGCCATGACTGCCCTATCCGATTTTGACCAGGCGTTCGCGCGCTGCCCGTTGATTGCGATTCTGCGCGGGGTGCGGCCGGATGAGGTCGAGGCGATCGCCGATGCGCTGATCGATGCCGGTTTCACGCTGATCGAGGTGCCGATGAATTCGCCGGACCCGCTGGAGAGCGTGGCACGGCTCGCGCGGCGCTGCGCCGGGCGCGCGATTGTGGGCGCGGGGACGGTCTTGCGAGTTGAGGACGTGGCTGCCGTGCGCGACGCGGGCGGCACGATGATCATCTCGCCCAATGCCGATCTCGACGTGATTTGCGCGAGCGCCACCGCCGGTCTCGTCTCCTTGCCGGGTATCGCGACGCCGAGCGAGGCGTTTGCGGCGCTGGGGGCGGGAGCAAGTGCGCTGAAGCTGTTCCCGGCGGAAGCGGCAAGTCCGAGCGTATTAAAGGCGATGCGCGCGGTCCTGCCGCGCGACGTGCGCGTCCTGCCGGTCGGCGGAATCACGCCCGAGTCGATGCTGCCGTGGCTGAAGGCGGGCGCGGCGGGGTTCGGTCTCGGCTCGGCGCTATACGCGGCGGGCTATACGGCGGAGCAAGTCGGGGACAATGCCCGCAGCTTCGTCGCGGCGCTTGCCGCAACGGCTTAAGCGACGCGATCCGACCGCCAGCCGCGCGAGGAATCGATCCGCACGACCGGTACGATCGCCGGGCTGTGTCGCAGGTCGAGTTCGAGCCCGCGATCGGTTTCGCGGTGCGCAATCGGACCGCCGCCGAGCAGCGTGACGCGCTCGATCGCGCCCGTTATCCGACCGCGCGCCAGCGAACCGATCGCGACGACGGCGCGTGGCGGCTTCAGGAACAGGATGTACAGCGCTGAGCCCTTGGTCGTGAAGCGAACGTCTTGGGCCGTGAACCCCTTGAACGCGGCTTCATTCTGCATTCCGGTGGCGAGTTTGGTCGGCCCCTCGCCGTAAACCTCCCACGGTCGGGATCCGAAGATCGCTTCGCCATTGACCGCCATCCACGCTGCGAGATCGTCGAGGATGCGCTCTTCCTCGCGGTCGATCGTTCCGTCGCCGCGCTGCGGGATCGACAGCAGCAGATTGCCATTCTTCGACACCACATCGGCGAGGCGTTGCAACACGGCTTCCGCAGGCACGTAGCTGCGATCGGTAAAGCGCGCGCGGTTGTAGAACCAGTCGCCGATGCAGGTGTCGGTCTGCCACGGCTCATCCCACAGGCGATCGGAAAAGCCGCGCTCGACATCCTGCACCAGCCCGAAGCGGGCATAGGGTTTCAGTTGCTTGGCTGTCAGTACGACGTCGATCTTGCCGTGCCAGTCGATCGCGCGATTGTAATAATCCGCCGCTGCGGCCAGCCCGACCGGGCCGAACGGCAGTTCGTAATTATCCATGTAGCAGAAATCGGGGCGATATTTCTCGATCAGGTCGGTCTGGCGGAGCAGCCACTTGCGCGCATAGGCGGCGTCGCCGGGCGGCGCAGTTTCGATCCACTGGCCGTCATGCGCATCATGCCACGCATCCATCGCCGTGACCGTATCGATCCCGTCGGGCGCGACCATGTGGCGGCCGGTGTAGAGCGTCTGCGGGTCGAGGTCGTCCCACCATTTTCCCTTCCCGTCAGCAGCAGTCAGGCGATAGGCATCGTAGCGCTCGCCCTTGCGCGGGCCTTCGGCGTCATAGCCATAGGCCGGCTGGTACCAGTGCCAGGCATGGCTGGCATGGTTCGACACGCCGAAGCGCAACCCCGCGGCGCGCGCGGTTTTCGCCCAAGTCCCGACGATATCGCGCTTCGGCCCGACACGCAGCGCATTCCACGGATGATACGCGCTGTCGTAGCAATCGAGATTGTCGTGATGGCAGGCGAGCGAGACGAAATATTTGGCGCCCGCCTTCACGAAGCGCCGCATCAGTGCCGCCGGATCCCATTTGTCGGCGGTCCAGCGGTTGAGCACATCCATCATGCCGGTGTCGGCGGGATGGCCGTAGGCGGCGAGATGCTGGCGGTACATCGGATGGCCCTGCATGTAGAGCAGCCGCCCGTACCAATCGCCTTGCTCTGGCACGGCTTGCGGGCCCCAATGCGACCAGATCCCGAACTTCGCATCGCGAAACCAGTCGGGGTAGCGATAGTTGGCGACGAGCGAGGGCCAGCTCGGCTGCACCGGCCCGCGCGCCAGCACGCCCGCCCGCGCGAGCGCCGGCATCGCCGCCAGCCCGGCCAGGACCGCGCGGCGATGCCAGCCGGTCGGGGTCACCGCGGCCGGGCCACGATGATCGCCGCGCCATTGTAGCTGACTTGCGCATCGTAAGCCGTTTCGTCGCCGACCGGCTTGCCCGGCACCACCCATTTCACGCGGATCGTGCGACTGGTTGGCATCCCGGCCCAGCCCTTGCCCTCGCGCGCGCCGATCGTCACCGCGCCGGTCTTGTCGTCATAGGCCAGCGGGATGCGCGAGAAGGCCCCCGCCTTATACTCCGTGCTGCGGCCGTCATCTTCGTAGAGCGAGAAGTGACCGTTCGCGCCGGTATAGACGGTGATCGTCAGCGGCGCCTCGCGCGCGGCGTCGACATATTGCGTCACCGGTCCCATCGGCACGATCGCGCCCGCGCGGACGAACAGCGGCATCCGCTCGAACGGCGCGGCGACGCTGGCGCGGGTGCCGCCACGGTGGGTCGCGCCTGTCGCGAAATCGTACCACAATGCGGTGCCGGGGAAATAGACGCTGCGGGTGCGCGCCTTATACTCGGTCACCGGCGTGACGAGGAAGGCATCGCCGAACAGATATTGATCGTCGATCTTCCGCGCAGTCGTGTCGGCCGGGAAATCCATCGCCAGCCCGCGCATGATGCTGCCGTCCTTCACATAGGTGTCGGCGCCGAGCGTGTAGATATATGGCATCAGGCGATAGCGAAGCTGATCGTACCACACCATCGACGCGCGCATCGGCGAGCCTTCCGGGCTGATCTCGTAAATCTCGCGGAAGGGTGCTTCGCCGTGGCTGCGGAACAGCGGCGAGAAGGCGCCGAACTGGAACCAGCGCAAATTGAGCTCGCGCCATTCCGCCAGATCCGCAGCGCTCGGCTTGGCGGTGCTGTAACGGTCTTCGAGCGCGAAGCCGCCAATGTCGTGCGTCCAATTGGGCAGGCCCGACATCGACGCATTCACCCCCGCCGAAATCTGCGCCCGCAGATCGTACCAGCGGCTGGCGACATCGCCCGACCAGATCGCCGCGCCGTAGCGCTGCAACCCGGCGAACCCGGAGCGGGTCAGCAGGAACGGCCGCACATCGGGCTTGTACCCGCTCCAGCCGTCGTAAAAGGCGCGCGCGTTCATCAGCGGGTAGCTGTTGAAATAGAGCGCGGCCGGGCCGATCGCGGTCGGGCCCATTGTGTCGATCCGCTCGGGGATCGACAGGTTGGAGTGCATGTCGGGCTCGCTCGCATCGGCCCACCACGCATCGACGCCGTGCTTGGCCAACCGCTCCTCGATCTGCCGCCAGAAGATTGTGCGGCCTTCGGGCGCATAGGGATCGTAATAGGTGCTCTTATAGCCCGGACCGACCCAGTCGGTATTCCCCTGGCGAAGATTGCCCTGGTAGACCAAGCCCTTGGCGGCAAATTCCTTGTAATTGTCGGTGGTCGGATAGAATTTCGGCCAGACCGAGATCATGAAATTGGCATGATCGGCATGGACCTTGTCGATCAATGCGGTCGGATCGGGAAAGCGCGTCGCGTCGAACTTATGGCTGCCCCATTCGTCGTCGCGCCAATAGCGCCAATCGAGCACGATATTGTCGAGTGGAATGTTCAGGCTGCGGTATTTCGCCACCACGTCAATGATCTCGGCGGACGTGTTGTAGCGTTGGCGCGACTGCCAGAAGCCGTAAGCCCATTTGGGCATCATCTCGGATTTGCCGGTCAACTGGCGATATCCGGCGATCACGCCGTCCATGCTGTCGCCGGGGATGAACCAGTAATTCTTGGCCTTGGCGACGTCGCTGGTCAGCCATACCGAATGGCGGTCGGCAGCGGGCAGCGGATCGTTGTGCAGCAACGCCATATAGCCGGCGTTCGGCTCCCACTCGATCCGGATCGCTACCGGCTTGCCCTTGGTCATGGGCACATCGAAATTGGCGTACCACGGGTTCCAATTCTGCCGCCAGCGATCGAGCTGCAGCTTTCCATCGGCGTAGACCTTGTAATAGCTCGAGCCGTAAAGCTGGAATTTGTGGATGCCGCTGACGGTCGGCAGCACGTCGCCGCTCCAGATCACGGTTTGCTTTTGCGTGGCGTTCCCGGCGGTATTCTGTCCCCCGGTCGCGGCGACGGTCTTCGCCTTGGCGGCCTCGGGCCAATTCTTCTGGTCTTTCAGGAACTGATAGTTGATCGTCGCTTCCTGGCGTGCGACGGCCAGCTTGCCGTCTAGGAAATACTCTGCCTTCCAGCCCGGCTTGCCGCCACTGCTGACCGCCATGTCCTGCCCGACCAGCGTATAGGGTCTGGGGTTGCCGAAGCGGCTTATGCTGGCATTGTCCCACAACAGCCCGTAGCGTCGCGTCGACACGACGAACGGCACCGCGATATCCATATTGTGCTGCGCGAGTTCGACGTCCTCGCCGTTATAATCCATCTGGCTGTTCTGGTGCTGGCCTAGGCCGTACAGCCCCTCGTCGGTGCCGCGGTTGAACTGCTGCGAGACCGATACGAACGGCGTGCCGTCGACGCTCACCGGGCTGAACACGGGCGCGCCGCTTTCCGCCAGCAACGGCTTTCCCGCCGGATCGAGGAAGCGCACCTGACCGCTCGCGAGGTCGACGTCGGCGGTGGTCTTCGCCGCCTTGACGAGAACATGGCCCTTGACCTCGGTCGCTGTGAAGGCACCAGTGGCGGGCGGGTTCGGGGCCATCAGGCTCGGCGGCAGCGCTGCGTCGGTGCTGCCCTTGGGCAGCGCGACGACATGGACGATCCCGTCGCCATGCACCGACAGCGTGACGCGCGACGCAGCGCCGGTGGCGGGCGTGACCGTCACACCGTCCGCCGTCTTTTGCCAGCTTTGCGCCTCGGCACTGCCGATAGCGCTACCAAGCATGAGCGCCGTAAAGATCGCCTTCTTCATGTCCGTCTCTCCCGATCGTTGCTGTGGGCGCTGCTCAGCGGTAGCGCCCCATCGTCACTTTCAAAACCTGCGGCCGGTCGATCAGGTTGATGCCGTAATCGGTCTGATCGCCGTTCCACACCCGCGACATCACCCATTTTCCGTCGCGGAACGTCCCTTCTTCGACCCGCACGACAAGGCCGGTGGGCGATCCGTCGGCGGGGCCGAAGTTCAGCCGGACGTGATCGCCCACCACCAGGAATTCGTCTGCGGAAAGCTGCGCGACCGCGACGCCGCCGACCGGCTCCTTGCCCCAGGGTGCGGGCTCGGACTTGAGCCAGGTCCAGTCCTTCATCCCGAATTGCCATTCGCCCCAACTCGCGGTGATCTTCCAGCCGCCAAGCGTGGTCGATTGCGCGGTGCCATCGTCGGGCTTGGCTGCACCCCAGGTCGGGCGTTCGAACGCAATCCGCGCCCAATCGCGCATGATCGATCCGATCGCGGCATAGGGTAGCGTGAGGCGATCGAGATCTGCCGCCGCAAGATCGCGCGCGCCGAGCGGGTAGTTGGAATAGCCTGAAGCATCGAGCCCGAATGGGGCATAGCCGATCGCCCCGCGCCCGAGTGCCGCATAAGCGTAGCGGTGGAACTCACGCGCATTGCCGATTTCCGGGACCATCAGCGCATTGTCGGGCCGATTATATTTGTCGAGATATTGGACCACATTTTCGCTCGCGCGGTCGTAAATGTCGGGGGCGGCGAAATCGATGTGCGGTGCCGCTGCCTTCCAGATATCGAGCACGTCCTGCTGCGGTCCGCCGCTCGCTACGCCATCGGGATCGGGTACGTTCGATGGCCCGGCGAGGGCTGCGTTGACGTACATCGGCAGTGGCTTGATCGCCTTGCCCGCGGCGGCGATCGCCTCGACATAGGACGCGACATACCAGGTGTTGAACGCGCGATCGGCCTGCGCGCCGAACGCCTCGCTCCAGCTTCCGCGCTTGCCCGTCGCCTTCGCAAGTGCCGCCGGAATCGGCTTGGCGAACAGCGCGTTGGCGGCGGGGGCATAATCACGCGGCGAGCGATAGCTGCCTGTTTCATTCTCGGGCTGGACCAGGATTACGGTGTTTTGCCGATCATGGTCGCGCAGATATTCCATCACCTTGACGAAGGCGCGCGTGTCGGCGGCGAGTGTCGCCGCACCATGCGCGCTCAGCACGCCGTGATCCTTGCCTTGGCGGGTCTTCATGCGCGGGAAGCGGGCATTGTCGAGCTTCACCCAATCGGGCGTGTAAGCGAAGGAGGTGTTCTTCCACGTGCCGAACCACAGCAAGATGACGCGCTTGTCGTGCGCGCGTGCCTGATCGAGCAAGGCTTGCAGGAATGACAGGTCGAAACGCCCCTCGACCGGCTCGACCTGTTGCCAGGCGATCGGCACTTCGACGGTATTGGCATGGACGCGGTCGAGCACCTCCCACGCGGTCTTGAGCGGTTCGGGGTAATTGCTCGAATTATTGACTTGCCCGCCCAGAATCGTGAACGGCGCGCCATCGACGATCAGCGCGTGGCGGCCATTTTTGCTGATGATCTGCGGGACCGGCGTGGCCTGCTGCGCCAGCGCGGCGCAGGGCAGCGCGGCGAGCAGCAGGGCTGCGAAAAGCTTCATCGTGTCTCTCCCACCGGATCGCCGTAGAGGATGCCGCGCCCGTCCGTCCCGACATAGACGCGCCCGAACCGGCGCGGATCGCCGCCGATCACACGGAAGCGCCCGCCATATTGGTGCGCGTCGTCGTTGATTCGCACCCAGTTCTTGCCTTCATCGATCGAGCGCCAGACGCCGCGCTGCGTCTTGAGGGTGCCGACCGCATAGATCGCCGCGACCGTCGCGCCCGGAGCGGGTTTGCCCAGCCCGACGAATTCGATCCGCAGCGCCCCGTTGGCGCGGCGGAAGCTGAGGCCACCGTCTTTGCTGTGATACAGTTCCTCGCCGAGGTGGAACCACAGGTCCCCCGTCGCGAAGGGCGAGGCGACGAGGCGGTATTGTTGTTCGCGCCAATAGACCTTGCCCGGCCATAGTTGCGGCGGCAGTCCGCGCGCCGCGACGGGAGCAAAGCTCTTCGCGCCGTCGCTGGAAACGAGCAGCCGGTCGTTGTCGAAATCGACCGAATAGAAGCGTTGCGGATCGACCTTGTCGGCGACCGGCCGGGCATGGAGCCGCAACCCCTGCGCCAGCGCCCACGTCCGCCCGCGATCACGCGTGACCAACGGGACCGGCGTGCAGACGATGAACGTGCCGCCATCCGCCGATACGATCACCGCGGCATCGCCTTCCAGATCGTAGCGCTTGCCCGGCGCGTCGTCGGTCGGGCGGATCGCCGGGGCCTTGAGCGGATGCCAGCTCAACCCGCCATCATCCGACCAGCCGAGCGTCGCATCGCGCGGGCGGTCGGTATAGAGGCTGCCGCTGCGCACCACGATATTGGGCGCGCGACCGGCATAGTCGATCGTGTTTGTGTTCGAGAGATAGGGATTGTTGAAGGTCGGCTGCGGCGACCGGTCCAGATCGCTGTGGACGAAGCCGGCAATGTCCCCGAACCCCGATAACAGCGGCGCACCGCCGGTGGGCGCGGCGAGCGTGATGATTGCGGTCTGCTCGATCCCCTTGGTCCACGGCGTCCACAGGATCGGGCCAGTGGGCGTTACGGCATCGGCGGTATAGAGCGTCGCGCCGGTGGTATAGGCGAGATGCCGCGCATCGAACGGGTCGATCGCCAAACCCGAAATCCAATGCCCGAAATCGGCACCCTTTCCCTCGTGCAACAGGAACGGGGTCGCCGTGACGTCGCGGCGACTGCGCGCGCCGAGATCGTCCCAATCCGCGCCGCCGTCGCGCGACAGCCACACCGTATCGCCGGGTTGCCAGCGATCGATTGTCGAGACCGCGACCATGCCTGGTGCGTTGCGCGCCACGGCAAGGCCGAGGAAGCCGCCGCTGCCGTAGCCGGCTGGTGTGATGTCGCGTGCGGCCCCGTCGGCAGCGAAGCGCCAAACCGCGCCCGATTTCGCATCGCTCGGTCCGATGCCGCTCGCATAGCCGACGTAGAGCGTGCCGTCATTTGCCACGACGCCCTTGGCGGCGAGCATGTCCGGGCCCGGTCCCTTGACCGCAGTCCAAGTGTCGCCGCCATCGTCGGAGCGGAACAGGTGATCGGCGCCGGGATCGGCGACCCCGGCCCAGATCCGCCGCGATCGCTGTCCCTCGGTACCGCTGGCGGGGTCGATCACGACGAAGGAGACGCCACCGTGCGTTTGCTTGTTCGCTGGGGCGCCCAGCCCGGCGGCGGGGAAACGCGCGACCTTTGCCCAGGTCGCGCCCGCATCTTCGCTGCGCCACAGCCCGTCGTGGCGCGACCCGAAAAACAAAGTATCGGTCCGATTGGGGTCGATTGCGAGCCGCTCGCCGAGACCCCGACCCGCTTCATTCCCGCCCATCGCGAACGGCACGCGGGTTACACGCCACGTCGCGCCGCGATCGGCCGACCGCAGGATCGCCGCCGACTCGCGCGCGTACATGCCGGCGGCGAGATAGACGACATTGGCGTCACGCGGATCGGCGGCGATGCTTTCGATGCCCATATAGCTCGACACCGGCGTATCGTCCTGCAGCGCGACCCAGCGTGCGGCGCGCGCATCCCAGCGATACGCGCCGCCCATATCGGTGCGCAGATAGGCGAGACCCGGCTCGACCGGGCTGAAGATGATGTTGGGGGCGTAACCGCCACCGCCAACGCTGACGTTGGTCCAGCGATAGGAGGATGGAGCGTTGTCGGGCGTGCGGCCAACGACGCGAGCGCTCACACAAGCGAGCGCTACGATGGCCACGATGCTCCCGATTCGGTGCTTGCCGATGTTGCGCATCCCCTCCGTCCGATTCGCGCATCGCTGTTCGATACGTCCCTTGACGGCCCCCTATGGCATAGACGATACCGCTAACACAACGGAGGGGTTACAGTGTCGTTCGAACACATGCCGCTGGTCGAGGCCTTGCCTGCGGACTGGCGTGCCGGACGTTTCGTCGGGCGAATCGATAGCGGGGCGGGGCCGACCCCGATCATGGTCCGCGATGGCGCGGTCTTCGATATGTCGCGCGTTGCACCGACCGTGTCGGCGCTGATCTCGGCGCGCGCGTTCGACGGTGGTGCGCCGATCGGCGACGTGGCTGACATTGCGACCAGCCATGTGCTCAGCCCGATCGATCTGCACTGTGTGAAGGCGGCGGGCGTCACCTTCGCCGTTTCCGCGCTGGAACGCGTGATCGAGGAACGGGCGCGCGGCGATCAGGCGCGCGCCGCCGAAGTGCGCGAGCGGCTCGAAAGTGTCCTCGGCGGCAGTCTGCGCGCGGTGGTGCCGGGTTCGGCGGAAGCGGCGGCGCTCAAGAGTGCGCTGATCGCGGACGGCATGTGGTCGCAATATCTTGAGGTCGCGATCGGGCCGGACGCCGAGATCTTCACCAAATCACCCGTGCTGTCGACGGTGCCGCTCAACGCGCCGGTCGGGATCCGGTCGGATTCCACCTGGAACAACCCGGAGCCCGAGGTGGTGCTGGTGGCCGACGGGCACGGCGTGGCGGTCGGCGCGACGCTCGGCAACGACGTCAACCTGCGCGATTTCGAAGGCCGCTCGGCGCTGTTGCTGGGCAAGGCCAAGGACAATACTGCGTCCTGCGCGCTCGGACCGCTGATCCGCGTGTTCGGGGATGATTTCACGATGGACGACGTGCGCGCCGCCGACATCGCGCTGACGATCACGGGTGAGGACGGCTATGTCCTCGAAGGCGCCAGCACGATGCGCGAGATCAGCCGTGATCCCGAGGAATTGCTGCGTCAGGCGATGAGCGAACATCATTACCCCGACGGTCTCGTGCTGTTTTGCGGCACGCTGTTCGCGCCGACGCAGGATCGCGACGAACCGGGGCGGGGCTTCACCCATAAAGTGGGCGATGTCGTGCGCATTTCGAGCGCGCGCCTTGGTACGCTCACCAATCCCGTCACCACGTCGCGCGATGCCCCCGCCTGGGACTATGGCATCGGCGCGTTGATGCACAATCTTGCCGCGCGCGGGCTGCTCGCGTGACCGTCATGGAGGCCGAAATGTTGCAGCAGACGACGCATCAGGACATGCGCGCGATCTATCCCAGTCTTGCGAATAAGCGGGTCGTCATCACCGGCGGTGCCTCCGGCATCGGTGCCGGACTGGTCGAGGCGTTTGTTGCGCAAGGATCGCGCGTCGCGTTGCTCGACATCGCCGATAGCGAAGGTGCGGCACTGGTCGCGCGTCTGTCGCCGAGGGCGGCTCATGCACCCCTCTACCGCAATTGCGACCTGACCGATCTCGATCGTCTGGCAAGTGTTATGGCGGACGTCGAGGGCGCGCTCGGCGGCGTCGACGTGCTGATCAACAATGCGGCCAATGACGATCGGCACACAATCGACGAGGTTACCCCGGCGGTTTGGGAAGAGCGGATGAACGTCAATCTGCGGCATCAATTCTTCGCTGCAAAGGCGGTGATCCCGGCGATGAAACGCGCCGGCGGCGGATCGATCGTCAATTTCGGGTCGATCAGCTGGCACCTCGCGCTGCCCGACCTGGTGCTGTACCAGACGTCGAAGGCCGCGATCGAGGGCCTCACCCGCGCGCTGGCGCGCGATCTGGGACGCAGCAATATTCGCGCGAACACGATCGTGCCGGGCAACGTCCAGACGCCGCGCCAGGAACGCTGGTATACGCCGGCGGGTGAAGCGGAGATCGTCGCAGCGCAATGCCTCGACGGGCGGATTCAGCCGGCCGATGTTGCGGCGCTTGCGCTGTTTCTGGCGTCTGACGACGCGCGGATGTGCACCGGCCACGATTATTTCGTCGATGCCGGATGGCGGTGATCGACACCCGCCATGTGCTGCACATCAGCGCCGAACTCGGCGAAGGGCCGATGTGGCTGGGCGATGCCTTGTGGTTCGTCGATATCAAGGGGCGGCGGATCTACCGGCATACGCCTGCGACCGGCGCGTTGGCGCAGTGGGACGCGCCCGAATTTGTCGGGTGGGTGCTGCCGTCGCGTGCGGGTGACCTGATCGTCGGCCTGCAATCCGGGCCGCATCGTTTTTCGCCGGAAACGGGCGCGTTCACGCGTATCGCGTCGATCGATGCCGATCTGCCCGCCAACCGGCTGAACGACGCCGCGATCGATCCGGCGGGGCGTGTCTATTTCGGGACGATGGACAACCGTGAAAGCGCTGCGACCGGTCACGTGTACATGCTCGACCAAGGCGCGGTGACGCAGACGGCGATCGAACCGTGCGTCATCACCAACGGCCCGGCGATTACGCCGGATGGCGCGAGCCTCTATCATGTCGACACGCTCGCGCGTCGGGTCTCGCGGCACGCCATCGCGTCCGACGGCAGCGTCGGCGCGGCCGAGCCGTTCCTGCACTTTACCGGTGACGAGGGGCATCCCGACGGCGCGATCTGCGACGCCGAGGGCGGGGTATGGATCGCCTTTTATGGCGGTTGGGCGGCGCGGCGCTACGATGCCGCAGGACGCATGACCGATATCGTCCGCTTCCCCGTCGCCAACGTCACCAAGGTCGCGATCGGCGGCGCGGACGGACGTACCGCCTTTGCCACCACGGCGCGCCAAGGGCTTTCGTCGGAGGCACTCGCACAGCAACCGCTCGCGGGCGACATCTTCACCTTTCCGGTCGCGGTGCCGGCCGCACCGTCTACCGCCGCCAATAGCTAACGCCCGTCAGAGGCGATCACATCGAGGGGATTTCTTGTGGAACACGGGCAGGTCAACAAACCGCTGGTCGCGCTGGTCGTCATGGTCGCAACGATCGGCGGCTTCATGTTCGGATATGATTCGGGCGTGATCAACGGCACGCAAAAGGGGTTGGAGGCGGCGTTCGCGCTTGGGCGATTGGGGATTGGCGTCAACGTCGGCGCGATCCTGGTCGGATCGTCGATCGGCGCCTTCACCGCAGGCCGCCTGTCGGATCTGATCGGGCGGCGCAACACGATGATGGTCGCCGCTGCCCTGTTCATCGTCTCGGCGCTCTTGGCCGGGGCGGCAGAATCCTCGGCGATCTTCATTTTCGCGCGGATCATCGGCGGGTTTGGCGTCGGCGCAGCGAGCGTGACCTCGCCCGTTTACATCTCCGAAGTGACCCCGGCGAACGTGCGCGGGCGGCTGTCGAGCATTCAGCAAGTGATGATCATTTCCGGCCTGACCGGCGCGTTTGTCGCGAACTTTGCGCTGGCGCGCTATGCGGGCGGGTCGACGGCGCTGCTGTGGGGTGGCCATGCGGCGTGGCGCTGGATGTTCTGGCTGCAAGTCGCCCCCGCCGCACTCTATCTCGTCGCCTTGTTCTTCATTCCTGAAAGTCCGCGCTATCTGGTGGTGAAGGGGCGCGATGCCGAGGCCGAGCGCGTGCTGACGCGGCTGTTCGGCGCGCAAGCGGCGGCGGCGAAGGTCGCGGAAATCCGCGCTGGCCTCGCCGCGGATCATCACCGGCCGAAACTGTCGGACCTGATCGACAAGCAGACCCGGCGGCTTCGCCCGATCCTGTGGGTCGGCATCGGGTTGGCGGTGTTCCAGCAGCTCGTCGGGATCAACGTCGTCTTCTATTACGGCGCGACACTGTGGGAGGCGGTCGGCTTTACCGAGGATTACGCGCTGCAGACCAATATCCTGTCGGGCCTGCTGTCGATCGGCGCGTGCCTGCTGGCGATCGCGCTGATCGACCGGATCGGACGGAAACCACTGCTGCTGGTCGGATCGGCGGGGATGGCGGTGACGCTGGCGGGTGTCGCCTGGGCCTTTTCGACTGCGGTGAGCGGTGCGGGTGGCGCGCTGTCGCTGCCGGGCAATGCGGGTGTCATCGCCTTGGTTTGCGCCAATCTGTACGTCATCTTCTTCAACGTGAGTTGGGGGCCAGTGATGTGGGTGATGCTGGGCGAGATGTTCCCGACGCAGATTCGCGGATCGGCACTGGCGGTGTCGGGCTTCGCGCAGTGGATCGCCAATGCCGCGATTTCGGTCAGTTTCCCGCTGCTGGTCGTCTATCCGGGGCTTGCCGTCACCTATGTCGGCTATGCGATTGCGGCAGCGATTTCCTTCTTCTTCGTGCGTGCGATGGTGGATGAAACGCGCGGGGTCGAGCTGGAAGACATGGCGGGATGAGGTTGGCGGCGGGCGATTGGGCGGCGGAGCTTCGGCCAGCGGCGGGCGGCGCGATTGCGTCGCTTTCCCGGCGCGGCGTCGATATCCTCCGCCCCACTCCGGAGGATGCGACCGACCCGCTCGCCTTCGCCAGCTTCCCGCTGGTGCCCTATGCCAATCGCATCGGTGGCGGCGCGTTCGAGGTCGAGGGCGTTCGGCATCTCTTGCCGTGCAATTATCCCGGACAGCTCCATCCGCTGCACGGAGTCGGGTGGTTATCTAAATGGTCGGTCGAGGCGGCGGATGATGCGCACGTCACGCTGCTGCACCGGCATGACGGCGATGCGGCCTGGCCTTGGCGCTACGCCGCGACGCAGCGCTTTGCGCTCGATCCCACGGGCCTCACGGTGGCGCTCGAACTTGAGAATTGCGACGCGCGCGCGATGCCAGCGTCGCTCGGTTTCCACCCCTATTTCGTGCGGTCGGGCGTCCGCACGATCGCCTTCGATGCCGCAGGGCTGTGGCAAGTCGATGCGGCGCTGCTACCGGTTGCGCATGTCGCAGCGGATACGCTGGGGGACTGGTCCGCCGGAGCAGCGCTCGATCGCGCCGATCTGATCGACCATTGCTATACCGGATGGGCCGGGACGGTGCGGATCGACCGGGTCGATGGCGCGATCACGCTGACCGGCAGCGGGACACCGATGCTGCACCTTTATCTGCCGCCGGGTGCGCCGTTTTTCTGTGCCGAGCCGGTGAGTGCGATGCCCAATGCGGTCAATCATGGTGCAGCCGACAGGCTGCAACCGGGCGAGTGCCGCACGATCGCGATGACGATCCGCGGTTGAGCTACCCGCGCACGCGCACCGAGGGTCGGCGGCGTGGCGCGGCATCGGATTGGCGGCGGATCAGCGTGTAATCTAGCGTCACGTGGCGGACTTCCCCGCCGCCGCGCTTGGTACGCAGCATTCCGGCGAGCAGTTCGACTGCCGCACGCGACATGTCGGCGATCGGCTGGTGGATCGTCGTCAGTTCGGGCCAGATCGTCGTGGCGAGGGCGCTGTCGTCGAACCCGCACACCGTGAGGTCGCCCGGCACATCGAGCCCGCGGCGGTGCGCCACCGCCACCGTAGCCGCCGCCATATCGTCGTTGCTGGCGAAAATGGCGGAGGGCGGATTGTCGCGGTCGAGGAGATCGTCTGCGGCATCGAGGCCCGATCGGTAGGTGAACAGCCCTTCACCGATCAGTGCCGGGTCGAACGCAATTCCCGCCGCGCTCAGCGCTGCTTTGTACCCGTCAAGTCGCTCCTTGCTGGCGGTCAGATTGGGATTGCCGACGATGAAACCGATCCGCGCGTGACCGAGCTCGATCAAATGGCGCGTCATTTCGCGCGCCGCGCCGTGATCGTCGATCGAGATCGCGGCGCATTCGGGCGGCGGGCAGCCGGTGGCGACGACAACGGTCGGCACGCGCGCCGCGATCAGCACGTCGAGGACGGGCCGCGAATCGCACAACGGCGGCGGCAGGATGACGCCGTCGATGCCGCTGGCGATCATGCGTTCGACCACTTCGCGTTCATGATCGCCGATCTCGCATTTCTGCACGACCAGCTGAAGGTCGGATCGGCCCGCCTGATCGAGGCTGCCGACCAGAAATTCGCTGAGATAGGCCGCACTCGGGTTCGAATAGAGCAGCCCCAGGCGAAGTTGCGACGCACCCGCCAGGCTGCGCGCTGCGCGATTGGGGGCGTAGTTCAACTGCAGGATGGCGGCATTGACCGCCTCGCGTGTCGAATCGCGGACGTTGCTTTCGGCGTTGATCACGCGGCTGACCGTCATCGTCGAAACGCCGGCCAGTGCCGCTACATCGGCGATCGTCGGCGCGCCGCTGTAGCGGCCCGAACCGGCGCGGGGTTTGCGAGGGGGTGTCGTCATTGGTGTACCATCGCCGCGATGTTAGCGCGTCGCAGCACCACGACGCAAACGCCGTGGGCGTGCATTTATGGTAGCGCTAAAACAAACTTTGGTTATGCTGCCGCAAAAGACGATGTGGGAGCGGATCGATGGGACGGATTCACCGGGTGATACTGGCGGCGGCGCTGTGCGGCACCGCGATGAGCGCTACCGCGCAGGATCGCGCAGGCGTCGCCCACCCGGCGCGTTGGCCGCAAGCGCACAGCCCCGGCCTGGTCGATCCCGCGACCGAGGCGAAGATCACCGCCTTGCTCGCGCGCCTCAGCCTCGAGGAAAAGGTCGGGCAGATGATCCAGGCGGATCTCAGTTCGGTCACGCCTGACGATTTGAAACGTTACCCGCTCGGCTCGATCCTGGCGGGGGGCAGCTCGCCGCCGATCGGTGCGCCCGATCGCTCGCCCGCCGGACCGTGGATCGCGACCGCGCGCGCCTTCGAGACGGTCGCCATGACGCCGCGCCCCGGCCATGTCGCGATCCCGCTGCTGTTCGGGATCGATGCGGTGCACGGTAACAATAATATCGTCGGCGCGACGCTTTTCCCGCACAATATCGGGCTCGGCGCGGCGCATGACCCCAATCTGATCCGACGGATCGGCATGGTCACGGGCAAGGAGACGGCGGCAGCTGGGATCAACTGGGCGTTTGGCCCGACGTTGGCGGTGCCGCAGGACGATCGCTGGGGCCGCACGTATGAGGGCTATTCGGAGGATCCGGCGATCGTCGCCTCCTATGCCGGTGCAATGATCGAGGGGCTGCAGGGTAAGCCCGGCGCGTGGGGCGTTCAAAGCGGCCATGTCGCGGCATCGGCCAAGCATTTCCTCGGCGACGGTGGGACCAAGGACGGTATCGACCAGGGCGATACGCGGGTTTCCGAAGCGACGCTGATCGCCACCCACAATGCGGGCTATCCCGCCGCGATCGATGCCGGCACGATGTCGGTGATGGCCAGCTTCTCAAGCTGGAACGGCGTCAAGATGCACGGCAACAAGAGCTTGCTGACTGATGTTCTGAAAGGCCGGATGGGGTTTGACGGGCTGATCGTCGGCGATTGGAACGGGCATGGGCAAATCCCCGGCTGCACCAACACCGATTGCCCGGCGACCTTCAACGCCGGACTCGACATGGCGATGGCGCCCGATAGCTGGAAGGGCCTGTACGATTCGACGCTGGCGGCGGCGAAGGCGGGGACGATCCCGCGTGCGCGGATCGACGATGCGGTACGCCGCATCCTGCGCGTGAAGATGAAGCTGGGGCTGTTCGATCCGCCACGGCCGTGGGAAGCGAAGAACGATACGATCGGGTCGGCCGAACACCGCGCGGTTGCGCGTGAGGCGGTCGCAAAGAGTTTGGTGCTGTTGAAAAATGAAGGCGTCCTGCCGGTGAAGGCGAACGCCAATATCCTGGTCGCGGGCGATGCGGCGGACGATATCGGGCGGCAAGCGGGCGGCTGGACGCTGTCGTGGCAGGGCGATGGCAATAGCAATGCCGATTTCCCCGGCGCGACCTCGATCTTTGCAGGAATTGCGGCTGCGGCCAAGGCGGGCGGCGGAACCGCGACGCTCTCGCCCGACGGCAGCTTCACGACCAGACCCGATGTCGCGATCGTGGTGTTCGGCGAACATCCCTATGCCGAAATGCGGGGCGATGTGCGCACCCTGGAATTCGAGGCGGGTGACAAGGAATCGCTCGGTTTGTTGAAGAGACTGAAGGCGGCGGGGGTGCCGACGGTGTCGGTGTTCCTCTCGGGCCGACCGTTGTGGGTGAACCCGGAGCTCAACCAGTCCGACGCGTTTGTCGCGGCCTGGTTTCCGGGATCGGAAGGGGCCGGGGTCGCCGACGTCCTGATCGGCGGGAAGCGCGATTTTACCGGACGGCTGTCGTATAGCTGGCCCAAGGGCGCCGGGCAGTTCACGCTCAACGCCGGTACGCCGGGATACGATCCGCTGTTCGCGCTCGGCTATGGTCTGAGCTACGCCAGGCCGGGCAAAGTGCCGCGGTTGGGTGAGGTCGCCGGAATCGACGCGAGCCTTGCCAACACCAGCCTGTTCTTCGCGCGTGGTAAGGTGCCCGCACCCTTCACCTTGTCGGTCGATGCGGCGGTCACGCGCTCGGCGACCGACAGCGCGACGACGCAGGAGGGCGCGGTCCAGCTCGCCTGGGCGGGGGCCGGTACGGCGCGGATCACCGGCCCGAAGCTCGCCTTGGTGCGTGAAACCAACGGTGATCTGAACGTGCAGATGACGTACCGCGTGCTGACGCCGCCGACCGGTCCGGTTATGCTCGCGCTTGGCGGGGGGCAAGTCGATGTTGCGCCGATTCTGTCGGCGGGGACGGGATGGCGGGTGCTGCGCGTGCCGCTCAAATGTTTCCGCGACAAGGGGGCCGATGTGACCGCAGTGTCCTCGCCGTTCGCGCTGACTGCAACCTCACCCTTAACGCTTGCGATTTCCGATCTTCGCCTCGCGACCGATCCGGCTGGCGCGGTGTGCCCGAAATGAGCGGGGGGCCGGACCGTCGCAGCGTGATCGCCGCACTCGCCGCCGCCTCGATCGCCGTGCCGCTCGCGGCGCAAGGACGGGGCGACGAGGTTATTGCCTTATGGCCGGGAATCGCACCGGGCGCGCCCAGCGTTCTGCCGGTGCGCAAGGTCGAACAACGCTCGAGCGACCCGAACTTCAACGATCGCTGGCTGACCGGGATCGACCGTCCGACCCTGACGGTGCGGCGACCCGCCACGCCCAACGGCAGCGCGGTGATGCTCGTGCCCGGTGGGGGCTATGGTTTCCTGGCATGGGACAATGAAGGCGAGGAGCAAGCGCGCTGGCTGACCGCGCTCGGCGTGACCTGCTTCATCCTCACCTATCGCTTGCCGGGCGAGGGCTGGACGAACCGCGCGACCGTGCCGCTCGCCGATGCGCAGCGCGGGCTGCGCCTGATCCGCGCCCGGGCGACCGATTATGGCGTCGATCCGAAGCGGATCGCCGTGCTTGGCTTCTCGGCCGGCGGGCATCTCGCCGGATCGCTCGCCACGCGGCATCACGAAAGCGTCTATGTGCCGGTCGACGCGGCGGACCGGTTGTCGGCGCGGCCTGATCTTGCCGGGTTGATCTATCCGGTGCTTAGCATGGACCCAGCGATCACTCACGGCGGTAGCCGGGACAATCTGTTCGGGCCGGTGCAGAATCCCGAGGCACTGCGCAGCGCTTCGGTCGATCTGCGCGTCACCGCCGATACGCCACCGGTTTTTCTGTGCCACGCCAGCGACGATGGGCTGGTACCGATCGCCAACAGCCTGGTGCTGTATCAGGCGATGTTGGCGGCAAGGCGCCCCGCCGAGCTGCACGCCTTTGATCAAGGCGGCCACGGCTTCGGTGTGCGCGCCCCAAAGAGCGTGCCGATCTCGGCCTGGCCGATGCTGTTCGCCGCCTATGCCCGGCGCACAGGGGTGTTCCCGGCATGAGGCGGTTGGCGCTCTTGCTTCTGGCGGGCGTGCTGACCGCCGCCGATGCGCCGTCCTATCAAAGCAGCCCGCCGCGCCGCAGCGTGATCGAAACGCGCGACTGGGGAGCGTGGGGCGGGCCGTTCCGCGCGAAATTGGTGCCCGCGCTGATGCAGGATTTTGGCGAGCGTTATCTCTACGCCGCCGCCAATGCCGCGCTCCCGCCGCCTGCCAAAGGGGAGCGGCGGGTCGTCTTCCTGGGCGATTCGATCACCGACATGTGGGATTTGTCGCGCGCCTTTCCGGGTAAAGCCTATGTCAATCGCGGCATCGGCGCGCAGGCTACGGCACAGATGCTGCTGCGGTTCGAAGCCGATGTCGTGGCGCTGAAGCCCGACGCCGTCGTCATTCTGGCCGGCACCAATGACGTGACCGGCTTTCTGCAGGTTGAGACGCCGGCCTCGATCGTGGCGAATATCACCGCAATGGCGGACATTGCCGATGCGCGCGGGATTCGCGTGGTCCTGACCTCGATCCTGCCGGTCAATGATTATACCGAAAATGCGCGCCACGTCCCAGCCGAGCGCCCGCCCGCAACGCTGCGCGCGATCAACGCGGAGCTGCGGACGCTCGCCCGCAAACGCGGCTACGCCTATGCCGATTATGCCGCCGCGATGACCGATGCGCGCGGGTTTCTTGCGGCTGATCTTACCGCCGACGGGCTGCACCCCAATGCCGCAGGCTATGCGCGCATGGCCCCGATCGCCAGTGCCGCAATCGCGCGGTCGCTTGGCGTGCCGCCGCGCCGCCGTCGTTCCGGAGATTAGCTATGGGTTTGCGCCGCACCATCTTGGCCGTGATCGTGGCGGCATCGATCGCACTCCCGGTGTTCGCGCAAACCAGCGCGCCGACGCCGCTCCCCATCCCCGCGCGCTACAAGAACTTCCGCGCGGCGATCTACATCACGGTGGGCGATGTGCGGAAGCTGGCGGACCGGGCGACGTTCGATCGGCGCTATGCCCGTGCGGCGAGCCAGTTGCATTTCGACAAGGTTTACATCGAAGCCTATCGCGACCGCGTCTTCGCCACCGCTGCCGAGCTCGAGCTGGTCAAACGCTATTTTGCCGAGAAGGGTGTCGCGACCGCCGGGGGTATCACGCTGGCAGCAGGCGGCGAGGGCGGCCAGTTCGGCACGTTCGATTATGAAAAGCCCGCAGACCGCGCCGAGTGCGAGAAAGCGGTCCGCCTCGCCGCAACGCATTTCGACGAAGTGATCCTCGACGACTTCTTCTTCTACACCTCGAAAAGCGACGCGGACATCGCTGCCAAGGGCGCGCGGAGCTGGACCGCCTATCGGCTCGACACGATGCGCAAGGTTGCGCGCGACCTCGTCCTGACGCCCGCCCACGCGGTGAACCCGCGCGTGAGAATGGTGATCAAATACCCCAATTGGTACGAACATTTTCAGGGCCTGGGCTATGATCTCGACCAGAATGCGCAAGCGTTCGACGGTATCTATGCCGGCACCGAAACACGCGATCCGACGCTGACCGATCAATTGCTCCAGCAATATGAAAGTTACGGTATCGTCCGCTATTTCGACAACATTCGCCCCGGCGGGAATGGTGGTGGGTGGGTCGATACCTTCTCGACGCGCGATGTCGATCGCTATGCCGAGCAATTGTGGGACACGCTGTTCGCCAAGGCGCCGGAGATCACGTTGTTCAATTGGCACCCGATGTCGGAGGATGCTGCAGCAGATACCGGGCAGCGGCCGTGGACGAGCACGCCGACCAGCTTCGACTGGGCGGCGGAGCAACGCCGCTGGGAGGCGAGCGGGGCAACGCTGCCGATGGGATGGGGCCGTGCGGCGGGTTATGCGCTGGAGACGGCGGATTCGGTGGTGGGCGCACTCGGCAAGCCGATCGGCGTTGCCAGCTACAAGCCCTATCAATCGTCAGGCGAGGATTTCCTGCACAATTACCTCGGCACGATCGGCATCCCGATCGAACTGTCGCCGCACTTTCCCGATACCGCGAAGACGATGCTGCTGACCGAAGCGGCGGCCGCCGATCCCGCGATCGTCGGCAAGATCCGGAGCGCGCTGAAACGCGGCGCGACGGTGGTGGTCACCTCCGGCCTGGTCGAAAAGCTGCAGGACAAGGGCTTTCGCGATCTTGCGGAATGGACGCCGACCGGGCGGCGCGTGCTGATCGATCAATTCGTCCAGGGCTATGGCGCGGGTAACGGCACGCCGCTCAACGCCGCCGATGGCGTGCAGAAGCCGATCCTGTTCCCCGATATCCGCTTCTACACCAACGATAGCTGGGCGATCGTGCGCGGGGTCGCCGCCGCCAAGGGGTTCCCGCTGATCCTAATGAACCATTATGCGGCGGGGACGCTGTATATGCTGACGATGCCCGAGAATCCGGGCGATCTCTATGCGTTGCCGCCCGCGATGCTGGGGCAGATCCGCGCGGTGGCGAGCGGCGCTTTGCCGGTGACGATCGATGCACCGGCGCAGGTCGCACTCTTTCTCTACGACAATGACACGCTCATCGTGCAATCCTACCGGGCCGAGACGACGCCCGTGATGATCCACGCCGCGGGGCGCCAATTGGTGGAAATCCCGTCAGGTGCGACGCTTGCGCCGAGCTTGGCGGTCGCGGGGAGCGCCGAAGCGCGTGCTGCCCGTGCCGACTTTGCCGTCGCGATCCCGCCGCACTCGTTTCGCGCGTTCAGGATCGTCCGCTAAGCTTGCGGGCAAGCTGCTGGACGACCTGCTGACGCTCGTCATCGGTCAGATCGCCCGACACACCGCGCGCCGCGATCGGCAAGTGCACCGCCGCCGCATCGTCGAAGACGAGATGGTCGAACAACGCGCGCCACGCTGCGCGGCGGCTTTCGGGC
Source organism: Sphingomonadales bacterium (assembly GCA_027489365.1). Lineage (GTDB taxonomy): Bacteria > Pseudomonadota > Alphaproteobacteria > Sphingomonadales > Sphingomonadaceae > Sphingomonas. Next base: position 29,747 of record JAIXZV010000313.1, read on the forward strand.
TGCGCACGGAGCGCGACCAGCGCGTGGAGCAGCGCGTCGACCGGTGACAGCACCTCTGGCAACGCGCTCCACCAATAATTGACCAGCACACTCAGCGGATCGAGCGAGCGCACGGAATGCCACCACAGATAGGGAATGAAGATCGCATCCCCGGGCGCCAGCTCCGCCGTCAGCGCGCTGTCGAGCGCGTTGGCGAAACGCGGGTAACTTGCCAGATCAGGCGCATCGACGTCCACCATGCTGACCGGTGTCCCCGCGGGGGTCAGTTCGAGTGGCCCGATATAGAGATTCTCCGCTTGATCGGGCGGGAACAGCGTGAAGCGCCGCCGCCCGCCGACGACGCACGCGATATTGTCGTTCGAATCGTAATGCGTCGCGACATGGATGCGATTGCCGATCCAGATACGGGGGCGCACCGATTCGGGCAGGAGATCAAGCCGATTGGCATCGGCAAAACCCGGCAGCACCAGATCGGTGGGTGCCGATTGCATCGCTAGCGCGAGCGGTTCGGCCGCGTCGGCCTGCTGCTGCAACTGATCGAGCACTTCGCCGAGTGGTGCGTCGCGGCGGCCGAAATTCATCCCGCGCATGTCCTCGCGGTAGAAGAAGCGGCCCTTGAGCGAGGGTAGCCCGACGACGCACGGAGCGGCGCGCGTGCTGGCCTGATCGCGCAGATAGCGATCCAGCAGACCCGCTTGCGCGGCCGCCACCGCAGGCCAGGAGACCACCTGTCCGCGTAACACCACGGGCCTCGCCGCCGCTGCAATTTCGGCGAATTTGCCAGCGTTTACCGGACCATATTCACCCATCGCACGCATCGGCGGGACTCCCCTGCTACTCGTCCATAGGATGTATGTTAGCGGTCTACATAATACTATTGCTACGGCTTTAGGCCAATGCTAGTATTTTCACATCCGGTGGGCCAACCGATCAAATTCGGGGGCTCGCGGTGTTTTTGCCGACGAGTGATGGTAGCGCTATCATATTTGTCGCAAGAATTGCCGATCGGAACAAAACACGCGCTGCTCCGCAAAGAGGGTGGCCAATGAGGGGGAACTGAAATGAGCCAGATCATCACCACGCCCGCGACCGCTGCGCGTACCTCCAGGCTTCTGGCGCTGCGCGCCGGTGCTTCGGTCGCCGCACTCGCGATCGTCGCCACCTCCGCCCCGGTTTTTGCGCAATCGACCGGCGCTGCGGACCGGACTGTTTTGCCTGTGAGCGCGGATGTCGCGGGCGAGGGTGGTCAGGTGGGCAATGCTGCACAAGCGACTGATCCGACCGTTCAGCCAGAGGCGTCAAAGGACGACATCGTCGTGACCGGGATTCGCGCTTCGCTCCAAGGCGCGCGCGACCGCAAACGGACGGCGGAGCAAGTGATCGACTCGATCACCGCGCAAGATATCGGCGCGTTGCCCGATCGCTCGGTCTCCGAAGCGTTGCAGCGCCTGCCCGGTGTCACGCTTCAGCGTACGAACGAAAATCGTGATCCGGCGCGTCTTTCGGCCGAGGGCGGCGGCGTGTTTATCCGCGGCCTGTCCTTTGTGCGCTCCGAACTCAACGGGCGCGACGTGTTTTCGGCGAACA
>JAIXZV010000059.1 GCA_027489365.1 Sphingomonadales bacterium
CTCGACGTCCGCATCGCCGCGCGCTGCCACCGTGACCGGGCGCGCGCTGCGTTGGCCGATATGCTCGGCTGGGCACCACAGCGGATCATCCTGTCGCATGGCAAAGGCTATGACCGCGATATCGCCGCCACGCTGATCCGCGCCTTTCGCTGGGCGACCTAACGGACCGACGGAGCGCGTGCCGCCGCTTTGCGCGCCTTCAGCGTGAAGACGATGATCAGCGCAACCCCGACCGTACTCGGAATCGCCCAGATCACCGGGTTGAAGACATGGTCGGGCACCAGCCGGATCAGGCCGACCGAGAGGAACGCAGTATAAGCCGAGATGCCCATGCCGAGCAGCGAGCGAAAATGCTCCGCCACATGCGCACCACGCGCGACGCTCGGCCGCCAAATGTAGACGAGCTGGGTGGCGACCGCGATCAGCCCGATCGCCGCAACCAGAGCCATCAGCGGCTCACCCGTCGTCAGTCCGTAGAGCCCGCAATTCAGCGCCGAGACGGCTACTGCGGCAAACAGCAGTTGGTGCCGCGCGGTGCGTAACCCGGCGCGGTTCGTGCGATGCCGGACGACCGCGAGTCCATAATCGGCAAAGCTGATCGTCAGCAGGCCGAGATACAGCATCATCCAGCCGAACAGGCCGCGAAACAGCACACGATCGGTAATCATCGGCAGCCGCTGTTCGGGTCCGTACAGCGACAGCAGCGCCATCGCGACCGCAAGCGTACCCGCCGCCATGAAGGCCAGGCTCGCCACGCGCCCCCACTTACGATGCGAAACGCCGCCCTTTCGAGCGGCGATCGGAATCCAGAAGGAAATCAGCCCGGTGGCCCCGGCCAGGACGTGCAGGATGACGATGACTTCGAATAGCTTCATCGTTCCTCGACGGCCTGACCGGTTGCCCGGATCACGCCAGGCTCAGTTCCCGCCGGATGCTCCGGCGGCCGGGGCGACCGCAGCCGTGGTGGTCGCGGCGGCCTGCGGCACGGGCGCCTCGGTCACCGGATTGACGGCTGGCACCACCTTCGCATTCCGCAGGTACGGATAGTCGGGCAACATGCTGACCCCACCGAGCGGCTTGTTCAGGCCCTGGTGGCAGGTCGTGCAATTGACCTTGTAGACGTCGCCATGCGGCCCCTTGCGGTTCGCCGGGAAGACCGAGGTCAGCGAAGTAATATAGGCCTCGTTGACGTTGCGGACCATGCGGATGCCGTACCAGGCGGTCACGCGCTGCGGCCGACTGTTCGACCAGCTGCCGAACGAATCGGTGTTGTGGCAGAAGGTGCAATTGACGTTCAGCGCCGACGACATGTGGACCATCAGGCCATAGGTCTTTTCGGTCCGCGCGATCGAGGCACCGGCTGGCGCGGTACGCAACGGCGTCTTGCCCGCGACGCGGATATTGTTGTTCGCGCCGAGATAGGAGGAAAAGCTGTCATACGGCAGCGACGCATAGCCTGTGGTGGCGACCGGCGTATTCTGCCCGTGCTTGTTGCCCATGACCCGCGTCGATTCGCCCGGCGCATCCGCCCGCGCCCACACGTTACGCGGCACCGCATAGCCACGGTGGCAGGTGTAACAGGTGACACCGGTGCCTTTGACGTGGGTCGACCAATTGGTGTTGATGTTGAGCGTCATCTGCAACATCCGCCGCGCGACGACCTTGGTGTATTTCTCGTCCGAGGCCATGTTCTCGGGGTTGTGGCAATAGTTGCAGCCGACCTTGTTCGGGTCCCCGGTCTTGGGCGCGACCCATTCGTTCATCGACGCCATCAGATGGTTGAAGCGTTCGGCACTGAGCGCGCCCGCCACCTTCACATTCTGATAGGTCTGCGCTGCGGTCGGCCCGCCATCGGCCGGCAAGGCGTAGGGCGGCGTGGGAATCGGCTGGGGTACCAGGCGCTTCTTGGCGATGATCTGGTCCCCGCCGGTGCCGCGGTAGCCGGTCTGCTCGATCTTCTTCGGGCCGAATTCACAACCGGCCAAGGCGACGAGCAGGACCCCACAGGTCAGGGACGTGGTGATGGTTGCGACGCGGATCATTGCGGTGCTCCCGGCAAAGTGGCTGGATCGACGACGCCGGTATCCGGATATGCTGGTGCATAGCCGTGCTGCTGCGCCCACATGTACCAATTGTCGACGACGGTGCCCGTCAGAAGGATGCCGAGCCCGCCCGTAAGCGTCGTCAGCACGGCGAACCACCAGGCCCAGCGATGGATCGATTCCATGGTCGCGTTGAATCCCATCGTCCAACGCCAGAACAAGGCGGCCCGTTCGGACGCCGTCCCACGATCGGTAATCTGTTCGATCTCGCGTTCGCCGCCATATCGGCCAACCGCCAGAATGGTCGCGCCGTGCATCGCGAACAGCAAGGTCGAACCATAAAGGAACGCGATCGAAAGCGCGTGGAACGGGTTGTAGAACAAATTGCCGTAGCGGATCGAGAACGCTGCGGTCCAATCAAGGTGCGGGAAGATGCCGTAGGGCACCGCTTCCGACCAGCTCCCCATCAACATCGGGCGAATGAAACCAAGCACGGCCATCAGCCAGATGGCGCTGAGGAACGCCCAGGAGACGTGCGTGCCCATGCCCAGCGCGATCGCGCGGCGATAGGTCCGCAACCACCACAGCAGCACCGAGGCGGAGAAGAACATGCCGGTCAGGATGAACCAGCCGCCGTCAGCCAGCGGCACGAACGGCGAGAAACCGTATTTCGGTGCCGGCGGTTCGAGCGACAGCCAGAAGAGTTGCCGCACGAACTGCACCGGGCTCCAATTGACCGATGCGAGCATGTTGAGCCCGATGATCTCGAACGCGATCAGCCCGAAAATGAGCGAGAAGGTGCCGAGCCAGCCGAGATAGATCGGACCGATCTGCGCATTGCCGATCTTGCCCAGCCAGTAGCTGTAGCCAAGGGCGTTGGTGCGGGTCTCGCGGGGATCGTTGGTCGGCGGACCCATTTCGAGGGGGCCGCGGACCTGCACTTGATTGAAGATGTTCTGATAGCTTGCCATGTCGCGTGCTCCCCTCAAGCCCAGATCGGCAGATTGAGCC
>JAIXZV010000162.1 GCA_027489365.1 Sphingomonadales bacterium
AGCAGCCGTTCGCGGACGTCGGCGCGCGGCAGCATGGCGACCAGCGCGATGCCGTCGCGCAGCTGCGTCTCGACATCCTTCATCGAATGCACGGCACAATCGATGCGGCCGTCGAGCAGCGCCACGTCGAGTTCCTTGGTCCACAGCGCCTTGCCACCGATTTCGGCGAGCGCCACGTCCTGCACGCGGTCCCCCGTGGTCTTGATCGGCACGATTTCGATCGCGGCAATGTCCCAGCCATGCGCGGTGCACAGCGCGTCGCGCACCATATTGGCCTGGACGAGCGCGAGCGGCGATCCGCGCGTGCCGAGACGAAGAACAGGCATAGCTTCCCCCAAATCCGTTCTGGCTGAGCTTGTCGAAGCCCTGTCCTTATCGCCACAGCGTAGAAGAAAGAGCAGCCCTTCGACAAGCTCAGGGCGAACGGTTACGAGGGGGTGCTATGACATTCCTCATTCTCGGCCTTGAATCGAGCTGCGACGAAACCGCCGCAGCGCTGGTCACTTCGGATCGCCGGATCCTGTCACACCGCCTTGCCGGGCAGGAGGCGGCGCATCGGCCCTATGGTGGCGTGGTGCCCGAAATCGCCGCGCGCGCGCATGTCGAGATGCTGAGCCCGCTGGTGGCGGCGGCGCTGGCCGATGCGGGCGTGACGCTGGCGCAAGTCGATGCGGTCGCGGCGACCGCCGGACCGGGGCTGATCGGCGGGGTGATGGTCGGGCTGGTCACCGGCAAGGCGCTCGCCCACGCGGCGGGCAAGCCACTGATCGCGGTCAATCACCTCGAGGGCCATGCGCTCAGCCCGCGTTTGTCCGATCCCGATCTGGAATTTCCCTATCTGCTGCTGCTGGTGTCGGGCGGGCATTGCCAGTTGCTGCTGGTGGAAGGAGTCGCGCGCTACCGCCGCCTCGCCACGACGATCGACGATGCCGCGGGCGAGGCGTTCGACAAGACTGCCAAGGTGCTGGGGCTGGGGTTTCCAGGTGGCCCGGCGGTCGAGGCGGCGGCTGCACGTGGGCAGCCGATCGTACCCTTGCCACGTCCGCTGAAAGGGTCGCCCGAGCCGCATTTCTCCTTCGCTGGCCTCAAAAGCGCGGTCGTGCGCGCGCATGACGCCAGGACGTGGAGCGTCGAGGATATCGCCGCCTCGTTCCAGGCGGCGGTGGTTGATTGCCTGATCGATCGGACCGTGCGCGCGCTGGGGCAAGTGGGTGGGGTCACCGCATTGGTCGTCGCGGGCGGAGTCGCCGCCAACACTGCCGTCCGCACGGCCCTTTCCGCATTGGCGAGCGCGCATGGCCTGCGCTTCGTCGCACCGCCTTTGTGGCTGTGCACCGATAATGCCGCGATGATCGGCTGGGCCGGAGCGGAACGCTTCGCCGCCGGGCTGACCGACCCGCTCGACGTCGCCGCCCGCCCACGCTGGCCGCTCGATCCGGGTGCCGAAGCTGTGCGCGGGGCGGGGGTGAAGGCGTGAGGATCGGCGTCATCGGCGGCGGGGCGTGGGGTACGGCGCTCGCGCAAGTGGCTGCGCGAAGTGGCGAAGAGGTGCTGCTCTGGGCGCGTGAGCCGGAAGTGGTCGCGTCGATCAACCATGCCCACGAAAACACTCGCTTCCTCGCTGGGATCGCGCTGCCTGCGTCGATCCGCGCGAGCGGGTCGCTGGGCGATCTGGCGGGGTGCGATGCGTTGCTCGTGGTCGTCCCCGCGCAGCATGTCCGCGCAGTGCTGTCCGAAACAGCGGTCGGCGCGACGCCTTTGGTGTTGTGCGCCAAGGGAATAGAGGCGGGGACGCGATTGCTCGTCGGCGAGGTCGCGCAACAGCTTCACCCGGACAGCCAGATCGCGGTGCTGTCGGGCCCGACCTTCGCGCATGAAGTCGCCGCGGGTCAGCCGACCGCAGTGACGCTTGCCTGCGCCGACGAAGCGCTCGGCGCGGCGCTGGCTGAACGGCTCGGCGGGCCGGCGTTCCGGCCCTATGCGTCGACCGACGTGGTCGGCGCGGAGATTGGCGGGGCGGTCAAGAACGTGCTCGCGATCGCTTGTGGCGTGGTCGAGGGCGCAGGGCTCGGCCAGAATGCCCGCGCGGCGCTGATCGCGCGCGGGTTTGCGGAGATGACGCGGTTCGGACTTGCCCGTGGAGCACGCGCGGAGACGCTAAGCGGGCTGTCGGGGTTGGGCGATCTGGTGTTGACCTGTTCGTCGACCAGTTCGCGCAATTTCTCGCTCGGTATGGGGCTGGGGCAAGGCAAGCGGGCTGCCGATCTACTCTCGGATCGCCTGACGGTTGCAGAGGGCGCGTTCACGGCGCCCGTCCTGAGCGAGGCGGCGGCCGCAGCGGGCGTCGCGATGCCGGTGGTCGAGGCGGTGTGCGATCTGCTCGACGGGCGCGATGTCCGCAGCGTGATCGACGCGCTGCTGGCGCGACCGCTGACGCGGGAGTGAGGCGCGCCTTGCGTTCGCCCTGAGCCTGTCGAAGGGCTGCTTTCCACTCGGATCACCGCGCAAGGGGAGAGCAGTGCTTCGACACGCTCAGCACGAACGGAGTGAGGGCCTGCGCGCGGAACAACCGCCGCCCTAAAAGTCGATCGCGATTCCCTTAAGCTCCCAATCGCCATAGCGCGTCGGATCGAGTCCGTCGGGATCACCCTTCGCGCTTTGCCCTTTCACCGGCACCGGATCGGGCCGCGGCACCGGCGGATTGGCGCTGAGATAGGCGGGTGGCTTCACATGTGGCGGGCGAGCGGCCATGAGGGTTTCCTGAAGACGGCACGGTATAGTGCGCTCATGCCACATCGGCCCTGCCCAAGAAGAGTTCAAGCTTTTGACCCTGCCCCCGCCCCGCCGTTACATGCCCAAGCCCGAGCCGGTCGATCCGCCCGGCGTCCCCGCACGCCGCGCCGCGCTGCGCCTGCTCGATGCAGTGCTGCGGCAGGGCTTGCCGCTGGAGGCCGCGATCGGCCGCGCGACAGCGGGGATCGAACGCAGCGATGACCGCGCACTGGCCCATGCCATCGCCGCCGAGGTGCTCAGGCGCTTGCCCGATCTCGACGCGCTCATCGATTCGGCGACCAAGACGCGGCTGCCCGATGACGCCAAGGCGCGCTTTGCGCTGCGCATCGCGCTCGTCCAGGCGCTGTCGCTCGGCACCCCCGCGCACGCCGCGATTTCGACCGTGCTGCCATTGGTCGATGGTGGCCCGCGCAAGCTGGTCCACGGCGTGTTCGGCACGATCTCGCGCGGTGGCGATCACTTGCCCGAACAACCAACGCTGCCCGATCCGGTCGCGATCCGCTGGCACGCGGCGTGGGGCGATGACGGGATAGAAGCGGCCGAACGCGCTATGGCCGCCCCCCCGCCGCTCGACCTGACGCTCGCCGATCCGGCGACGACGGCGGCAATGGCCGAGTCGCTGGGCGGCGTGTCGCTGCTCCCCGGCCATGTCCGGCTCGACTCGGCGCACGTGCCCGAACTCCCCGGTTTCGAAGCGGGTAGCTGGTGGGTGCAGGACATCGCCGCCTCGCTCCCGGCGCGGTTGCTGGGCGCGGGGCCGGGCACCGTGCTCGATCTGTGCGCCGCCCCCGGCGGCAAGACGATGCAGCTCGCGAGCGCCGGGTGGAGCGTCACCGCAGTCGATTCGTCGGAAAATCGGTTAGCGCGCCTTCGCGAGAATCTGGAGCGGACGCAGCTTACCGCCGAGGTGATCGTCGCCGATCTGTTGCTCTGGTCGCCGCCCGCCCCCGCCGATGCGGTGCTGCTCGATGCGCCGTGCAGCGCGACCGGCATCTTCCGCCGCCATCCCGACGTGCTGCACCGCGTCCGCCCGTCGCAGATCAGCGAACTGGCCGCGCTCCAGGCGAAACTGCGCGCGCGCGCGGCCGATTGGGTGAAGCCCGGAGGTTTGCTGGTGTTCGCGACCTGCTCGCTCGAACCCGCCGAGGGGGAAGAGCAGCTCACCAAATTCCTCGCCGCGCGCCCGGATTACACCCTCGTACCGGTCACGCAGGAAGAGTTGCCGGTCGACATGACGCCAAATCCGGGAGGATGGCTGCGCACGCTGCCCGGCATGATCGATCCCGGCGGCAATGACGGCTTCTTCATCGCGCGGCTGCGGCGCGCCGGTTAGCGGCTTGCCCGGTGGCGGTGTCGTGCTAGAGGCTATGCGCTTATGTCGCAGCTTCCTGTCCGCATCGCCCCGTCGATCCTCTCCGCCGATTTTGCCAAACTGGGCGAGGAGATCCGCGCGATCGATGCCGCCGGGGCCGACTGGATTCATGTCGATGTGATGGACGGGCATTTCGTGCCCAATATCTCGATCGGCCCAGCGGTGGTGAAGGCGATCCGCCCGCACACGACCAAGCCGCTCGACGTGCATTTGATGATCGCGCCGGTCGATCTGTATCTCGATGCCTTTGCCGAGGCGGGCGCTGACACAATCAGCGTGCATGTCGAAGCCGGGCCGCACACGCACCGTAGCCTCCAGCATATCCGCAGCCTGGGGAAGCGTCCGGGTGTGGTGCTCACCCCCCAGACCCCGGCCAAGGCGCTCGATTATCTGCTCGAAGAAGTCGATCTGGTGCTGATCATGAGCGTCAACCCAGGGTTCGGCGGGCAGGCCTTCATCGAATCTTCGCTGCGCAAGATCGAAGCGGTGCGCAAGATGATCGACAAGGGCGGCTATACGATCGACCTCGAAGTCGATGGCGGGATCGACCACATCACCGCCCCGCGTGCGATTGCGGCGGGGGCCGATGCGCTGGTCGCGGGCACCGCCACCTTCCGCGGCGGGCCCGATGCTTACGCCGCCAACATCGCGGGCCTGCGCGGCTAGATGAACGATGTGCCGCCCCCCGGAGCGTTTACGCCCGATCAAGCGGGCGGCGCCGACAGCATCGACGAGGGCAAGCGCCTCATTCGTTCGGGTGGCGACAAGGGATTGTCGCTGGCCGAGCGCCTGTCGGAACGCTTCCATCGTCTGACGTGGCGCACCCCGATCCACGACATGCGGTTGAAGGGACGCCATCCGTTGAAACTGATCGCCGTGCCCGACGATCCGTTCCTCGGCGATGTGCGGCGGGGCAATGCCTTGCTGGCGGGCACGCTCAGCTTTCGCGGGGAAAGTCGCGCAGTCGAGACGCTTGACCTGACGAAGCCCGATTTTTCCAAGGCGTTCGGCGACTATCTGCACGGCTTTTCGTGGCTGCGCGACCTGTCGACCGTGGCGACGCGCGCGCAAGCGACGCCGGTCGCCGAAGCGCTGATGCGCTGCTGGCTCGATGCCCATGCCGACAAGGTCAGCGAACCGGCGTGGCGCGCCGATCTCTGGGGCCGGCGGATCCTGTTCTGGACCGCGCACGCGCCGTTGATCCTGTCCTCGACCGATCTGGTCTATCGCAGCCGCGTATTGAACACGCTCGCGCGCGGCGCGCGCCATATCGATCGCGGCGCGGATAAGGTCGCGCCCGGCGCGCCGCGCGTTGCCGCGCTGTGCGGCGTGGTTGCAGCGGGATTGCTGATCCCCGGCGGTGACGCACGGCGCGGCGCGGTCGAAGCGGCGCTGGCCAAGGCGATTACGGTCTCGATCTTCGAGGATGGCGGCAATGTCGCGCGCGCACCCGCCGCGCAAGTCGATCTGCTCATGCTGCTGACGCAATTGCGCGAGGTCTATGCCGCGCGCCGGATCGATCCACCGGCCAGCATCACCAACGCGATCCAGACGCTGGTCCCGGCATTGCTCGGCGTATGTCTTGGCGACCGTGATCTGGGGAGTTGGCAGGGCGGCGCGCCAATCGGCGTGGAACGGCTCGAGCAGATCATCCAGGCGAGCGGGGTGCGCACCCGCCCGCTGCGCCAGGCGCGCGAATGGGGCTATCAGCGGCTCGCCGCCGGATCGGCGGTCGCGATCCTTGATGCGGCGCCGCCACCGGTCGCGCGGCTGGTCGAGGGCGGCTGTGCCTCGACGCTCGCCTTCGAATTTTCCGATGGTCCCAACCGCATCGTCGTCAATTGCGGCGGCGCGCGCGCAGGGCTTGCGCAATTGCCGCCTGCGCTGGCCGAGGGGCTGCGCACCACGGCAGCGCATTCGACGCTGATCGTCGGCGACAGCAATTCGACCGCGATCCATGCCGACGGGACGCTCGGGCGGGGTGTCGGCGAGGTCGAGCTGGCGCGGCAGGAAAGCGACGGATCGAGCCGGATCGACGCCAGCCACGACGGTTATGCCCGCCGCTTCGGCTTCCTTCACCGCCGCCAATTGGTGCTGGCGAGCGACGGGCGAGAATTGCGCGGCGAGGATATGCTGCTCCCCGCGACCAAACGTCGCAAACTCGTCGCGACCGGCTTTGCGATCCGCTTCCATCTCGGGCTTGGCGTGCAGGTATCGCCGACTGCCGACGGCCAGGCGGCGCTGTTGCGGCTGCCCGGCGGGGGCCTGTGGCAATATCGCTGCCGCGGCGGGGCGCTTGCGGTCGAGGAAAGCGTGTGGATCGATGCCGATGGCCGCCCGCACCCGACGATGCAGCTCGTCGTCACCGGAGAATCGCCCGCTGGCGGCGCAAGTGTGAGCTGGGCGTTGAAGCGCGCCGGTTGAAACTTGGCGGCGAACGGGGCAGGGACGCAGCGCATCAACGACCTCCGTTCGGGCTGAGCGTGTCGAAGCCCTGGTCTCCACACGCGCAGCGGCGCGGGATGAGAGCAGCCCTTCGACAAGCTCAGGGCGAACGGCATTTTGGGACCCTTGCGCATGACCGACATCCCCATCCGCCGCGCCTTGCTGTCGGTGTCCGACAAGACCGGGATCGTCGATCTCGCGCGTAGCCTTGCCGAGCAAGGCGTCGACCTGGTTTCGACCGGCGGCACCGCCAAGGCGCTGCGCGAGGCGGGGCTGAGCGTGCGGGATATTTCGGATCTGACCGGCTTCCCGGAAATGATGGATGGCCGCGTCAAGACGCTGCATCCGGTGGTGCATGGCGGGCTGCTCGCCGTGCGCGACGATGCCGCCCATGTCGCTTCGATGGAGGAACATGGCATCGGCGCGATCGATCTCGTCGTCGTCAATCTCTATCCGTTCGAGGCGACCGTCGCCAAGGGCGCCGAGCGCGACGAGATCATCGAGAATATCGACATTGGCGGCCCGTCGATGGTGCGCTCTGCCGCCAAGAACCATGCCTTTGTCGCGATTGTTACCGATCCGGCGGATTATGCGGTGGTGGCACAAGGCAGCACCACGCTCGCCGACCGTCGCCGTTTCGCCGCCAAAGCCTATGCGGCGACCGCCGCCTATGACGGGATGATCGCGCAGTGGTTCGCCTTTGCCGATCAGGGCGAACGCTTCCCCGAGACGCTGCCGCTGACGCTCAAGCGCGGGCAGGCGCTGCGCTATGGCGAGAACCCGCATCAATCGGCGGCGTTCTACACCGCGAGCGGCCCACACGCGCGCGGCATTGGTCAGGCGCGACAGGTGCAGGGCAAGGAGCTGAGCTACAACAACCTCAACGACGCCGACGCCGCGCTCGATCTGGTCAGCGAATTCCGCGAGGCCGCCCCGACCTGTGTCATCGTTAAGCACGCCAACCCCTGCGGCGTCGCGAGCGGCACCACGCTGAAGGAAGCCTATGAGGCAGCCTTTGCGTGCGACACGGTGTCGGCCTTTGGTGGCATCATCGCGCTCAACCGCGCGCTCGATGGCGCGACCGCGCGCGCGATCTCGGGTATCTTTACCGAAGTGGTGGTCGCGCCCGATGCCGATGAGGAGGCGCTGGCGATCTTCGCTGCGAAGAAGAACTTGCGGTTGCTGCTGACCGGCACGTTGCCCGATCCCGCGCGCACCGGGCTGCTCGCCAAGGCGATTACCGGCGGCTGGCTGATCCAGACACGCGACAATGCCAGCGCGCCCGAGCTGCAAATCGTGACCAAGCGCGCGCCGCCGGCGGCAGAGCTGGCTGATTGCCGCTTCGCCTGGACGGTCGCCAAGCACGTCAAATCGAACGCGATCGTCTATGCCAAGGATGGCAGCACGGCGGGGATCGGTGCCGGGCAGATGAACCGGCTCGAATCCGCGCGCATCGCCGCGTGGAAGGCGAAGGACGCCGCCGACAAGGCCGGTTGGGCAACCCCGCGCACGATCGGCTCGGCGGTCGCGTCGGATGCGTTCTTCCCGTTCGCCGACGGATTGCTCGCCGCAGTCGAAGCGGGCGCGACGGCGGTGATCCAGCCCGGCGGCTCGATCCGCGACGATGAGGTGATCGCCGCCGCTGATGCGGCCGGTCTCGCGATGGTGTTCACCGGCGTCCGGCACTTCCGGCATTGACCGATCGCCCCAAGCGGTAGCGAAGCTACCGCGCGGGCTCGCCGCGATCGGTCCGGCCGACGCTGCTACTGCAGCGACCGACGACATGGGCTTTGCCCATGTCGCACTCGCCAGTCTCACACCGGAAGTGCGTCGCCCCCCGGCATCTTGCGGAACAGCGCGCGGTCCTCGGGTTTGAACGCCCAGCGGTACAGCACGAAGATATAGACCAAGGCGATCGCGGGTTCGCCGATCGCAAGTTCGACCCATTCGAAGCGCGGCGGGAGCGCAGTGAAGGCCGCGCCGACGGTGCCCGCCGCCAGGATCGCCCACAGCATCGGCAAGCGCCACCCGGCGACGCGCGCCTTCAGCAGTCGGGCGAGGTAATTGGACTTGATCACCGAGGTCAGTGTCACCGACACGAACAAGGCTGCGGCCGGCCCCGCCGCCTGATAGGCGACCGGCCAGCCCAGCGCTTGCATGGCGAAGATCAGCGCATAACTGAGCGCGATCTGAAACAGCAGCATCCCGATCGAAATCGCCATGTTCTGGACGCGCGCGATATAGACGAGCGCCGATTCGCACACCGCGCCCGTCGACGCAGCAGCCTCGGCGAAGAGCAGGAAGGCAAGCGCGGCGGTGCCAGCGACAAATTGCGGACCGACCGTGCCCATCACCGCTTCGCCGGGGATCGAGCCCATCAGGGCCAGGCCGGTTTGCGCCGCCAAAATCCAGAAACCGACTTGCCGCACCTGGCTCGCCACCCCGCCGGTATCGCCTCGCGCCAGGCTTGAGGTGATGACCGGGCCGAGGATTGGATCGAAGCTGGTCTTCAACTTGCCCGGGATGGAGGCGACTTGCTGCGCCATCCAGTAAATGCCGACGATGCGCGGTTCGAACATCAAAAACAGGATCGAGCGATCGACATTGCGCGTGCCCCATTCAAGCGCATCTGCCCCCGCAAGCGGCGCGTTGCGGCGGATCAGCGCGATCGTCCGCCCGAGATGCAACCGCCAGCCGGTCGGCGCGCCATAGCTGCGCACGAACGGCACGAACGAAGCGAGCAGCGCCGCCACCATCGACAGCATATAGGCGATGACCAGCCCGTCATGCCGCGCGATCGGGTAGAGTACGCCAGCCGCGATCGAGATCGTCCAGGGCTCGATGATCGCGCGCGCCGTCACCGTCGCCTGCACGTTGCGGCGATAGGCGAGCGCCGCCAGCATCAGATCGGACCACGCCCCGGCGACGATGATACACGGGAGCAGCCGTTCGAGCAGCGTCGGGGTGCTGCCGTGATACATCAGATCGGGCAGCAGCAGCAGAATGCCGCTCGCGACGCCCGAAGCGATCGCCGCGACGACGAGGCAATCCCACACGATCTGGACATGCGGCCGGTCGGTTTCGGCAATCGCCAGCGCGAGGCCGCGTTTAAGCCCGAAGGTTGCCAGCAGCGAGGCAACTTCGACGAACAGCACCGCGCGCGCAAACGTGCCGAGCGTATCGGGGCCGTAGAGCCGCCCCGCGATGAACAGGAACGGCAGCCGCGCGACCAGCCGCATCACGAACCCGATGATGTTGGTCCGTCCGCCCTTTGCCAGCGCGTCGATCTCGTCGGTGGTTCGGCGACCGCTGCCGCCTGCCTCCGCCTCGGCGCTGCTCAATGCGCTGCGCCCCAACTCAGCCCGGTGCCGATTTCGATCCCCAGCGGCACGTCGAGCGTGATCGCCGGTTCGGCCGCGGTCGCCATCACGCGCTCGATCACCGCGCTCGCCGCAGCAACATCGGCTTCGGGCAGTTCGAACACGAGTTCGTCATGCACCTGCAGCAGCATCCGGACGTGGCCGAAACCCGCATCGGTGAGTGCCGGGCCCATCCGCACCATCGCGCGCTTGATGATGTCGGCGGATGTCCCCTGGATCGGTGCGTTGATCGCGGCGCGTTCGGCGCCCTGCCGCTCATGTTGCACCTTCGAGTTGATCCGCGGGAAATGGCATTTGCGGCCGAACAGCGTGGTGGTGAAGCCGCGCTCGCGTACTTCCTCGGTGGTGCGGGCAATGTAATTGCGTATGCCGGGGAAGCGTTCGAAATAGCGATCGATCATCGCTTGCGCTTCGTCTGCCGTCACATCGAGCCGCCCGGCCAGGCCCCAGCGGCTGATGCCGTAGAGGATCGCGAAGTTGATCGTCTTGGCCCGCCCGCGCGTGTCGCGGTTGACCTCACCGAACAGTTCCTGCGCGGTCAGGCTGTGAATATCCGCCCCGTCAGCGAACGCCTGTTTCAGCGCAGGCACGTCCGCCATATGCGCCGCGAGCCGGAGTTCGATCTGCGAATAGTCGGCGGCGAGCAGGACATTGCCCGGCTCCGCCACGAAGGCATCGCGAATCTGGCGGCCGATTTCGGTGCGGATCGGAATGTTCTGCAGATTCGGATCGGTCGAGGACAGGCGCCCGGTCTGCGCGCCGGTCAGGCTGTACGAGGTGTGGACGCGGCCCGTCGCCGGGTTGATCTGCGCTTGCAGGGCGTCGGTATAGGTCGATTTGAGCTTCGACAATTGCCGCCAGTCGAGCACTTTCGCTGCGATCTCCCGGCCCGGCGAATCCTTGTCGGCGGCGATGCGTTCGAGTTCGGTCACATCGGTCGAATAAACCCCCGACTTGCCCTTGCGCCCGCCCTTGATGCCCATCCGTTCGAACAGCACGTCGCCCAATTGCTTGGGACTGCCGATCGTGAAGGCACCGCCCGCGAGCGCATGGATCTCGACCTCCAAAGCACCCATCTGCTGCGCGAACTCAGTCGAGAGTTTAGCAAGCCGCGCGGCATCGACCTTGATCCCGTGCATTTCCATTTGCGCGATGACGGCAGCGAGCGGGCGATCGACCATCTCATAGACGCGCGTCGCCTGCTCGGCGGCGAGCCGCGGCTTGAAGCGCCGCCACAGCCGGAGTGTCACATCGGCATCCTCGGCGGCGTAGCGCGTCGCGGCGTCGAGATCGATTTCGTTGAAGCTCCGCTGCGATTTGCCGGTGCCGACCACGTCCTTATACGCGATGCAGCTATGCGACAGATGCGTCGCCGCCAGCTCGTCCATGCCGTGGCCGTGGAGTCCTGCGTCGAGATCGAAGCTCATCAGGATCGTGTCGTCGATCGGCGCGATCTGCACGCCGCCGCTCTCGGCATAAGCGCGCGCGAGCACGATCATGTCATATTTGAGATTGTGTCCGATTTTGAGGACGCTCGGGTCCTCCAGCAGCGGCTTGAGCTTCGCCAGCGCCACCGCCCGGTCGAGCTGCGGCGGGGTTTCCGCAAACAGGCCCGATCCGCCATGCCCAAGCGGCACATAGCAGGCGAGATTGGGGTGCAGTGCCATGCTCACCCCGACCAGCTCGGCGCGCGTCGCGTCGATCCCGGTCGTCTCGGTATCGATCGCGATCCAGCCCTGGTGCCGCGCGATGGCGATCCAGCGATCGAGCGCGGCCTCATCCACCACCGTCTCATAGCCGTCATGCTCGCACGGCGGATCTTCGACCACCGGCGTGATCTTGGTCGGCGCGTGCGGCGTGACCGGGGCATCGGCGACCGCCGACAATTTGGCGAGCAGCGATTTGAAGCCGTGATGTTCGAGAAATGCCCGAAGCGGCGCGTCGGGAATGCCCTTGAGCTCGAGATCTTCGAGCGGCTCGGGCAGCGTCACGTCGCATTTGAGCGTGACCAATACCTTCGACAGCCGCGCATTCTCGGCCTGCTCGATCAGATTATCGCGCAATTTGCCCGGCTTCATCGTCGGCGCGGCGGCGAGCACGCTTTCGAGGTCGCCATGTTCGAGGATCAGCTTGGCGGCGGTCTTGGGGCCGACGCCGGTGACGCCCGGCACATTGTCGACGCTGTCACCCATCAGCGCGAGCACATCACCCAATTGCGCGGGGGTGACGCCGTGGAATTTCTCGGCGACATGTGCCGCGTCCAGTCGGCGGTTGTTCATCGTGTCGTACATGTCTAGCCCAGGCTCGATCAGCTGCATCAGATCCTTGTCCGAAGAGACGATCGTCACCGCCCAGCCCTGCGCCAGCGCGGCCTTGGCGTAGCAGGCGATGATGTCGTCCGCCTCCAGCCCCTCGGTCTCGATACACGGCAGCGAAAAGGCGCGCGTCGCATCGCGGATCATCGGGAATTGCGGGATCAGATCCTCGGGTGGTGGCGGACGGTGCGCCTTATACTGGTCGTACAGATCGTTGCGGAAAGTCTTGGACGATTTGTCGAGGATCACCGCCATATGCGTCGGCCCGTCGGCCTTGTGCAGCTCGTCGGCGAGCTTCCACAGCATCGTCGTATAGCCATAGACGGCACCCACCGGCTCGCCATGCACGTTGGTCAGCGGCGGGAGGCGATGATAGGCGCGGAAGATATAACCCGAGCCATCGACGAGATAGAGATGCGGCATTGGCGGGAGATAGCAGCGCGATGCGCTTTGCCCAAGCCCGAGTTGCGGGGGTGAGCGCTCGTGCGATGTGACGTGCGGCCCCATCCGTTCGGGCTGAGCCTGTCGAAGCCCTGCCCTTCCTTCGACCGTGGAAGAAGGGCAGCCCTTCGACAAGCTCAGGGCGAACGGTTTTTAGGATCTTCGCGCGTTATCCGTGGTTCGCCACCACGCTTGCCACCACCGCCTGCATCAGCGCCTGGCGTTCGGGAATCGATTTGGGCGTGTCGCCGATCA
>JAIXZV010000188.1 GCA_027489365.1 Sphingomonadales bacterium
CCGCATGCGTCGGCGCGTCGAGGATCTTGACGTCAAGCACCGTCGCCAGCCCGCCCAGCCCCTGCGCGCCGATGCCGAGCGCATTGACCTTGTCGAAAATCTCGATCCGCAAGGCCTCGATGTCATTCTTCGGCCCGCGCGCCTTCAGCGGCCCCATATCAATCGGTTCCATCAACGCTTGCTTCGCCAGCAGCACGCAATGCTCCGCCGTCCCGCCAATCCCGATGCCCAGCATCCCCGGCGGGCACCAGCCAGCCCCCATCTGCGGCAGCATCTCCACCACCCAATCGACGATCGAATCCGACGGGTTCATCATCTTGAACTTCGATTTGTTCTCGCTGCCGCCGCCCTTCGCCGCGACATCGACCGAGACGCGCGCACCCGGCACCATCTCGACGTGGAGCACGCACGGCGTATTGTCCTTGGTGTTGCGCCGCGTGAACGCCGGGTCGGTCAGCACCGACGCGCGCAGCTTGTTGTCGGGGTTGAGATACGCCCGCCGCACGCCTTCATCGACCACATCCTGCAGCGAGCGATCGGTAGCATCCAGGCGGCAGTCCATGCCCCATTTGATGAACACGTTGACGATGCCGGTATCCTGGCAGATCGGCCGGTGCCCCTCGGCGCACATCCGGCTGTTGGTCAGGATCTGCGCGATCGCATCCTTGGCGGCCGGGCCCTGTTCGGCCTCATACGCCGCGCCCAGCGCGCGGATATAATCCATCGGGTGGTAGTAGCTGATGAATTGCAGCGCGTCGGCGACGCTCTCGATCAGATCGGCTTGGCGGATGATGGTCGTCATGGAACGGCTTTCGGTGCTGGTCTCTCCCGCACCCTCTATGCGCCAACGCCGCCGTCGCCAAGCTTCGGAAAGCCGTATCCTTATCGCGCGTTTACCAAAAGCCGCAGGCACTTTGGCAAGGTTCGCCCGCTACCGAAGAATCGATGCGAGCCCGTTTCAATCCCCTGAAAGCCATCGCCCGCGCGCTGGCCGCGTTTCGCACCGATCTGGTGCCCGGTCCGCGCGCGCCGGAAAGCCACCGCGACAAGCTCTTCATCCAGGTGCGCCAATTGGCCGCGATCTGGCCGCTCGCCTTCATCGTGGCGGTCGCCGCGCCGTCGATCGTGTGGTGGTCGGCGCGCGAGGCGAGCCTGCCCGCGCTGATGGACGGCGCGCTGCTATGGGGCGGGGTGGTCGCGGGGCTGGGGCTGGTTCTGCTCGCTGCGGTCTGCGTGCCGCCGCTGCAACGCTGGTCGCCCTACATCCATGTCCGCATCGCGACATTGGTCGGCAGCGGCATCGCGGCGGCGTTGCTCGCCTTGCTCTATGCGACGGTCGGGGCGGCCTCTGGCAGTTTCAACTTCATCAGCTTCGTCGCGGTGTTCGGCGCAATCATCGTGACGATCATCGCGCTGCACCCGGTGCGTGCGGCGACGCTCGGCTTCGCGCTCGGGCTGGTCGCGGTGCTCGGCATTCGCGAAGGCTTCGACACCGCGCTCGGCATCGCCATGGGCTTCGTGCTGTGCCTGACGGTCGCGACCTATCGGCTCGTCGCGTTCGACCGCCGCGCAGGGACGAAGCGGGATCTGGAACATGCCCAGGGCCGCATGGCGACGCGCCTGGTCGCGGAGTTCGAGGCGCATTCGAACGGCTGGTTCTGGCAAACCGATGCCGACGGCCGCATCACCTATCTGACCGCCAAGGTCGCCAACGAACTCGATTTGCCCGATGCGCCCGCGATCGGCGCGCCGCTCACCACGCTGTTCCGCATGGACAGCGCCTCGCCCGAGACCGAGCGCACGCTCGCCTTCCACCTCGCCTCGCGCACCGCTTTCTCCAATTATTCGGTGCGCCCGGCGAGCATCGCCAAGCTCGATCGCTGGTGGTCGATTTCCGGCCGCCCGGTGATCGACGATTTCGGCCATTTCGTCGGCTTCGTCGGCAGCGGCAGTGACTTGACCGAACGCCGCCGCGCCGATGCCGAAATCACGCGCCTCGCGCTCTTCGACGGCCTCACCGGCCTCGCCAATCGTCAGCGCTTGCGCCTCTCGCTCGATCAGACGCTGGCGCAACGCCTCGCCCAGCCGGGGCACGTCCGCACCTCGGCGCTGTTCCTGCTCGATCTCGACCGGTTCAAGGCGGTCAACGATACGCTCGGCCACCAGACCGGCGACACGCTGCTCAAGAAGGTCGCGCAACGGCTGCTGCGCACGATCGGCGACGCCGGGCTGGTCGGTCGGCTCGGCGGCGACGAATTCCAGGTGATCCTGCCCGCGATGGCGGACCGCGATAAACTGGGCGAGCTCGCGCGGCGCGTAATCTTCGACCTTTCTCAGCCATACAGCATCGACGGATCCGTAGTCAGCATCGGCTGTTCGATCGGAATCGCTTTGTCGCCCGACGACGGCACCGACGCCGAGACGCTGGTCCGCAATGCCGACCTCGCGCTGTATGCCGCCAAGGGCGACGGGCGCGGCATCCACCGCTTCTTCCGCGACGAATTGCTGGTCGGCGCGCAAAGCCGCAAGCAGCTTGAGGACGATCTGCGCGAGGCACTCGGCGGCAACCAGTTCCACATCGCCTATCAGCCGGTGGTTAGCACGCGCTCCGAACGGATCGTCGGCTACGAAGCGTTGCTGCGCTGGGAACATCCGACGCGCGGGATCATCAGCCCGGCGGACTTCATTCCCGTCGCGGAGGATTGCGGGCTGATTGAGGCGATCGGCGAATGGGTGCTGCGCACCGCCTGCATCGAAGCGGCGACCTGGCCGAGCGACGTGCGCGTCGCGGTCAACGTATCGCCGATCCAGTTCGCCAATCCCGCGTTGCCCGCGCTCGTCACCTCGGCGCTGGCGAAATCGGGGATTGCGCCGCACCGCCTCGAACTCGAAATCACCGAAGGCGTGTTCGTCGATGAAACCCCCGCGACCGAGCAGATGTTCAAGACGCTCAAAGGCTGCGGCGTCCGCCTCTCGCTCGACGATTTCGGGACCGGCTATTCCTCGCTCGGCTATTTGAAGAAGGCGCCGTTCGACAAGATCAAGATCGACCAGAGCTTCGTGAAGGGCGCGACGATCACGGGCAATCGCAACGCCGCAATCATCAAGGCGATCGTCAGCCTGGCCGATACGCTCGGCATGGAAACGACCGCCGAGGGGGTCGAGAATCACGACGAAATCGCGCTGATCCGCGAACTCGGCTGCAGCCACATCCAGGGCTATGCCTATGGCAAGCCCGCCCGCGCGTCCGAGGTCGCTGCGCAATTGACCGCGGCCGACGGACGCGCAACCCCGAGTGGATACCGCGTCAGCCGATCGCCGCGCACCGCCATGCTGCGCACCGCCCGCATCCAGTCGGGCGACGTGGTCGGCGAAGTGCGCATCCGCAACATCTCCAGCGGTGGCGTGATGATCGACGGGATCGAGGTCGAGGACGGCGTCGGCGATCTCGACGTGCTGATCGAGTTGCTCGAAAACCAGATGTTCCCGGCGCGCCTGCGCTGGGCGGCGGACGGCAAGGCCGGCCTCGAATTCGCCGAGACGTTCAACATGGAACGGTTGGCGACGGCCTCGGTACCGCTGCGGAAGGCAGGCTAGGGTGCGCCGCAAGATTTAGCGAAAGCTAAATCGCGCGATCAGCGCACCCCGGACGGCGCGGCTAGCAGCCGCGTCCGACGACGCGGCTTTGCCGCGGCGGCCTCAACCCGCGCTGTTCGCCGTGACAGCAGCGGCGGGCGGCGGAGGCGGCGGCGCACCCGCCCCATCCGGACCACCATCCACGCCACCGTCGGGACCGCCATCAGGTCCCCGATCCGGACCACGCCCCTCCGGACCAGCCGGGCCACCATGCGGGCCATGCCGCCCACCCGGCCCACCGCGCGGCGGACCCATCGGGCGCAGCGCCATCACCTTGCCATCCGCGCCGACCAGGAACGATGCGTGCACCGTGCCATCGCGGAAACGCCCTTGCACCGTCACCGTCTGCCCGACGCTCACTAGCGGTGACGCATCGCCCATAAAGCCGTGGCGCGGCCCGGTTTCGATCAGCGCGCGGCCGCTCGCATCGGCCATGATGAACGCGCCGCCATAGACCTCGGCAACCTTGCCGCGCACCGTAACGATCGACTCGCCATCGCTCAGCCCCTTGATCGCCACGGGCGTCGCGGGTGCCATCTCGACCGCAGGGCCGCTCATCTGCGCGAAGGTCGCGCCACCGCCGACCCCGACCGCGAGCAAAGCGGTCGCAACCACCGCGGCCTGCACGGAAAAGCGACGCTTGCGCTTGGTCGGGCCATCGGGAGCGGCTGGGGTCGGGCCTTCGATAAAGTCGGTCATTGTGTGTACTCCTGCTTGGTTGGTGTTGCCCTTTCTACGCAGCCGCCCCACCACCACGCTGAACTTGGCCGTTCAGCCCCGGTTTAGCGATCCGGCCTAGCAACCGGTGCAAAGGACACCTTCATGCGCATTCTGCTGGTCGAGGACGACACCGCGCTCGCCGACGGCATCGCCAAGGCACTTCGCGCCGAGCATTTCGCGGTCGATGTGGCGGCGAATGGCGAGGATGGCGCGCATCTCGGCGACACCGGCAGCTATGACGCCGCGGTGCTCGATCTCGGCCTGCCGATCAAATCAGGGATCACCGTGCTCGAGGAATGGCGCGCCGCCGGGCGCGCGCTCCCCGTACTCATCCTCACCGCGCGCGACGGCTGGTCGGAAAAGGTCGCCGGGTTCCGCGCCGGGGCCGACGATTACCTGACCAAGCCGTTCCGCGTCGAGGAACTCGTCATGCGCCTGCGCGCGCTGGTCCGCCGCGCGACCGGCAATGCCGCGGCGCGCATCGTGTGCGGGCCGGTGTCATTCGATGCGCAGACCGGCCAGGTCGAATTGGACGGCCTCCCCTTGCGCCTCACCGCGCTCGAATGGCGCGTGCTGACCACGCTGATGCTGCGCAAAGGCGTGGTGGTCGACCGGCTCGATCTGCTCGACCATGTCTATGAAGGCGATGCCGATCCCGATTCCAATTCGCTCGAAGTGATCGTCGGGCGCTTGCGCAAGAAGATCGGCGCGGAGCGGATCGAGACGGTGCGCGGGCGTGGCTATCGGGTGGTGGCGTGATGGGGTGTGCCCATGCTCTCTGTCACCGCCCCCCTCTTGTGTCATCCCCGCGAAAGCGGGGACCCATCACCGGCGGCACGAGCTGGGTCCCCGCTTTCGCGGGGATGACAGCAATGGGGCAAGACGCTCGCAGAAAGCGTAAAATGGGCCACGAAGCATGACCCTCCTCCCCCGCTCGCTCTACGGCCGCTTGCTCGTCACCGCGCTGATCGCAACGCTCGCCGCGCTCGCCTTCGCCGCCGTGACGATCGGCGCGGTGCTCGATCGCTTCGTGATGCGCGGCCTCGACGACCGGCTCGACGCGCAGATCGCCGTCCTCGCTCAGGCCGTCCGCCCCGACGGCGCGATCGACCGCAGCCGCCTGATCCTCGCCGCGCCCTATGACGATCCGCGCGGCGGCTGGGGCTGGCGGATCGACGCGGGCGGCCGCACGATCGCCTCGCCCGCCAAGCCCGATCTGAACGCGATGGAGGAACGCCCGCGCTTCCCCGACGGTCCGCCGCCGCCGTTCGGCCCGCGCCACCGTGACGGCCGCGATCCGCAAGCGCTCGACTGGCGCGACCACGACGGACCGCGCCACGCGCGCAGCCTGACGCTCGCCACCCCGGCCGGCCCGGTGCGGATCACCGCCTCGGCCCCGCGCACGATCGTCGACCGCCCCTTGCGCGCCGCCATGATGCCGCTGCTCGGCTCGCTGCTCCTGCTCGGGGCCGCGCTCACCATCGCCACACTCGTCCAGCTCCGCATCGGTCTGCGCCCGCTGAAAGCCATGCGCGAGAGCCTCGCCGCGATCCGTGCGGGCAAAGCCGAGGCGCTCCCCGAAAACCAGCCAAGCGAGCTCGCCCCGCTCGCCACCGAGATCAACGCGCTCCTCAGCGAGAACGCCGCAGCCCTCGCCAATGCCCGCGGCCATGTCGCCAATCTCGCGCATGGCCTCAAGACGCCGCTCGCCACGCTCGCGCTCGCGCTCCCGCCGCACGACCCGGACGGGTCCTTGCGCGAACAGGTCGAGCGGATCGACCGTGCGGTGCGCCACCATCTCGGCCGCGCGCGCGCCGCCACCCCCGGCGGGGCGATGCGCGTCGCCACGCCGCTCGCGCCCGTGCTCGCCGATCTGACCAACGCGCTCGGCCGCATCCATGCCGATCGCGGCGTAACCGCAAGCGTCGAGATCGCACCTGGCCTGACCGTGGCGGTCGATCGCCAGGATCTCGACGAGCTGATCGGCAATCTGCTCGACAACGCCTGGCGCTGGGCAGCGCAGCGCATCGCCGTCACCGCGCACCCCGCGACCGACGCGCGCTTCGTCCGCCTCAGCATCGCGGACGACGGCGTGGGCATCGCCCCCGAAGCCCGCGCCGCCGCGCTCGCCGCCGGGCAACGACTCGACGAACGCGGCGACGGCCACGGCTTCGGCCTGTCGATCGCGCAGGAACTCGCGGACCTCTACGGCGGCACGCTGACGCTCGAATCAGCACCCCTCGGCGGCCTCGCCGCGATCGTCACGCTGCCCCGCCCGCCCGATCGGCCGCAATCGTCGGGCGCGTGAAAAAAATGTCACGTTCCCGCTTCGGTCTCTTGCGTTTCGTGCATGTCAGCTTTGACCGCGCGTCGCGCCTTGCGCCCGTTTCGAACGTGCGTTGACCCGAATCAAAATAGCGACGAGTTGAGTCGCTAATCTGTCATTTACCGACTTGCTTCGCTCATCGATCCGGCACAATCTGTAGGGGTTGAGTTCGGGGGCGAACCCAAGAGCTAGTAGAACAAAGCCTGCAACCCCATATTGCAGAGACGTCCTTCCCTGCGTTTACGACGCAGGACGGGCTTATTTTGTTCTCGTGCGGTCGCCCGAAAATGATAGCATGGGGGTTCGCCCCCCGATTCGAACGGACCGGGAACGCCGCATGGTGAAATGGCGGCGCTCCGGTCCATCAAGTGACTGGGAAGACGAAGGCGATGACGATGGATTTTCGGGACAGCAGGGAAGCGAATACGGACATGGCCACCGATGCGATCGAGGCGCTGACGACCAGCACCACTCCCCCGTCGAGCGACACCAGCGGCGCGAAACGTACGCTCACTGCCCGCAACGATTCGAAGGAAGTGCGCGCGCAGCTTTACCCGGTCGAGGTCGATCATTCGCGCGACGCGCTGCTGACCGAATTCGGCAAGGACACGCTGCGGGACCGGTACCTGCTGCCCGGCGAAACCTTCCAGGATCTGTTCGTCCGCGTAGCGTCGGCCTATGCCGATGACGCCGCACACGCGCAGCGGCTGTACAGCTATATCTCGCGCCTGTGGTTCATGCCTGCCACGCCCGTCCTCTCGAACGGCGGCACCGGGCGCGGCCTGCCGATCTCCTGCTTCCTGAATTCCGTGCCCGACAGCCTCAACGGCATCGTCGACACGTGGAACGAGAATGTCTGGCTGGCGTCGCGCGGCGGCGGGATCGGCACCTATTGGGGTAATGTCCGCGGCATCGGCGAGCCGGTCGGCCTCAACGGCAAGACCAGCGGCATCATCCCGTTCGTGCGCGTGATGGATTCGCTCACGCTCGCGATTTCGCAGGGCTCGCTGCGGCGCGGGTCGGCGGCGGTCTATCTCGACGTGTCGCACCCGGAGATCGAGGAATTCCTCGAAATCCGCAAACCCTCGGGCGATTTCAACCGCAAGGCCTTGAACCTGCACCACGGCGTGCTGCTGACCGACGCCTTCATGGAAGCGGTCCGTTCGGGCAGCGAATGGACG